>NZ_LGHM01000128.1 GCF_001908185.1 Bradyrhizobium sp. AS23.2
GTTGTTTGAGCATGATCTCCGCGCAAACGCGTTCCGCGTTTGTCGCGAGGGAAAACCGCTGCGCACGTTTAGGGATCATGTCTGGGCGGCACTAATCATCTCCATCGTAAGACCGCGGCTGCGCCGGTGGAGGCGGCGGCGCATTGTTATAGCGCGGCGGCGGCGCGATGCGATTCCGCGGGGCCGGCTGCTGGGGCTGGACCTGATTGTTCGACTGGAACACCGCACGACATGCGATCGAGAGCTGTGACGTGTTCTGCTGCAAGCAGGCGACAATGCGGTTCGTATCCGGAATCTGATCGCTGCACAGGCGCCACACATCCGGTGTGCAGGCCATCTGTTGTTCCAGCGTTCCGCGATACTCTTCGGCGGACGCAGCGCCCTGTGTGACGATGCCGCCGATCGCGAGCGCCATACCCAGCGCAATCCGCTCTTTTCGCATGTCCCGATCCTTCCCGATTCCGTCGAACCCTCATCAATCAATGAGGCGGGAGGCGGTTCTGGACCAACAACAAAACGTGAAAGTGCGTCTGGAACCTACTCCACCTTGCCGATCTTCTTCACCGCCGCGATCAGCCGCGCGCTGTCGGTTGCGACGAACTCGGAGAATGCCGGCGCGTCCTGATAGGCGACGAGACTGCCCGAGGCGTCGAACGATTTGAGCACGTCGGGACTCGTCATCACCTGCGCCATCGCCTCGCGCAGGCGGGTCGCGATCGGCGCCGGTAGCGCACTCTGCGCGAACAAGCCGGCCCAGATGTACATCTCGACATCCTTGTAACCGAGCTCCTGGAACGTCGGCACATCAGGGAAACTCGCGATGCGCTGCGCGCCGCAATTGCCGAGCACGCGCAGCTTGCCGTCGTCGACCTGCGGCTTCAGCGTGCCGGGCGCGGCTGCGATCGCCTGCACGGTACCGCTGAGGATTGCGGTCAGCGCGGGACCGGCGCCGCGGAACGGCACGTGCAGCAGCTTGATGCCGGCGCTGTTTGCGAACATCTCCATCGCCACATGCAGCGTGCCGTAGGGCCCGGACGAGCCATAGGTGATCTGGCCCGGACGCTTCTTCGCATCCTCGACGAAATCCTGCGCCGTCTTCCATGGCGCCGAGGCCGGCACGGCGAGCAGCGTGGGATCGGCGAGCACGCGCGCGATCGGCATGAACTGCGAGATCTCATAGGCGACGGGCCGGTCGAACAGCCGATCGGCTTCCGGCAGCACCGCGAGCGAGGACAGCGTCATCAGCAGCGTGTAGCCATCGGGCTCGGCGCGCGCCGCCGCAGCGTTGCCGACCGATCCACCACCGCCCCCGGCGCGGTTGTCGACGATGACGGGCTTGCCGAGAATTCGCTCCAGCGCCATCGCCACGGGGCGCGCGGCGAGATCGGCCTGGCCGCCCGCCGGAAACGGCACGATCATGGTGATGTTGCGCAACGGATAGGTTTGCGCGAAGGCCGTGTTCGGCAACGCCACCGGCAACAACGGCAATGCAGCAACGGCGCGCAGGACATCGCGTCGATCCATGGCAGATCCCTCCCCGATTTTTCTTGTTTCGCTCTCAGCCTAGAGCCATTTCCGTTCCGATGGAATCGGAACGGGTCTCTGGATTCTTATTTTGACGCGTTTTCTTTACGCGAACCGGTATCCACTTCGCTCGAAAACGCTCTGGCGTGGCGATCGGCAAGAACAAGCCGCGAGGCGCGATTTACGAAGCATTATCCATGCTCAACCCGCTCTGGAACGCATCGCCGCAAGCGACGGCGTGAAGGTGTCGTAGTCGTCATTGCAAAGCGGGATGTCGTAGGTGGGCAAAGCGAAGCGTGCCCACCATCATTCGCCAAACTGCCCCGTATTATCCCGCGCGTCCCCTCCCCAATTCACGAGAAGGGTGCCCTCATTGACATAGCGATGGAAACTGCTGAGAGGCCAATCGCGTGCTCGCTTGACGAGGCCGTGCTTCGCGGGATTGAAGTGTATGTAGTCAACGTGCCGCTCCAAGTCCGCATCGTCGCGAATCGCGTGCTACCAGTAGCGGCGCTGCCAAATGCCTTTCTCGCGCTTGAGTAGCTTGCTTGCCGAGCGCTCCCGCGGCTCCAGGCCTAGCGAAAAGCCGCCCTTGATCAGATTCTAGCGTGACGAAAAATCGGCATCATGTTCCGGAAGCGACCAAATGGCATGGAGATGGTCGGGCAGGATGCAGATCGCGACGGTCTCGAACGGGCGGCGTTGCTGAACAGCTTGGTAAATACGTCTCAGGCGATCAACGCGGTCCATGAGCAAAGTGCTTGAATGGTCGGCCAGCACGACGGTGAAGAAGAATGTGCTGCCTCTAGCTCGACTGTATTGAGGCATTTGCATTCTTCTCGACAAGAATGGTGGGCACGGCGCAAGAGCGCCTTTGCCCACCCTACGACAGTCATGTGGCCCTCGCACCCTTCTTCGGCCGCCGCTTGCAGGTGCCCGGCAGCTTCGCCGCCAGGAAATCGCCGAGCGCCTCGACGCGCGCGGGGCGCGGGCCGCCAGGCGGTGTCACCAGATGCACGGCGCCTTCGGCCTGTTTCCAGTCCTTCAGGATCACTTCGACAGCGCCGGAGGAGATGGCGTCGCCAACGATGAATTCGGGCAGCTCGGCGATGCCGAGGCCGGCGATCAGCGCCGGCATCACGGCTTCACCGTTGTTGACCCGAAGCTGTCCACCCGGACGCACGCTCGCCTGCTCGCCGGCCGAATTGGTGTAGTGCCAGACATTGGGCGTCGTGAGGTAGGCGTAGCTGAAGCATTTGTGCTGGGCCAGATGCATCGGATGCGTCGGCCGGCCATGGCGCTTGAGGTAGGACGGCGCGGCCACCGTGAAGCGCGGCATGGTGAACAGCCGGCGCGCGATCAGTGAGGAGTCCGGCAGCCGCGCGATCCGCACCGCCATGTCAAAACCCTCGCCGATCAGGTCGACCGTCGCATCGCTCAAGTGCAGATCGACCGAGACTTCCGGATAGGTTTCGAAGAATTCCGGCAGCAGCGGTGCCACCGCCTTGATCCCGAACGTCATGGGCACGGCGAGCCGCACCAGGCCACGCGGCGCCACCGACTGCGCCAGCGCCTCGTTCTCCGCCGCCTCGCCGTCGGACAAGAGACGCGTCGCACGCTCGGCGAGCTTGTGCCCGGCATCGGTCAGGGCGAGCCGGCGCGAGGTGCGGTTGAACAGGCGGGCGCCGAGCCGCTCCTCCAGCCGGGTGACCGCCTTGGACACCGTCGCCTTGGACATCGCAAGCTCGCTCGCGGCACCCGCAAACGACCGCAACTCCACGACCTTTGCGAAAATCGCGAGCGCCTCGAAATCGGGAAGTTTTGCCATGGGAGAGCTCCAATCGGGATATTTCAGGAAACAATGCGTTTCAACAGTTTCTATTTCTATACCACAGGCGGAGGCTTATCCAAGCGTCATCGCAATTTCAGGGAATGGAGAAATCCAATGACCAAGAAGCTCTCAGGCAAGGTTGCCCTCGTAACCGGCGGTTCGCGCGGCATCGGCGCGGCCTCTGCGCGCGCTCTCGCCGATCAAGGCGCGGATGTCGCCATCAGCTACGTGGCCTCGCCCGAAAAAGCGGAAGCCGTCGTCACTGAGCTGAAGGCCCGGGGCGTCAAGGCTCGCGCCTACAAGGCCGACCAGGCGTCGGCAAACGACGTGACGCAGCTCGTCAACACGGTGGCGAAGGAATTCGGCCATCTCGACATCCTCGTCAACAATGCCGGCGTTGCCGCCGGTGGTGCGATCGACGATGCCAATGTCGATACGGAAGCGCTCGCCCGCCAGGATTCGATCAACGTGCATGGCGTGATCGCGGCGATCCGCGCCGCTTCGCAGCTGATGGGTGAAGGTGGCCGCATTGTCACCGTTGGTTCGATGCTGGCCGACCGTGCCTCGTTTCCGGGCCTTGCCGACTACGTCGCCACCAAGGCGGCCGTGGTTGGCTACACCAAGGGCGCGGCACGCGACCTCGGCCCGCGCGGCATCACCGTGAACGTGGTGCAGCCCGGCTCGATCGACACCGACATGAACCCGAAGGACGGTGGCGAGTTCGCCGAGACCCAGCGCAAGCAGCACGCGTTGCAGCGCTTCGGCCGTCCTGAGGAGGTCGCGGCGGGCGTCGTCTTCCTCGCAAGCCCTGAAGCCTCCTTCGTCACCGGTACCGTACTCAACGTCGACGGCGGGTTCGGCGCCTGATCCCAACCGCCATCCGTTCAACCCAAGGAATTACGCAGATGATCGAACTCAGACCTTTCGCAAAGCTCGGCGGCGCCGATCACGGCTGGCTCAAGGCCAAGCATCATTTCTCCTTCGCAAGCCATTATGACCCGGACAACATGGGTCACGGTGCCCTGCGGGTGTGGAACGACGACGAGATCGCGCCGAACACCGGCTTCCCCGCGCATCCTCACGCCAACATGGAAATCATCACCTATGTGCGCGAGGGCGCGATCACCCATCAGGACAGCCTCGGCAACAAGGGCCGCACCGAGGCGGGTGACGTGCAGGTGATGAGCGCCGGCAGCGGCATCCGCCACTCCGAGTACAATCTGGAGCCGACCAAGACACGGATCTTCCAGATCTGGATCGAGCCCACGGCACGCGGGGGGACAACCGACCTGGGGCTCGAAGCCGTTCCCCAAGGCGGGCCGCTCCGGCAAGCTCGTCACCATCGCAAGTGGTTTCGAAGACGATGCGGACGCGCTGCCGATCCGCGCGGACGCGCGGGTGCTCGCCACCACGCTGAAGGCCGGTGAGAGCGCGGAGTACGAGCCGCAGAAGGCGCGGCATCTCTATTTGGTTCCCGCGGCTGGTTCAGTCGAGGTCAACGGTGTGCGCGTCAACGCCCGCGACGGCGCCGCAATCCGCGACGAGGATCGGCTGAAGATCACTGCCCTCGAAGACTCCGAGCTCGTGCTCGTCGACGCAGCGTAACGATGATTGCCGTCATGGCCGGGCTTTTCCCGGCCATCAGGCCCATCCGCCCGCAAACAGAAACGTGGATGCCCGGGACGAGCCCGGACGTCCCAACAACTAGCCATCAGATCTAAACCGGAGACCACCATGACCAAAGTTCTCGTCCTCTATTATTCCGCCTATGGCCACATCGAGGCGATGGCCAATGCCGTCGCCGAAGGCGCGCGCGAGGCCGGCGTCACCGTCGACATCAAGCGCGTGCCGGAGCTGGTGCCGGCCGAGGTCGCCAAGGCCTCACATTACAAGCTGGACCAGGCCGCACCCGTCGCCAAGATCGAGGACCTCGTCAATTACGACGCGATCATCGTCGGCACCGGCACCCGCTTCGGCCGGATGTCCTCGCAGATGGCGAACTTCCTGGATCAGGCCGGCGGGCTTTGGGCCAAGGGCGCGCTGCACGGCAAGGTCGGCGGTGCCTTCACCTCGAGCGCGACCCAGCATGGCGGCCAGGAGACGACGCTGTTCTCGATCATCACCAATCTCCTGCATTTCGGCATGGTCGTCGTCGGCATGAATTACGGCTTTGCTGGCCAGATGAAACTCGATGAGGTCACCGGCGGCGCGCCCTATGGCGCCACCACGATCACGGGCGGCGACGGCAGCCGCCGGCCCAGCGCCAACGAGCTCGCCGGCGCACGCTATCAGGGGCGCCAGATCGCGGAGACCGCCAGGAAACTGCACGGCTGAGTTTAAGCATCGCGATCGACTGCATAGCTGATGCGACGCGGGCGGCATTCTCTTTCGGGAATGCCGCTCCATCTCTGTTGGCAGAATATTGGGCAAGAGCGACCAAGAGCGATACGAATGACTTTCGAACTTTTGTTGATCGCCCAGATGATCCGCAAGCCCGCCCAGGCGCTGGCGCGACGCTGGTATTGCCGCAGCCTCTTCCGCGCCTCGCGCGGCCGCCTGCATTGTGCAGGCTGCACGGGATCGTAAATCTGCCCACATCGGGACAAAGAGCGCCGCATCGCGGCGCTTTTGCTTTAGCGCGCCTTGCCCATCGCCCTCGCCGCGAGGGCTGCGAGCCTCGGGTGGCGGCGCAGGCCCTGCGCGGCATGATCGCGCAATGCATAAGGAGCGCCGCGCCAGGACAACGCGACGCTGACATCGGTCAGCGGCACCGGTTCGACGCCGAAGCGGCGCTTGTAGTCCTGATTGCCGATGCCGAGATCGAAGCGGCGCACGCCTTGCATATGCAGCGCCGCGATGGTGCGCTCGGTGACGAGCAGCCCCGGCGAGCAGCTCGACCATGAATTGCCCGCGTGACTGATGCGCAGGAGGAAATAGGTGGCACGGCGCCTGACGCCGAACGTGGTGGCGACGACGCCCTCATCGCATACGAGCGCCGAGATGACGGCATAACCTTCCGCAACACCCAGCCGGGCGACCTCGCGATAGAACCTCGCATGAGTCTCGTCGTTGAGGACGAACCGCGAGTCGAGCTTTTGCATGCGCGCCTGCTGCTGGGCATCCATCACGTCCAGCAACTCTCTCGCGCGCGCGACATCCATGGCGATCTCGAACCGCGCGCCTTTGTGCCGGCTGAAGACGCGCCAGCAGCGCGGCATCTGCATGCGGCGGATCGAGGCCTGATAGTCCGCATAGTCGTCCCCGGTGAGGACGAGATTGCCGTTGAGAGAGCAGGATCCGATCCGGCCGAGCGACACCAGCGGGTTCGGCTTGCCGCCGACATCGGCCGGCATCTTCTTCAGGCGCAGCAGATCGGAGCCGTCGGGCAAGGCGCGCAACGCCTCGACCAATGCGGTCGCAACCCTGCGCGCATCGCTTGCGTCGAGGGCAGCGTCGCAGGCGAGGATCGGTGCATTGTTGTCGGCGACGCCGAGGTCGGCGAATTCGACGATGCGGATGCCGCGCCTCGTGTGGCTGATCATTGGCACCATCGCGATATCCTTGCCGGTGGCGGCATCGGAAATCACGGCGATCAGCGGCGCGACGTCGTCAAACGCCGTGTACCAGGGGCCGAGCCAGTAACCATGCTGGAACGCGAGGCGATGGCCTGCATTCAGGCGCAATGCAGCCTGCGGCCAGTCACGCACGAAATCGACCGTGATTCCCGACGTGCTGGACACTCGATCATCTGGTTGCTCGACGCTGAGAAACGTCATCCGAGAGGCATACAGTTACTGAATGTGTCCAGATAGATTATGTTTTGTCGCAGGCAAACAGGGACATCGCTGCTGATCGTTAAGCGCTCGCGTCCCAGCGCGCGCCCGGGCGTCCATGTCCCGATAAGCGCTAACGACCGGGCTCCGTCTGCTCCACGCATTGGAACCTGGCGAGGAAATGCAATCCCGCCACCGCAAGCGCAAACATGAACCAGATCGGATTCTGCCGATCGAGCAGAAAGGTCTCGGTCGTCCCGTAGTACAGGCAGAACAGCCAGATGGTCAGAAACAGTTTTGCCAGCGCACTGCTGCGGTTGTGAGCCTGGGCGGTCTGGAAGTTATTGAGCGGTGACAGCACGAAGACGAGAATGACGAGCATCAGCCCCGGCAGGCCGATTGTGACCGCAAGGTCGAGATAGCTGTTGTGGCTATGGGCGGCGGTCGTCGCCCATTCAGCGCCCTGGGCGGTCTGCCGCTCTGTCACGCCGTCCCAGAACGCCGCGTAGCCGTGGCCCGTTATGGGCTTTTCGGCAACGGCCCCGAGCGCAAACTGCCAGATGTCGGAGCGGCCGGTGAAGGTCGGATCGATAGGAAGCAGCCTCGTGACGGCTGCGAGCGCCGGGCTCGCAGCGGTTCCGACCGTGAGCAGGTTCATCGCGATCAGCGGCGCGAAGCAGATGAGCCGCTTCAGCCACAAGCTTCGCGTTACGAAGACCAGCGATGCGAGCCCGTAGATCGCCAGACACAGCGCCGTCGACGTCTTGCCGCCGGTCAAGATCAGGAAGATGCCGGCGAGTCCTGCGACCGCGGGGCCCATCACGAACGATCCGGCGGCCCAGAGATAAATGCCGACATAGGCCAGGATGGTCATCACCGGCGAGGCAACGTTCTTGTGCCCGAAGCTGCCGCGCCAGTCGCCGGCGAGCTGCGGCTCAGTGAGGTCGAGCGCGGTGTGCATCGAATATTCCGGCGCAAGGAAGACGCCGAGATAGCAGAGCGCGAGCAGCACGAGCGCAGCAATGCCCAGGCACAAGTTGAAGCTCGGCCGCGTCGGCGGCAGCAGAGGCAACAGGACGGCGAGCGACGTCACGCTGGCCGCGAGCACGAAGCGCTGGATCGAGACTCCGCGGCTCTCGGAGAAGAGGATGTTGATCAACAGCCAGCCGACGAGACAAACATGCAGCGGTGTCACCAGGCTCTTCAGCGCGGGCGCATCGGTGGCGGCGACGAACAGCACCGCGACCGCGGCGAGGAGGCCGAAAACGATGTAGGTCAGCGCCATGCGCCCGCCGACGACGGCGGTCGCGTCTTCGCTACGCAGGTCCGGAAAGGGATCGAGCGTTACCAGCACCAGTAGCAGGGCCGCAACTGCGACGAGGCAGCGCCCCGCCTGCACGGCATTCAGCTTCGCAAACATGTCACGCAGCAGGTGGCCCAGCGATCGGACCTCGGCGTCAATCATGTCTGCGGCGTTGCGATCCATGCCTCGAGACCAAGATGAGGGCGCGGGATCGCTCGGGCTTAGCCTACCCCCGTTAAGCATCCGTCAACCGGCATGCCGGATGCGGCTGGCGCCCTGGCCGCCTTTTGTTTCCCCGCCACGCTTCGCGCGATCTCGTAATATTGCAGCGCCCGCTGCTCGAGCGTGAGATTGTCGAGCACATAGCCGCGCGGATCGAATGTATCAGCGGCGCACCCGGCCCAGAAATCCTCCCA
Organism: Bradyrhizobium sp. AS23.2; assembly: GCF_001908185.1. Classification (GTDB taxonomy): domain Bacteria; phylum Pseudomonadota; class Alphaproteobacteria; order Rhizobiales; family Xanthobacteraceae; genus Bradyrhizobium. The sequence goes on from NZ_LGHM01000128.1 coordinate 8,848, forward strand.
GCCCGCCTCGAACCCCGCGATGTCGACGAACCTGGCGCCGCAACGGTCATCCCAATATGGCACCGACGACACCGGCTCGAACCTCACCCGGTGCGGATAATAATCGGGGTCCCGCCACGGGCCGCCGGGATTCCAGGCAAACACCGGCACGCCGCAGGACAAGGCCTGCTGATAGGCAATGCCCTGGCTCTCGTTCTGGCACAGGAAGATCATCGCACGCGAACGCGCCAGCGCGGCCTGATAGTCTTCTTCCTTGTAGCTGCCGTAACGCAGTTCCGTGAACGAGCGGCCCTCCTTGATGAGCCGGGCGCGGACCGGCTCGACCAGCTCCGGCGCATAGCGCTCACGATCCCAGTGGACCTTGTCGTAGATCAGGACGTCGACGGTCTTTTGCGACGGACGCGACGGCGCCCAGAGATCCGTGTCGATGCCGACCGGCCAGGCCTCCGTGTCGGGCCAATACGGCCGGTACATATCGGCATACCAATCGCCGGGCACCACAACCTTCTTGACCGGCAGCCGCTTGAACAGGTCGGGATCGTCGAGCGGATGATTGTGGGCGGCGACGCCAAGCAGGATCGGGTTCTTCCACGCGAACTTGTCGAGCAGGAAGGTGCGGCCGATGATGCACGCGACCTCCTCGTGATGCTTCGCGATATGGCGATAGTCGTTGACGCGGTAGCGGATGCCGAGCCGGTCGAGCCCCGCACAGAGATTGAGGAACACGCGAAGCTGTCCGCTCATGCGCGGCTCGCCGATCAGCATGCGACGCGCCAGGCGCCGCAGATGTCGGTCACCGGGAAACCAGCGGTCGTCCTTGTCCTCGTAGAAGAGGTTGAGGACCATGTCGTCGGGATCGTAATCGAACGTCTTTGCGGGCACTGGGTTCATCCGCGGCAATCGGGTCCTCATTCTCGCATGGGACCAGCTACCGCACTCTTCCAAATTTGCGACAGGCTTAATGCTCCCGGCTTAACGCTAATCTACGAAACCGCAGCAGCGCAGGTCCTCCCGGAAACGATTCCACCGTAATATGGGTGTCATCCGCAGCGGCCGACGTTGCGATCGCTGGCGTCGCCAGCTCGGCATATGCGCCCTGGTTAACAGAACCTTAAATACGAGCCGCAGCTTGATCACCGCCGAAGACATTCTCGAATTGCCGGCCAGCTCGCGCGTGACGACAGGCCTGAGCGTTCCGCTGCCGACAAGCGCGGCCGGATCGGTGTCCGTCGTCATCCCCGCCAAGAACGTTGCGGCCTATGTCGGCGAAACCATCGCAAGCGCACTGACGCAACGCGAGATCACCGAAGTGATCGTCGTGGACGACGGTTCGACCGACGGTACCGCTTCGATCGTCCTTGGCATCCGTGATCCGCGGCTGCGCCTGATGACCAACGACTCCGCCGGCGTATCAGCCGCGCGCAATTTCGGCGCGCGACATGCGAGCGGCGACTGGCTCCTCTTCCTCGATGCCGACGACCGCCTGCGCCCCGGCGCGGTGGCGGCACTGCTGGCCGCAGCGCGCGGTGCTCCCCGCGCGGTTCTCGTCTACGGCGACTACAATACGATCGACAGCGAGGGACGGCAGATCGGCCGGCGCGACCTCTTGAAAGGACGCCGCAAGCCGTCCGGCGACGTGCTGACGCGGCTCGCGGCAGGCAATTTCATCGTCAATGGCGGCATCGCGCTCGCACGCGCAGAGGCCTTCCGCGCCATAGGCGGCTTCGACGTCTCCCTCAGATATTGCGAAGACTGGCACTGCTGGTGCCGCCTCGCCGCGATCGGCGAGTTCGAGTTCGCACCCGGACTCCTGCTCGACTATCGCTTGCATACGGCCAACACCATGAACGCGGCGGTGCGGACGCCGCAGGATTTCTTTCCGGCGATCGCGCGAATCTTTGACGACGGGTTGATCCTGGCGCGACTGCCGGAGGGTACGGCCGCCAGGCTGCGCCAGGCTGCCGAGATTCATCTCGTCACCTATTCGGCGATGCAAGCGGTCCGCTTCGGCAGGTATCGCGAAGCCTTCACCTATCTCGGGATGATCGGCCGCCGATCGCTCAAATCGTTGCCGCGCTCGGCGCTCCGGGTGGTCCTCGCCTGTTTCGGCATCTAGTCCATCACAGCGGCGTCAGGACACGATCTTCGAGGCCTCATAAGGCTTCGGCTCGATGCCGACCGCCGCGAGCATGGAGCCGAGCGCGACCATCACGGGATGCATGGCGACGACGGCCTTCGACGACGGCAGCAGACCGGCCGCGCGCACCAGCGACAGCGGCAGCCGTCCCAGCATCCGCGCGTACACCCGCGCCCGGGCTCCCGCGCCCTGCGCGGCCTTGTACTCCACACGATAGTTGATCGCACCGATGCGCAGGCCACGCTTTGCGATCCAGCCGAGGCTGGTGCGGCTCTGCGGCACGGTCTCGGTGATGACCGCCTCAGCCGTCCAGTGGAAGGTCATGCCGGCATCGCGACACCGCGAGAAGAAATCGCAGTCGCCGCCGCCAAGGAAGTTGAAGCGCAGATCGAAGGCAGGACGGCCAAACCGCTCGAACGCCGCGCGGGTGATCAGGCAATTGCCGCAGCCATAGATCAGCGGCACCGCGCCGCTGTAATCATAGGCGGGACAGAAAGCCGGATGACGCGACAGCCAGGGCTGACTGTCGTCGTCGAAGACCGGCAGCACCGGTCCGCCGACGATGTCGGCGCCGGTCGCCTCCGCGGTGCGAACCATCAGCTCGAGCCAGTCGGGCGAGGCGATCTCGTCATCGTCGATCATCAGGAAGCGGGTCGCGGCCGGAAACAGTGCCTGCGCCGTCTCGAACGCGGCGTTGATTGCCTGGCAATTGCCCTGGCGCTTCTCGACGAGGCAGATGCCCTGGAGCCTGCCATCGGCCAGAAACTCGGCGGCGACCGGCGCGCTCTCGCGCCGCGCGGCATCGTTCTCGACCATGACGACGGCAAAGGAGCGCGGAGTGCGCTGGCTCGCGACCGATTCCAGAGTCAGCCGCAGATGCTGCGGGCGGCGGAAGCAGGGAATGCAGACGACGATGCCGACCGACAGGTCGATGACGCGGGAGCTCGCCGCGATCTCCCGGTTGGGATCGCTTACGGCATCCGAGAGCCGGCTGGCGGACAGGTCTGTCGGGATCATGGTCATGGCGTTCTTGATGTCCGAGATATATTGAAAAAGCCCTGCTTCAATCGCGCGGATCGTCGCCGACCCGCGACGGCACATCGCCCCGGGACAGATGCGTCCCAAAATGAACGGCCGGCCCGGAGCGCGGGATGGCGCCACGCTGGCCGATCACCCCCGTCCCGCCCCAACACGATGCACTTAACCGCTTTCGCGTGTTTCTCCTGCGAAAACTTGCGCGCATGATAGTGCAATTTGCAGTCCATCGCGCTGGCGACGGCTCGACATGAACGATGCCGTAGTTAACGCAAATGCGCATTAACGCGGCCGTAAGCACCGCGACCGGTGAAGGGCCGCGGCGTCAGATTTGCTCTTCGGGGACGCGAGACTTTTCCTGTAAATTTGAATCGAACAAGCTCGGTCAGAGAATATGAACAAGCCAGCCACGATCGATTTCGCGACAGCCACGGCGATCAGTGTTCCCGCGGCCGCTGCACATACCCCGGCGCTGCACGATCTGATTCCCGGCGAAGCCCGCGACAGCCTGCTCGCCGTTCACGACGTGCTGCGCGGCGAGCTGCCACAGGGCCGGCTCGCCATTTATGAAGCCGGCGGCGGCTCGTGCAGCGTTCTGCCGACGGAGTTGCTGAGCCGCAGCCACGTCACCGTCGTCGACATCGACGAGGACCAGGTCCGCAACAACACCTACGCGGACGAGGCGATCCTCGGCGACGTGCAGACCTACCGCTTCGGGCGCGAAACCTTCGATCTCGTGATCTGCTACAACGTGATCGAACATCTGCCCAACGTCGACGCTGCGCTCCTGAATTTCCGTGATGCGCTCAAGCCCGGCGGGATGATCCTGATCGGCGCGCCCAATCCGCGCTCGCTCTCCGGCGTCGTCACCAAATATTCGCCGCACTGGTTTCACGTCTGGTTCTACCGGCACATCCGCGGCATCAAGGATGCCGGCCTGCCCGGTGAGCCGCCGTTCCCGACCTTCTTCCATCCGCTGGTGACGCTGCCCCGGCTCGAGGCGTTCGCGGCCGCCAATGGCCTTGAGATGAGCTACCGCCGTGAGGTCGAGAGTCCACGCTATCCCGAGATGCGCAGGCGCAGGCCGCTGTTCGCCGCTTTGGTCGATGCCGGCGCCGCTGTGCTGAACGCCGTGCTCCCCCGCGGCACCGACGTCCGCCACGGCGACTATCACGTCATCCTGCGGAAGCGCTGACGGCGATGACGCGCGCGCGGCCTATCGCTGGGCGAGCGGAGCCTCGCGGCCATGCCGCGCGCGGTAACGAACCGTTAATCTCTGAGGGCGCGCCTCACAGCGGCGCGCCGAAATGTGGCGTGCGCTTAAACGCTTTGTTTGCCATTTCGGTGAATAGTCCCTCAATGAGTATGGTTAATTTTCCCTGTTGCGTTGATTGGGCACCTATATCCCGGGTGCGTGGCGTAGAGCGAAGAGTAACCCCTCAGCCCGCGGCAGTTGGAATGAAAGCTGGGGATCATGCTGGACTATAACCAGCCAATAGAGCGGGCCAGACCGGATGCTCCGCAACAGAGGCCTCAGGCCGGCTTCAACGTGCTGGAGCTCGTCAACCTGCTCTGGCGGCGAAAGGTCGCGATTGCCGCCGCCGCCCTGCTCGGCGCGACGCTTGCCGTTACCATCGGCAAGAGCCTGACGCCCCGATACACCGCCACCGCACAGCTCTATGTCGACCCGCGCGAGCTTCAGCTCGTCGATCGCGAACTCACGCCGCGCGCGCAGGACGTCTCCGGCATGTCCATGGTGGTGGAGAGCCAGGCGCGCCTGATCACCTCCAACAGCGTTCTGCTCCAGGTGATCCAGCAGGCCAATCTCGACAAGGATCCCGAATTCGGCGGCGGCGACAGCAAAAGCCTGATGTCGTCGCTGCTCGGCCTGATCGGCCTTCAGCCCCGCGCGCCCTCCGCGGCGGACAAGAAGGAAGCGCAACTTGCGGCGCTTGACGCGCTGAACAGGCACATCACGATCCGCAAGACCGACAAGAGCTTCATCGTCGACATCGAGGTCTGGGCGACCGATCCCGCGAAGGCGGCGATGCTCGCCAACACGCTGACCAACGCCTACCTCACGGAATCCCGCAATTCGCAGGCTTCGGCCGCACGGCGCGCCACCAGCGATCTCTCCGGCCGCCTGAAGGAGCTGCGCGAGCGGCTGCGCAACGCCGAGACTGCGCTCGCGACCTACAAGGCTCAGAACAATTTCGTCGGCACCCAGGACGCACTGATCAGCGACCAGCAGCTCTCCTCCAGCAACGCGCGGCTTTCCGCGGCCCGTGCGGCGACGATGGATGCGCAGGCACGGCTCGACCAGATCGAGGCCAGCCGGCGTACGGCGGCGGATGCCGGCGCAATTCCCGAGGCGCTGCAATCGCCGACCATCGCGAACCTGCGCGCGCAATATGCCGATGCGCGCAAGAAATATGCAGAGCAGACCGGCGAGCTTGGCCCGCGCCATCCGGCGCTGCGCCAGACCGAGAAGCAGGTCGAGGATCTCAAGCGCACGATTAGCGAGGAGATCGATCGCTTCGCCCAGGCCGCCAAGAACGATTTGACGCGCGCCCGCGACTACGAGGCCTCACTCAACCGGGCGCTGGAAGCACAGAAGCGGCAGAGCCTCCAGCTCAGCCAGGCCGCCGTGCGCCTGCGCGAACTCGAGCGCGAGGCCGACGCCAGCCGCGATGTCTATCAATCATTCCTCAAGCGCTCGCGCGAGACCGAGGAACAGGAAAGCCTGAACACCTCGGCAGCGCGGGTCATCGGCGAAGCTACGGTGCCGCAGCGGCGCTCGTTCCCGCCGGCGATGAGCATATTCGCCATGATCGGCCTGATCTTCGGCGCGCTCGCTGCTTCGAGCTGGTTCGTCGCGGCTGAATTCCTGTTCGCCGGCGCGGCCGCGCCGGCGCCGGAGCCGGCCCGTCCCCAGCGCACGCCTGCGCCTCCGCCTCCCCGAGCTCCGGAGATTTCGCGGGCTCCCGAGGTCGCAGAGCCTCAGCAGGTTTCGCTAGCCCCGGAAGTTGCGCAGACCCCGCCCGAACTTGCGGCGCCACCGCTGCAACCTTCGATGGTCGAAAAGCCCCTGATCGAAAAGCCGCTGATCGCGCGCCTCCAGGAGGCCGACGTCCTCCACACGCTGGGCGCCATCCTCGCGACCGGCGGCGGCGTCGACCTCACCCGCCTCGGCTGGCCGACGCTACGCCCCGGCTTTCCCCTGACGACGCTGCTCAACGCCTGGCGCGACATGCGCGGCGCAGTGGCCCGGCGTGCCGACAACAAGGCGACGCCGGTCATCGCGCTGGTCGGTGCCGGCGAGACCGTCGGGCGCAGCGTGACGGCGCTGAACTTTGCGCTCGCAGCGTCGCGTGACGGCGCCCGTGTGCTGATGATCGATGCCGATCATCAGGCACACTCGCTCTCCAACAAGCTCAACCCTACCAGCAAAAGCGAACCAAGCAGGCTCGGCTGGCTCTCGATCGGCAGCAAGGCCGCGCGCGAGATCAAGACGGTCAACGGCATCTCGGTGCTGCCGGCTGCGGAGAACGATGCCGGCAAGGCGGCCGACGCCATCCGCAAGGCCATTGCGCAGGCACGCTCCGCCGGCGGCTATGACCTCGTGATCCTCGACGGCCCCGCAATGCCGCTCGCGGCTCGCGGCCGCAAGCTGCTCGATGACGCCGACGCGCTGGTGGCGGTGCTGCCGACCAGCCTCGACATCAACGACAGCCTGGAAGAGATCTTGACCGCACTCGGCCACGCCGAGCGCAAGCTCGTCGGCGTCGTGCTCGACGAGCTCACCCCCGCAACCCAAGCGCGCCAGCGAGGCCGACAATATGCTTGAGCGCCGCGTCAATCTCGAAGGCCGGGCCGCAACCGCCGACGTACCGCGCGTCACCGTCGGCGGCCTCCGCATGGCCGCACTCGACCTGGAAGCGACCGCCGACTTCATGATCGAGGCCACCGATCCGCGCCATCGCATCGGCCGTCCCCTCTACCTGACCTCCGCCAACGGCGAGGTGCTGGCGCGCTGCTCGACGGAGCCGCAGACCGAACGCTTGTTCCGCGCCGCCGACCTGATCAATGCCGACGGCCAGCCGCTGGTGGCAGCCTCGAAGCTGCAATCCTGGTTCCCGCTGCCCGAGCGCGTCGCGACCACGGATTTGTTCCACATCGTCGCACGCAAGGCGGAAGCGCTCGGCCGCACCTTCTACATGTTCGGCGCCAGCGAGGCCGAGAACGCCGCTGCGGTCGAGAACGTCCAGAAGATGTATCCGAACCTCAAGATCGTCGGGCACAGCCACGGCTATCTCCGTGGCGACGCTCTGCGCGCGAAAGTCGAAGAGATCAACGCGCTCGCGCCGGATTATCTGTGGGTCGCGCTCGGTGTGCCCAACGAACAGGCTTTTGTCGAGGAATTCACACCGCTTATGTCCAATGTTGGCGTTATCAAGACGTCGGGCGGATTGTTCAACTTTTTATCGGGCAGCAGGTCCCGCGCGCCGCAATGGATGCAGAAGATCGGACTCGAATGGGCCTGGCGCACCTGGCTCGAGCCACGCCGGCTGCTCTGGCGCTATTTGACCACCAACCCCCGCGCGCTCTATCTTCTCTTCAGCCGCAACCGGCCTTTCAATCGCTGAAAGAAGAGTGGAAGACGACATGACTGACCGACCGACTGTCCTCGTCACAGGAGGCGCGGGCTATATTGGCTCGCATGCCTGCCGCGCACTGACCGCCGCCGGCTATCAGCCCGTCGTTTACGACAATCTCTCGACAGGTCATCGCAACTTCGTGGCCGGCCCGCTGGTGACGGGCGATCTGCTCGACGGCGCGGCGCTGGCACGCGCCTTCGCCGATCACAAGGTCACGGCGGTGATGCATTTCGCGGCGGCAAGCCTCGTCGGTGAATCCATGACCGACCCGCAGAAATACTACATCAACAACGTACAGGGCACGCTATCGTTGTTGCAGGCGATGCGCAACGCGGGCTGCACGCGCATCGTGTTCTCCTCGACCGGCGCCGTCTACGGCAACGCCGATTCCAAGGAGTTGCCCGAGGACTTTCCCTGCGCACCGATCAATCCCTACGGCGCCTCGAAGTGGATGATCGAGCGCATGCTCGCTGATTACCGCGCGGCCTATGGTTTCGGCGCATTCTGCCTGCGCTATTTCAACGCCAGCGGCGCCGATCCGGCCGGCGGCATTGGCGAGTTGCGTGACAACGAGACCCATCTCATTCCGCGCGCCATGATGGCCTTGCAGGGTTATGTCGACTTCGCCGTGTTCGGCGACGATTACGACACGCCCGACGGCACCGCGATCCGCGACTACATCCACGTCACCGACCTCGCTGCCGCGCATGTCGCTGCGCTCAAGCTGCTGGAGCAGGGACACTCCGGCGGCAGCTTCAATCTCGGCACCGGCTCCGGCTTTTCCGTGCGCGAGATCCTCACCGCCATCAGGCAGGAGACGGGGCGCGAGGTGCCGCACACCATCAAGCCGCGCCGCGCCGGCGATCCCACTTATCTGGTCGCGGATCCTTCTGCTGCGCGAAAAGTGCTGAACTTCGTGCCGCGTCACTCCGACCTGCCCACGGTCATCCGCACCGCCTGGGCCTGGCACCAGAAGGCGCATCCGCAAAGGTCGCGCTAGGCGGCGCGAGCGTTCGCGCCTTGTCCGGCGGGGGCCTGAACGGCTAGGATAGTGATGATCGTCGGCGCTGGCAGATGTTCAGCGACCGTATTTTCCGCGTCGCCGGCGATGATGCCGGCCTTGCGTGGCTTGGCCGATTGCGCGAGCCGATTTTTCCGAGCGTCAAGGCCACGATCACGTCCGCGCGTCGGCCCGCCGTCAAGCACCGGGCCCAGGGAGCATGGAGCGAATGCATCGGGCTGCACGCCTGGAGTTCGAGCGCGTCATGGAGGAGTTCGCCCGCTGGCACGTCGTGCCCGCGGACGAGCGCTCGCCGGCGCCCGCCTGGTGGTGGGGGCCGGCCATGGCGGTGTTCGACGACCAAGAGCTGATGAGCGGCGCATGGTGCACGATACTCGACTTGAACGAAGGCGCGAGCTTTGCCGAAGGCGCACGTGCGATTCTCGCGCTGTTCGTCGAGCAGACGTCGCTGACGGGGCCGCAGGATTTTCCGAGCAGGACCGAGGGCGGAGATCACGACGTCCGCGAGCTGCATCCGCAGCCGCTAGATGACGGCGCGTTTCAACCGTAGCGCAGCGGCTTCTTCGGCGGCAAGATCCGGCTCGGGTTGGAGCGGTGGCGCGACAGGCATCACCATCGGCCGCAGCAACTTGGCCATCTGCGGCGCCGGCAATGGCCTGGAAATCAGAAAGCCCTGCATCTCGTCACAGCCATGGGTCCGCAGGAACGCCTCCTGCTCGGCGTTCTCGACGCCTTCGGCGACGACGGTCATGCCGAGCGCCTTGCCTATGCTGATGATCGCCTGCGCGATCGCCTGGTCTTCCGAATCCCGCGGCAGGTCTCGCACGAAGGAGCGATCGATCTTGATGGTATCGATCGGGAAGTGCTTCATCAGCGACATCGACGAATAGCCGGTGCCGAAATCGTCGATGGCGAGGCGAATACCTCGGCTCTGGATGGCGTCGAGCACCTTGAGCGCGCGACCGACATTGCGCATCATCATGCTCTCGGTGACTTCGAGCTGGAGCAGCACCGGCGACATGCCGCTTGCGGCCAGCGCCTCGTCGACGTCCTGCAGCAGATGCTCGTCGGTAAACTGCCGCGGCGACAGGTTCACCGCCATCGAAACCGGCAACAGGCCGCGGCGCTGCCAGGCCATGGCCTGCGCGCAGGCTTCATTCAGCACCCAGCGGCCGATCGGCACGATCAGTCCGGTCTCCTCGGCGAGCGGAATGAATTGCGCCGGCGAAACGTTGCCGAGATCGGGATGCGTCCAGCGCAGCAGCGCTTCCACGCCGGTGATCTGGCCGGTGTCGATGTCCACCTTGGGCTGGTAGTTCAGCGAGAACTGCTCACGCTCCAGCGCCCGGCGCAGCGCGCTCTCCAGCGACAGCCGCTCGATCGACTGCGTCTTCACTTCCTTGGAGAAGAAGCGATAGCCGTTCTTGCCGTCTTCCTTGGCGAGATACATCGCCATATCGGCGTTCTTGGTCAGCGTCTGGGCGTCGGAGCCGTTGGCCGGATACATCGCGATGCCGATCGACGCCGTCGTGTGGCACTCGTGACCGGCCAGCTCCATGGGCTCGGCGAGCGCCGTCAACAGCCCGGTCGCGATGCGCTGGACGTCGTCGACCTCGCCGCACTGATCGAGGATCACCACGAACTCGTCGCCGCCGAGACGCGCGACCACGTCACTTTTCCGCAGCGCGCCGCGCAGCCGGTTGGCCACTTCGAGCAGGAGCAGGTCGCCGGCCTCGTGACCCAGCGAATCGTTGATGACCTTGAAGCGGTCGAGATCGATGAACAGCACCGCGAAGCGGTGATCGTGGCGCTGCGCCGCGTCGATGGCCTCGCGGAGCAACCCATTGAAGGTCTCGCGGTTCGGAAGGTCTGTCAGGCTGTCGTGCGAAGCGAGGTACTCGATCCGCTCGTCCGCCCGGTTCTTCTCGTCGGCGCGATCGAAATTCTCCATCGCAAAGGAGACGTTGCCGGCGAGGCGTTGCAGCAGCTCGACGAACCCGCCGGTGAAGGTGTCCTGCTCCGTCGACATGTAGATCATGACGCCGACGGGCTTGTCGTGCGTGATCAGCGGGAATGCCGCGCCGGAACGCGCGCCGTCGCCTTGCAGGACGGCATGGAAGGCGCTCACGCGGCCGTCATTCACATAATCGTTGCTGACACAGGGCTGCCGGGTGCGGAACGCCGTGCCGCTCATGCCGCGGCCTTCAGGCCGGTCGGCGTCGACGGAAAGGCGAACGTTCCGGGTGGTCTCTGCGGACGGCCCCGCGGCCGCGACGATCTCGAGTTGATCGCCGTCGGCCCTGGCAAGCGCTATGGTCGTCGAGGTGAATCTTCCGCCGGTGGACGCGGCCTGACACACCAGCTCGAACAGCTCAGTGCGCGACTTGGCCCGCACGATCGCTTCATTGGTGTCGCTCAGCGCCGCGAACATGCGCGTCAGGCGCTCCCTCTGCGCCTCGGCCCGCGACCGCTCTTCAGCCCGGTCGAAATTGTCCAGCGCGAAGGCGACATTGGCCTGGAGCCGTTGCAGCAGCTCGACGAATTCGGGCGTGAACGTGCCGCGTTCGGGCGAGTTGAAAAGGAACACGCCTTCGACGCGGTCGCCGTTGAACAGCGGCAGCGCAGCGGAGGATCCGATGCCGTTGCTGCGAGCGTCGGCCTGCCAGGGCTTGATCCGGTCGTCGGACAGTACGTCATTGCTGACGCAGGGTTGGCGTGTCCGGAAGGCGGTTCCTGTCAGCCCCCGCCCCTCGGGCACCTGGTCGGAGGTGGAAAACTTGAAGGCGCGCACCGCATCCGCGTTCGGCCCGTAGCAGGCGACAACGCGGAGCAGCTCGGCATCGCGATCGACGAGCGCGATGGTGGCCGAGCTGAACTTGGCGCCCTTCGCCGTCGCTTCGCACACGAGGTCGAAGAGTTCGGCCCGGGAATGCGCACGCAGGATCGCCTCGTTGGTCGCACTGAGCGCCGCATACATGCGCGCCAGGCGATCTTCCTCCTCGGCGATCCGCGCCTTCTCGGCTTCACGGTCGAAATTTTCGATGGCGAAGCAAACGTTCTCGGCGATACGCAACATGAGCGCGACGATTTCCTCGTCGTTCGCCCAGGACTGGCTGAGGAAGGACAGGATGACGCCGATGCTTTGGCCATGCTTGATCAGGGGCGCCGCGATACAGGCGGCAACCCTGGTCTTGATATTGGCCTGCTCCCACGGTGTTCCCTTGGTGCGACGCGCGAGATTGCGTTCGACAAAGGGCTTCTGCGTGCGAAACACCTCGCCGGAAATACCGCGACCGTAAGGATTCTCTGGATCGGCGGAGTAGCGGGTCTGGGCCACGATCTCCAGGTTCTCGCCGGTGCCGGCGACCGGCATCAACCAATGCGAGTCCTGCTCCTTCAGCAGAATGAATGTCGCCAGCGACTCGCCGCCATGCACGGAGGCATCGCACACGAGCTGGTACAGTTCCTGCTCGGTTTTCGCACGCAGGATGGCTTCGTTGGTCGCGCTGAGCGCGCCGAACATGCGGTTGAGCCGCCGCGTCGCCCGCTCGCTGGTCTGCCGTGCGGTCTCGCGCGTGAAATTGTCCAACGCATAGGAAATGTTGGCGGACATGCGCTCGAACAGCGACACCATATGGGCGTCGAGCGAGCCTGCCTCACTGCGGGTCACGAACAGCACGCCGACGCTCTTGCCATTGCAAAGCAGCGGCAGGGCCGCGGCCGCGCCGACATGGGATTTCACCACTCCTTCGCGCCATGCCAGCGAGCGTGGGTCGTTCAGAAAATCATTGCTGATGCAGAGCTGCTGGCTGCGAAATGCCTCGCCGCCGACGCCAGATCCTTCGGGTGTGCCAGCTTCGGTCGTGATCTCGATCGCGCTCAGCCGCGCGACGTCTTCGCCGCAACCGGCGGCAAAACGCAGCCGATGGCCGTCCGGCTCCAACAGGAACACCGCGACGGCCATGAAGTCTCCGCTCGCAAACCCGGCGTCGCAGACCTTCTGGTACAGCTCGTCCGGCGACTTCGCGTAGAGGATCGCTTCGTTGATGGCACTCAACGCTGCAAAGGTGCGCGCGAGGGTCGTCTGCACGATCTTAACTCCCGGGCATTTCTGCCCTTTTTATCCCGGGGTGCTTTATGAACGGCCATCGCCTAAGTGGTCGTTATTGCGTGCCGCGAACCCACAATCAAAGTGAACGAGGTACGAACTAGCGGTGCCAAACTGTCGATAATCCCGCCGCACGGGATGCCGGCGCGCAGAACCTGCAACCAAAGGCGCGTTCTCTTTGCGAATTTGCAGCCCTGTATTGGTTTACGGGAGATTGATATCGCTCCCGCGCTTTGAGACGATGGCACCCAACGAGCAGCCCGTTAAGGGTACCAGCCGAGGAAACGCCATGCCGATCGTCAGGGCCGACCGCCTCACGCACGTCAGCGCCGCACTGCTCCGTGCCGCAGGAGCCTCCGAGGAAGAAGCCGACGCCGTGGCCGTCGGCTGCGTCAACGCCAATCTCGCCGGCCACGACTCTCACGGCGTGATTGCTGTTCCAACCTACATCGACCGTATCAAGGCCGGCCACATCGTTCCCGGCGCGAAGTGGTCCATCGTCCAGGAATCAGCAACCACGACCGTGATCGACGGCCAGTGGGGTTTTGGCTTCCACATCAACGCCAAGGCGATGGCGCTGACGATCGAGAAAGCCAAGACGGCGAATGTCGCCGCCTGCACCGTGTTCCGGCAGAGCCATGTCGGCCGCCTCGCCGCCTATCCGCTGATGGCGATGCGCGAAGGCATGATCGGGATTGCGACGGCGGATTCCGGCCGCTCGCCGAAGCACGTGGCGCCGTTCGGGGGCAAGGAAGCGCGGCTCGGCACCAACCCGATCTCGATCGCCGTGCCGTCCGACCTCGATGCCCCCTTCTATCTGGACATGGCGACCTCGGCGGTCGCGGCCGGCAAGATCCAGCTCGCTGTCGCCCGCGGCGAGGAGATTCCAACGGGGTGGATCATCGATGCCGAGGGCCGGCACACCACCGATCCGACCCAATACCGCAAGGGCGGCGCGCTGCTGCCGCTCGGCGGCACCGAGGGCTACAAGGGCAGCGGCCTGGCCGCCATGGTCGAGGTGTTGTGCGGTCTGCTCACCGGTCTCGGCTTCGGCGTCGAGCCGACCGGGCGGCACAATGACGGCTGCTTCATGGCGGTGTTCAACGTCGCCGCGTTCCGCCCGCTGAAGGAATTCAAGCGCGAGGTCGCGGAGTTCGCGCATTACCTGAAATCGACACCGCCGTCCGAGGGCAGCAAAGGCGTCTACTATCCCGGCGAGATCGAAGGTTTGCGCGAGCAGCAGCGCCTGCGGGACGGCATCGAGATCGAGGATGCGACCTGGGACAAGCTGCGCGCGCTGGCGCGCGAGTACAGGCTCGAAACAATCCTCGACCTGACCTGACGGAATTTTGGAGAGCAGCAGCATGACGCGGCAGATGGTACTGGTTGGCTTCCTCCAGGCGCAGAACTGCACGAATTTGCCGAGTTCCTGGCGGCATCCGGATTCGCGCGACGATTCGATGTCGGCGGATTACTATCAGGAGATCGCCAGGATCCTCGAAGCCGGCAAATTCCACATGGCCTTCTTCGACGATCGCCTGGCGATGCCGGACCGTTACGGCAACGACCACGCCCACACCGTCGAATATGGCATCCGCTGCGTGAAGATGGATCCGCTGATCGTGCTGACCACGATGGGCATGGTCACGGACAAGCTCGGCTTAGGGGCCACCTGCTCGACCACCTATTACGAGCCCTTCGACGTCGCGCGCCGGTTCGCCACACTCGATTTGATGTCGGGCGGACGCGCAGGCTGGAACGTCGTCACCTCGCTCAATGACGGCGAGGCGCTCAACATGGGGCGCGACTCCCATCCCGAACACGACTCCCGCTACGACCGCGCCGACGAATTCATGGAGGTGGTGCTCGGCCATTGGGACACCTGGGAAGACGGCGCGCTCATCATGGACAAGAAAAGCGGCCGCTTTGCCGATCCGGCCAAGGTGAAGCGGCTCGATCACAAGGGACCCGCCTTCAAGTCCCGCGGGCCATTCACCGTGCCGCGCTCGGATCAGGGCCATCCCGTGATCATCCAGGCCGGCGCATCCGGCCGCGGGCAGCGCTTTGCCGGCCGATGGGGCGAGGTGATCTTCACCGCCGCGCGCAATCTCGCAGGCGCCAAGGAGGGTTACGCGGCCGTGCGCAACGAAGCGGCCAAGGCCGGCCGCGATCCCGACCAGATGTTCCTCTGCAACCTGACGACGCCGGTCTGCGCAGCCACCAAGGCCGAAGCCGAGGACAAGATGGCCCTGATCAACAAGCTTCCGCTCGAGATCGACGCGCTGTCACTGCTCGCCGAAGCGCTCAACTACGATTTCGCTTCCAAGGATCTCGACGAGCCACTGACGACGGAAGAGCTGAAAAGCATGCAGGGCATTTTGGGCATCCGCGACGGCGTGCTCAAGACATCAGGCAAGAGCAACCCAAGCGCGCGCGACTTCGTCACCTTCTCCGGCCGTGGCCAGGTGCATGACGCGATGGTCGGCGGCCCCAAGGAGATCGCGGACAAGCTTGAAGAGATGTTCGTCGAGCGTGGCTGCGACGGCTTCGTCATCGCCGCGACCTACGTACCCGGCTCCTACGCGGACTTCGTGCGACACATCGTTCCGGAATTGCAGCGGCGCGGCTTGTTCCAGAAGGATTATCGCGGCAAGACGCTGCGGGAAAATCTCGGGCTGAAGCGGCCGGCCGCCGGCGCCTGGAAGGCACAGCCGGGCGATGCCGCGGAATAACAACGAGGACAGACTATGCGCTGGCTGAAATTCACCACCTCGGACAAGACATCGTGGGGGATCATTGAGGGCGACCAGGTGATCGCGGTCGACGGCGATCCCTTCGGCGAATGGCAGCGCACCTCGCGCACGCATCCGCTGTCGCAGGTCAAGATCGAGCTGCCGCTGATCCCGCGCACCTTCTATTGCGTCGGCCTGAACTACCTGAAGCACCTGAAGGAAGCCGCCGACAAGCGCGGCGAGGTGCCGGCGGTGCCTGATAGGCCCGAGATTGGCTATCGCGCGCAGAACGCGCTGATCGCACATGACGAGGACGTTGTGATCCCGTCGTTCGCGACGGACAAGATCCACTATGAAGGCGAGCTCGTCGTTGTCATCGGCAAGAAGGTGAAGCATCTCACCAAGCAGAACGCGATGGATTGCGTATTCGGCTACACCATCGGCAACGACGTCAGCGAGCGCAGCTGGCAGAAGGCCGACCGCGGCCTGTGGCGCTCGAAGAACGCCGACACGTTCAAGCCGATGGGGCCGTGGATCGAGACCGAGGCCGATCTCGCCAAGATGCAGACGATCGTCAGGGTCAACGGCAAGGAGACCAACCGCTTCCACACAAACGACATGATCTTTGGGGTGGTGCCGTTTCTGGTCGAGCTGACCAAGTATTTCACGCTATGGCCCGGCGACGTGATCTGGATGGGCACGGACGGCGCCTCTCCTGATATCAAGCACGGCGATGTCGTGGAGATCGACATCACCGGCATCGGGACGTTGCGGAACAGGTTTGTGCGGGAGCAGCGGTAAGGCAGATGCCGTAGGGTGGGCAAAGGCGCGCCAGCGCCGTGCCCACCGCTCTTTCACACTTCGGCAAAAGGTGGGCACGCTTCGCTTTGCCCACCCTACGGCACTGCGCCAGCTCAAAACGGCAGCGCCACGCCGGTCTTGATCTCCTTCAGCACCACGTTGCTGCGGACGTAGCGGATGCCGGGGATGCGGAACATGAACTCGTCGAGGAATCTGTTGTAGGCGATCATGTCCTGCACGACGACGCGCAAGTGATAATCCGCATCGCCCGTGGTCGCAAAGCACTCCAGCACCTCGCGCCGCTTTGTCACCCGCGCGACGAACTCGTCGACGAATTTTGCGTCGTGCCGCTCCAGCGAGACATGGAGGATCGCGGACATCGCAAAGCCCGCCTGCTCGCGCGCAACCAGCGCCGCATAGCCCTGGATGACGCCGCTCTCTTCCAGAGCACGCACCCGGCGCCAGCACGCCGAGGTCGACATGCCGACCTCCTCCGCGAGCTGCTGGTTGGTGGCGCGGCCATCCTTCTGGAGATGGGCGAGAATCCGCGCGTCCTGGTCTTCGATCATGAGGGCCCCTCTATTCGATAGAATGTACCAATATTCGGCCATTTGCGCAAAATCCTACCGGAAAACGCTTCAGATCAGAATGGATAGGTAAGACCTACCATCGCTCCGGGCTTAATCTTCGCCGGTCCGGCAAGGATGCCGCTGGAGGTCCGCATGGACGCCATTCCGTCACTCGACACCTATGAGCTTTCCGACCGCTACGACCGCGAGGAGGGCCGCGCCTTCCTCACGGGCACGCAGGCAATCGTCCGTATCGCGCTCGACCAGATCAGGCGCGACCGTGCGAACGGCCTCAACACCGCTGGCTTCATCTCCGGCTATCGCGGCTCGCCGCTCAGCGGCATCGATCTCGAGCTCTGGCGCATCCAGGAGCGATTGAAGCAGGACCGCATCGAATTCCTGCCGGCCGTGAACGAGGATCTCGCTGCGACCGCGGTGCTCGGCTCGCAGCAGGTCGAGACGCAAGGAGATCGCGAGGTCGATGGCGTGTTCGGGCTCTGGTACGGCAAGGGCCCCGGCGTCGATCGCTCAGGCGATGCGCTCAAGCACGGCAACGCTTACGGCTCCTCCCCGCATGGCGGCGTGCTCGTGGTCGCGGGCGACGACCATGGCTGCGTGTCATCGTCGATGCCGCACCAGTCCGACGTCGCCTTCATGAGCTGGTTCATGCCGACGCTGCATCCGGCCAGCGTCGGCGAATATCTGGAGTTCGGCGAGTATGGCTATGCGCTGAGCCGCTTCTCCGGCATGTGGGTCGGCTTCAAGGCGATCTCGGAGATCGTGGAATCAGGCGCGTCCGTCGCGCTGCGCCCGCCGCGCCTCTTCCGCACGCCCGACTTCACGCCGCCGCCGGGTGGCCTGCACTATCGCTGGCCCGACCTGCCGGGCCCGCAGATCGAGGAGCGGCTGGAGGCCAAGAAGCACGCGGTCTACGCCTTCGCGAAGGCCAATCCGATCGATCGTCACGTCTACGACATTCCCAGCGCAACGTACGGCATCGTCACGACGGGCAAGGCGCATCTCGACCTGATGGAAGCGCTGCGGCTGATAGGCCTCGATGAAGCCGCCTGCCGCGGTATCGGCATCGACGTCTACAAGGTCGGCATGGTCTGGCCGTTGGCGCTGCATGACGCCATGGCGTTCGTGAAGGGCAAGCGCGAGATCCTCGTCGTCGAGGAGAAGCGCGGCATCATCGAAAGCCAGTTCAAGGAATATTTCTACGACTATCCGGGCGCGAAGCCCGAGCGCATGGTCGGCAAGCACGACGAGACCGGCGCGCGGCTGATCTCCTGGATCGGCGAATTGTCGCCGCGCGCGCTGGCGTCCGTGCTGGCGCGCCGGCTCGATCCGATGTTTCCGGGCCTCAATCTCGCCGCGCGGGCCGCCGCGCTGCTGCCGGAGGCCGATCGCACGATCAACGTCTCAGGCGCGACCCGCACGCCGTACTTCTGTTCCGGCTGCCCGCACAATACATCGACAAAGGTGCCTGATGGATCGAAGGCGCTGGCCGGCATCGGCTGCCACTTCATGGCAAGCTGGATGGACCGCGAGACCTCCTCGCTGATCCAGATGGGCGGTGAAGGCGTGAACTGGGCGGCCTCGTCACGATTCACCGGCCACAAGCATGTGTTCCAGAACCTCGGCGAAGGCACCTATTACCACTCGGGCTCGATGGCGATCCGGCAGGCGATCGCGGCAAAAGCCAACATCACCTACAAGATCCTGTTCAACGATGCCGTGGCGATGACCGGCGGCCAGCCGGTCGACGGCCCCATCAGCGTGCATGCGATAGCACACAGCGTCCGCGCTGAAGGCGTTGCGCGCATCGCTCTGGTGTCGGACGATCCCGCGCAGTTCTCTCCGGCAGACCTGCCGATCGGCGTTACCATTCATCCGCGCGAGGAGATGGACGCCGTGCAGCGCGAGCTGCGTGACGTCTCCGGCGTCTCGGTCCTGATCTATCAGCAGACCTGCGCCACCGAGAAGCGGCGCCGGCGCAAGCGCGGGAAGTTGGCCGATCCCAAACGCTTTGCCTACATCAACGATCTCGTCTGCGAAGGCTGTGGCGACTGCTCGGTCGAGTCCAACTGCCTCAGCGTCGAGCCGAAGGAGACACCGTTCGGCCGCAAGCGCCAGATCAATCTGTCAGCCTGCAACAAGGACTTTTCCTGCCTCAACGGATTCTGCCCGAGCTTTGTCACCGTCGAAGGGGCGACGCGCCGGAAGAAAAGCGCGAGCCGGATCGACGCAATCGGCCGCGCGGCCACGCTTCCCCTGCCCACTCCCGCCACACTCGACCATCCCTACGACCTGCTGGTGACCGGCGTCGGTGGCACCGGCGTGATCACGGTCGGCGCCCTGATCGGCATGGCCGCCCACCTGGAACGCCGCGGCGTCTCGGTCCTCGACTTTACCGGCTTTGCGCAAAAATTCGGGCCCGTACTCAGCTACATCCGGCTTGCCGCGTCGCCCGAGGCGCTGCATCAGGTGCGCATCGACCAGGGCGCGGCCGATGCGCTGATCGGCTGCGACCTCGTCGTCAGCTCCTCGCCAAAGGCGTCAGGCACCTATCGCCGCGGCACGCGCGCCGCGGTCAACACCGCGGAGATGCCGACCGGCGACGTCGTCCGCTTCCGCGACGCCGATCTCGCCTCGCCCGCCCGCCTGCACGCGATTGGCCGCGTCATCGGAGACGGCAATCTCGGCACGATCAATGCGAATGCGCTGGCCGAACGGCTGCTCGGCGATGCTGTCTATGCCAACATCATCATGCTCGGCTTTGCCTGGCAGCGCGGACTGGTTCCAGTCTCGCTATCGGCACTGCTGCGCGCAATCGAGCTCAACGGCGTCGCAGTCGAGCGCAACAAGCAGGCATTTGCCTGGGGCCGGATCGCCGCCGCCGATCCGGGCTCTCTGCCGAAGGTAGAAGAAGCGCCCAAGGCGGAGACGCTCGACCAGCTGATTGACCGGCGCGCCGATTTCCTCACCGCCTATCAGAATGATCCCTATGCGGCGCGTTATCGGGCGATCGTCACAAAGACCCGCGACGCCGAAGCCGCCTTGAACAGCACGGCATTCACCGAGGCAGTCGCGCGCGCCCTGTTCAAGCTGATGGCTTACAAGGACGAGTACGAGGTGGCGCGCCTGCACACGCAGAGCGGCTTCCGCGACGAATTGAAGCGCGAATTCGAGGACGGCTTCAGCATCCACTATCACCTCGCCCCGCCCTTCCTGCCGTCCAAACGCGACGCCCGCGGCCGGCCGTGCAAGCGTACCTTCGGTCCGTGGATCCAGTTGCCGCTCGGTGTGCTCGCGCGGCTGAAGGGCTTACGCGGGACACCGTTCGATCCGTTCGGCTACACCGCGGAACGGCGCACGGAGCGAGAACTGATCACCTGGTATGAAGGACTGATCGAACGAATGCTTGGCAGGCTCGACGTGGCGCAACTACCCGATCTCGTCGCCATCGCAAAAGCGCCGATGGAGATTCGCGGCTACGGCCCCGTAAAGGACGCCGCCATTCACAAGGTCATGGCCGACGTCGAGCGCCAGACGGCCCAGCATCTCGTCATGAATAGGGATTGATCAGCTTCTGCTGCTCGGCGCTGTGGTGCACGAGCATGTCGATGAACGTCCTGACCTTCGCCGACAGATGGTGGCGATGCGGATAGACCGCGTTCATCGACATCTCGACCGGCCGGTATTCCGGCAGGAGGCGCACCAGCCGGCCGGCGTCGAGATCGTCGCTCACCAGGAATCCGGCTGCCAGACTGACACCTGCGCCCTGCAAAGTCGCCTCGCGGAGGGCTTCGCCACTGTTGGTGACCAGATTGCCCGACACGCGCACCGAGGCCGGCGTGCCCTTGCGATCGAAGAAGCGCCACTCGTCGAAGGGGTAGTTGATGTGGCGCACGCAATTGTGCTCGGCGAGCTCCTCGAGCGTCTGCACGCGCCCATGCGCCTCGATATAGGCGTGCGAGCAGCACAGCACGTGCCGCCAGGTCGCAAGGCTTCGCACGATCAGGCTCGAGTCCGGCGGCGCGATCATGCGCAGCGCGAGATCATACCCTTCCTCGATCAGGTCGACATTGGTCTCGCCCATGCGCAAATCGACCTTCACCTCGGGATAGGTCGCGAGGAATTCCGCCATCACGGGCGCGACGAACTGCACCATGTGGGTGGCGGTGTGGATGCGCAGCGTGCCGCGCGGCGTCGACTGCAGCGCGCCGGCGATGTCGTCGGCCTGTTCGAGATCGGCGAGGATCTGGGTCGAGCGGTCGTAATAGGCCTTGCCGATCTCGGTGAGGCTCACTTTCCGCGTGGTGCGGTTGAGCAGCCGCGCTCCGAGCCGGTCCTCCAGCGCCTGGACATGGTTGCTCACCATGGTCGTCGACATGTTGAGCCTGCGGGCGGCAGCAGAGAAGCCGCCATTTTCGACCACCCGGACGAAGGCGGTGAGGCTGGTGAAGCGGTCCATGTGAGGCTCCGATTATCCGCCATTGGTGGATAATGCTTCCATTAATTCCGGGATTATCACAATCACCGGGACAACGCATCTTACGGGCGTCATTGGCGTACCGTTCGAAACGGGCCGCCTGGGAATTGCCGAGGATGCCATGTCGAACGCTTCTTATGTCACTGAAACCAATGAGAAAATCAGTCTCCGCCCATCCCGCCAGGCGATCAAGCGGGCGGCCATCGGCCTGGCGCTGGCCCTCGGCATCGCCGTGGCCGGTGACTACGGCTACGATTACCTGAGGAACGGCCGCTACCTCGAATCCACCGATGACGCCTATGTGAAGGCCGATTCCACCATCATCGCGCCGAAGGTCTCGGGCTACATCGCCAAGGTGCTGGTCGGCGACAACGAGAAGGTCAAGGCGGGCCGGACGCTGGCGAAGATCGACGACCGCGACTTCAAGGCCGCGCTCGACCAGGCTCGCGCCGACGTCGCCGCCGGCGAAGCCTCGGTGCGCAACATCGATGCCCAGCTCGAACTGCAGCAGCCGATCATCGAGCAGAGTACCGCCGATGTCACGGCTGCAGACGCCAATCTGAAATTCGCGCAGGAGGAACGCGCCCGCTACGACGACCTGATGAAATCGGGCTCCGGCACAATCCAGCGCGCCCAGCAGACCGATGCGGCGCTACGCGCCAGCAACGCCCAATTGCAGCATGCCAAGTCAGGCCTCGTGGCCGCGCAGCGCAAGGTCGATGTTCTCACCACCCAGCGCGCCCAGGCCACGGCCCAGCTCGAACGCGCCCGCGCGGTCGCGCAGCAGGCGGCGCTGAACCTGTCCTATACCGAGATCACCGCGCCGGTCGACGGCACGGTCGGCGCCCGTTCGCTGCGGGTCGGCCAGTTCGTGCAGGCGGGCACGCAGTTGATGGCCGTGGTGCCACTTGATGCGGTCTATGTGGTCGCAAATTTCAAGGAAACACAGCTCACGCATGTGCGTCCGGGCCAGCCGGTCGAGTTGAGCGTCGACAGCTTCCGCAACCAGACCCTGCACGGCCATGTCGACAGCCTGTCGCCGGCGAGCGGGCTCGAATTCGCCCTGCTGCCGCCCGACAACGCCACCGGCAATTTCACCAAGATCGTGCAGCGCGTCCCGGTGAAGATCGTGCTCGACGACCACAGCCTGACTGGCCTGCTGCGGCCCGGCATGTCGGCGATCCCGACCGTCGACACCAAGGCGACCGTGCTGGCCGAGCGCGAGACGGCCAAACGCCTCGCCGACAACACGTCCCGCCCGAACGGCGGCTGAGGCCGGGAAGGGCCAGCAGGATTATCAAGCCCTGCCGGATGATCCTTCCAAGACTTCCTCGATTATCGAAACCATCCGCCTAATGCATCCTGTCTCCGTATCCGAGACGAGGCTTCCATGAGCACGCTCCAGCCGACCATCAACGCCGCCTCCGCTGCCAATCTCCCCACCCCCGCCGCGCCGGCGGTGCCGGCCAAGACCTGGATCGCCGTCAGCGGCGCCACGCTCGGCGCCTTCATGGCGGTGCTGAACATCCAGATCGTCAATGCCTCGCTCGCCGATATCCAGGGCGCGATCGGCGCCGGCATCGACGACGGTGGCTGGATCTCGACCTCCTATCTGATCGCCGAGATCGTGGTGATCCCGCTCTCCGGCTGGCTCGCACAGGTGTTCTCGATCCGGATCTATCTACTGACCAACGCGATCCTGTTCCTGCTCCTCTCCGCGGCCTGTGCGCTGGCGCAGGACCTGCCGCAGATGATCGCGCTCCGCGCTGTCCAGGGCTTCACCGGCGGCGTGCTGATCCCGATGGCTTTCACGCTGATCATCACGCTGCTGCCGCGCGGAAAACAGCCTGTGGGCCTTGCAATGTTCGCGCTGTCGGCGACGTTCGCCCCGGCGATCGGCCCGACCATCGGCGGCTATCTCACCGAGAACTTTGGCTGGCAGTACATCTTCTACGTCAACCTCGTGCCCGGCGCGATCATGGTTGGCATGCTCTGGTATGCGCTCGACGCCAAGCCGATGAAGCTGTCGCTGCTGCGCGAGGGCGACTGGGCCGGCATCGTCACCATGGCGATCGGCCTGTCCGCGCTGCAGACCGTGCTGGAGGAAGGCAACAAGGACGACTGGTTTGGCTCACCCTTCATCGTCAGGCTGTCCGTGATCGCAGCCGTCGCACTGACCGCCTTCCTGATCATCGAGCTCACGGTGAAGAAGCCGCTCCTCAATTTGCGCCTGCTGGTGCGCCGCAATTTCGGCTTCGGCATGCTCGCGAATTTCCTGCTCGGCATCGCGCTCTACGGCTCGGTGTTCATCCTGCCGCAATATCTGTCACGCATCCAGGGCTACAACGCCGAGCAGATCGGCATGGTGCTGGCCTGGACCGGCCTGCCGCAGCTCGTGCTGATCCCGCTGGTGCCCCGCCTGATGCAGAAGTTCGATGCGCGCATCGTCATCGGCGTCGGTTTCGTCCTGTTCGCAGGCTCCAACTTCATGAACATCACCATGACCAACGACTACGCCGCCGACCAGCTCTTGTGGCCCAACGTCGTCCGTGCGATCGGTCAGGCCCTTGTCATGGCACCATTGTCGGCGGTCGCAACCGCCGGTATCGAGCCGGAGAACGCGGGCTCGGCCTCCGGCCTGTTCAACATGATGCGCAATCTCGGCGGCGCTGTCGGCATCGCGCTGCTGCAGACCGTGTTGACCAAGCGCGAGCAATATCACTCCAACGTGCTGATGCAGTCGGTCTCGGTGTTCGAGCAGGCCACCCGCACGCGGCTGGAGCAGCTCACTCAGTATTTCATCAATCACGGCGTCCTCGACCGTGCGGATGCGTCGCATCGCGCCTATGTCGCGATCGGCCATATCGTGCAGAAGCAGGCTTACATTCTTGCCTTCAGCGACACCTTCTATCTGCTCGGCATGGCACTGATCGTCGCCCTGATCGCTGTCTTCTTCCTGAAGAAGCCCGGCCAGGCCTCGGCCGGTGGCGCCCACTGAGATCAACCCACCTAAGCAAGGAGAACGACCATGAAACCCCGCATGAACTACTACCAGGCCGCACCCGACACGGTGAAAGCGCTGATGGCGCTGGAGGCGCAGATCCAGTCCACGGGACTCGAGAAATCGCTGATCGAACTCGTCAAGATCCGCGCATCGCAGATCAACGGCTGCGCCTTCTGCATCAACATGCACACCGAGGACGCCCGCAAGCGCGGCGAGACCGAGCAGCGCATCTACCTGCTCAATGCCTGGCGCGAATCCCCGCTCTACACCGACCGCGAGCGCGCCGCGCTGGCCTGGACCGAGTCGGTGACCCTGATCTCCGAGACCCACGCGCCCGACGACGTCTACGAACAGGTCCGCGCACAGTTCTCCGAGGGGGAGACGGTGAACCTGACCATGCTGATCGGCGCCATCAACGCCTGGAACAGGATCGCGATCGCGTTCCGTGCGGTGCATCCGGTGAAGGTGAAGGCGTCAGTGGCGTGAGGGACGGTATCTCCCCACGCAAGACTGTCATGCCCCGCGAAGGCGGGGCATCCAGTATCCCAGAGGCCGTAGTGATCCAACCGCGAGGCCGCGGCGTACTGGATCGCCCGCCTTCGCGGGCGATGACAGCGGAGAATGTGGCCTAAACCGCCGTCGCCTTGGCGAACTCCACGTAGATCTCGCGCAGCCGCGTTGCCATCGGGCCGGGCCTGCCATCGCCGACCTTCTTGCCGTCGATCGCGACCACAGGCTGAACGAACAATGAAGCCGACGTGGCAAAGGCTTCCTTCGCAGCCAGCGCCTCGGCCACGGTGAAGGAACGCTCCTCGACGCGGAGCTGGCGCTCCTCGGCGAGCGCCACCACGGCCTTGCGGGTGCAACCCGGCAGGATCGCGTTGGAGTTTTTCCGCGTTACGATGACGTCATCCTTGGTGAGGATGAACGCCGAGGACGAGCCGCCTTCGGTGACATAGCCGTCCTCGAGCATCCAGGCTTCACCGGCGCCGGCTTCGGCCGCGGCCTGCTTCGCGAGCACCTGCGCCAGCAGCGCCACGCTCTTGATGTCGCGGCGCTCCCAGCGGATGTCGGGCACCGTGATCACGTTGATGCCGGTCTTGGCCGAAGCGGCGTTGATGATGTCCTTTTCGGAGGTGAACATCACCAGGCTCGACTTGACGTCGCCCTTGGGGAAGGCGAAGTCGCGGCCCTTGTCGGCGCCGCGCGTGACCTGGAGATACACGAGGCCGTTGGCGACCTTGTTGCGCGCGATCAGCTCCTTCTGAAGCTCGGTGATGCGCTCGACCGTCTCCGGCAGCTTCAGCTTGATCTCGCCGACCGAGCGCTCCAGCCGCGCCAGATGCGAGGCGTTGTCGACCAGCTTGCCATCGAGCACGGCCGAGACCTCGTAGATGCCGTCAGCAAACAGGAAGCCGCGATCGAGGATCGAGACTTTGGCGTCCGAGAGCGGGACGAATGAGCCGTTGACATAGGCGATCGGGTCCAAGGCAGGTCTCCTGGCGGGAAAGGGGGGATTTGGCGCGCTTATACGTCATTTGGGGGGAGCGATCACCCCTCGTTTCGTCATTCCGGGGCGGCGCGAAGCGACGAGCTATGATGCGCAATTGCGCATCTGAGAATCCATAACCCGGCTGGTGGTTATGGATTCCGGGCCTGCGCCTTCGGCGCATCCCGGAATGACGACTGAATTAGTGCGACAGAATCTTCGACAAGAACTTCTGCGCGCGGTCGCTGC
>NZ_LGHM01000129.1 GCF_001908185.1 Bradyrhizobium sp. AS23.2
CGACACCATCGCAAATCGTCGCTTGCAGCATCGACTGCAGGCCGCTTAAACTCTAACCCCTGATGAGCCAGAGCCTCCCTTCGCAGCCCGCCTAATCAGTCTCAAATCATCTGACGACGAACAGCCCGCTGCCGACGGGATCGGGATCGAGCACGAACACGATCGGGATCATGTCGGTGGCCTGCTTGGCCTCCCCTTGCGCCTAGCGCGGTGACGGCGAGAATTACGTCAACTTTGCTTTCGACGAACTCCCGTGCAAACGCGCCAAACTGATCTGGCTGTTCGGCCGGATGCTCACCTGCCCTTCACGAAGCCCGCTACCATGCGCCTCTCCGTGATAGATGCTTGAGTCGCTGACCTAGCTTCACCGCGTTGGCCTCCTGTCGCGCAGCAGGGCGTTGACAAATCGTTTGATCGCCTCGAGCACTGGTTGCTGAGCACCAGCAAAGAACCAATGATCATTGCCGTCGAGTTCAACGAATTGAGCGCCGGTGATTTGACTGGCCATATCGCGGCCTGCCTCAATACGCACGGCCCGGTCGTTCCGGCGGTGCAGCACCAGCGTGGGCACAGAAACCCGTGGCAGGAGGTGTCTCACGTCGGTGTCGCGCAACGCCTTGAGCACGGCCCAAATGCCGCCCGGACTGGAGGCCGCGCGCAGCAGCCCGGCCCACCAGGCCCTCGCCTGGGGGTCACGAGAAAGGCTCGGCCCGAAGGTTTCGATCCCTGCAGGGCCACCCCATTCGGCGACGAGCTGCTGGCGCCAGGTGTCATATTGGCTTGCCCGCAACGCGTGCGGAAAGTCCGGGGCCCAACAACCCTTGGCCGATGACGCGAACAGAATGAGGCCAGCCACGAGGCGGGGTTCATCGACCGCAAACTTGATGCAAGCCGGCCCACATTCCGACGCCCCAAACAGGACGACGCGACGCGTGTGCGCCGCCCGCAGCACGGTGCCGATATCTTCGGCCGTGACTTCGACACTCGGGGCTGATCCGACCCGGTCCGACAGCCCGATACCGCGACGATCGAACAGGATGAGTCGCCCAAACGCCATCAATGAAACCAGAAATGCCCGGCACGAGGGATGCTCCCAAACGCGTTCCACGTGTGACACGAAGCCAGGCACGATCAGCACATCAATCTCGCCGCTTCCGTATGTCTGATAGGCCAGATGTACGCTGGCGCCCTTCACATAGAGTGTTGTCGGAGCGGCATGGACCAGCGGCGCCGTGGTGGGGTCCATGAGCGCTTCGGTCGCGGCTTCGGGCGCAACCCCAAGCTCGTCACGCAGCCGCTTTGTCAGTGCCGCGTGGTGCCGTTCTGCCGAACTCCGATCGCCGGCAAGCAGGAGGCTGCGGATCAAATGCCGACAGTACACCTCGCTCAGCGGATCGAGCTCGACAAGGCGCCCCGCGTAAGCTGTCGCGGCAAAATGTTCGCCGGCGGCATTCTTGTCCTGCACGAGGCGTTCCAGCCCATGCATGAGTCGCCCCCTGAGTGCCTCGCGGCGATAGAACGCCCAATCATCGAACTCGGGACAATCGGCTAGAGAGAAGCCCGCGAGGAAGTCACCCCGATAGCGTAGGCAGGCTTCCTCAAAAGCGCCTCCGTCGCAGTCGCTCTCGAACAGATGCGAATCGACCCTCAGTTCGACCGCCGGAGACCACCGCACGCTGGTGCGGTCGGTCTCGAAAATATGCTCGCCGAGCGTAAGCTCGATGCGATGAAGCATGCGCCGCAATCGCGCGCGGGCGGTCTCGCCCGGGCTCTCGGGCCACAGCAGCGTGGCAATAACGTCCCGTGCAACGGCGCCCGGGGCCTCCGCGAGATAGATCAGCAGTGCAAGACCCTTGCGCAGGTTCAGCTTGATCGGGCCGTCGTTGCCGTGGATCTCCGGGAGCCCGAGCGTCTGAAGCGAGAACCGGGTCACGAACCAAGCCTTGAAATCACGCCTTGCCCTACCGGCGCTCGGGGGGACGCACAGGGGACGGTCCAGTGACAACAGTTAGGCTTGATCGAGAACACGCTCGCTATCAAACGGTTCAAGTTCTTGCATTCGGCACCGCCGCCACTGGCACAATAATGGAAAACATCCATGTTCGCACGTCTCCTCATCCTGTTGTACGCCATTGTGAGCTATGCCGTCTTCCTTGCTTCATTTCTCTACGCGCTGGGTTTCTTCAGCAACTCTCTCGTGCCCAAGTCGATCGACGCCGGCGGGCCGACTAATTTGAGCGAGGCTATCATCGTCGATCTGCTGCTGCTCGGCATATTTGCAATCCAGCACAGCATTATGGCGCGCCCAATTTTCAAACAGTGGTGGGCTAAAATCCTTCCCGTGCCCTGCCAGCGCAGCACCTACGTGCTGCTCTCCAGCCTGATCCTTCTGCTGCTATTCTGGCAGTGGCGGCCGATCCCGACACTCCTCTGGAAGATCGACGGAATTGCAGGCTGGTTGCTGATCGGTGTCTACTGGCTTGGTTGGCTGCTCGTGCTTGCCTCGACCTTCATGATCGATCATTTCGACCTATCTGGCTTGCGCCAGGCCTTCTTCGCGCTGCGTGGAGCCGAGGCCCCGGGTCAGGCGTTCAGGACACCCCTGCTTTACAAAATCGTGCGGCATCCGCTCATGCTGGGCTTTTTGCTCGCATTCTGGGCCACGCCTGAGATGACCGCAGGCCATATGCTGTTCGCGATCATGATCACAATCTACATCCTGGTCGGACTGCAGTTCGAGGAGCGGGATTTGATCGCTCAGTTCGGCACGACTTACCAGCAGTATCGCCAGCGCGTTCCCATGCTGCTGCCGCGCATTTTCGGTCGCAGCCAAGCAGGAGCATCACGATGAGAGCAGTACTATGCAACGCGTTTACTGGTCCGGAGGACCTGTGCATCGGCGAGGTCGAAGAACCGAAGCCGGCCGGTGACGAGATTCTGATCGACGTACACGCGGCCTCCGTAAGTTTCATGGACAGTCTGATTGTCTCGGGCCTTTATCAGATGCGTCCACCGACACCATTCGTGCCCGGCACGGAAGCGGCCGGCGTCGTCATCGCGGTTGGCCAAAAGGTAACGAGATTTCAGCCGGGCGATCGCGTGGCGTGCGGAAGCTGGACGGGCGGCTATGCCGAGCGGATGGTCGCCAAGGAATCGAAGAGTGTGCTGTTGCCGGCAGGCGTCGCGTTCGAAACGGCGGCCACGGTCTGGCACAACTATGGCACGGCGTATTACGCATTGACAGAGGGCGCACGAGCGCAACCCGATGAAACAGTGTTTGTCACTGGGGCCGCAGGCGGGGTCGGTCTTGCCGCCGTCGACCTCGCCGGCCATTTGGGCCTGCGGGTCATCGCCGGTGTCGGCTCCGACGACAAGATGGCTTTGGTGCGCCGTTACGGTGCCTGCGATGTCATCAACTATCGGAGCGAAAACCTGCGCGAGCGGATCAAGTCGATAACCGGTGGAGAAGGCGTCGATGTCTGCTTCGACAATGTTGGCGGAACGATTTTCGAGCAAATGGCGCGGCTGATGAAGTGGGGCGGACGGCTGATGCCGGTCGGTTTCACGAGCGGCCAGATCCCTTCGGTGCCCATGAACCTCCTGCTTTTGAAGAACTATTCCATTGTTGGTGTCTTTGCCGGCGCATGGGCAGAGAAATTCCCCGAGCAGGCCGCGCGCATGAACGACACCCTGGCGCAATTGTTGGCCGAGGGGAAGATTCGCCCCCACATCGATCGCGTCCTTCCCCTGGAACAGGTCAAGGAAGCGATGCGCGCCGTGGCTAATCGGACGGTTCAGGGAAGAATCGTCCTTACGACAATAGAGTGCGGTGGCGGCGGCAAGAGAGGAACGGATCGATGACATCGATTATCATCGACAAGCGCTACTGCGGTCCTCCGAACTCCGGGAACGGCGGATATGTCTGTGGCCGGCTGGCCCGGCACATTGCCGGCGGGGCGGAGGTGACGCTGCGCGCACCTCCGCCCCTGGATAAGCAGCTCGATGTCGTCGCGAAGGACGACGGGTTATGGGAGCTTCGCGATGGCGCCACAGTCGTCGCCACTGGACGACCGGCGAGTGTTGAGCTGACGCGCCTGGGGACGGCAAGCTTCGACGAGGCATGTGCAGCCGAGTTGCTGACGCCGGTCAAGCCACACGAGCATCCGCTGCCGACGTGTTTCGTGTGCGGTCCTGCAAGGGCGCAGGGAGATGGCCTGCGCATTTTTGCCGGACCGCTCGTGCGTCAATCCCGGAATGCTTCGGTTGTGCTCGCGGCGACCTGGACACCGGATCCGACCCTGGCGGCGGAGGACGGCTTCGTCGCGCCCGAATTTCTCTGGTCGGCGCTCGATTGTCCCACGGGCTATGCTTCCTCTCGCGACCGGGAGAGCGGCAGCTTCGACCGGACGCCAATCCTGTTGGGTCGGATGTCGGCACGGATAGAGACACGGCCGCGCCCGGGAGAACGCTGCGTCATCACCGCCTGGGAGGCCGGCCGCGACGGCCGCAAACGCGTTGCCGAGGCCGCGGCCTATGGTGAAGCTGGAACGTTGTTGGCCGTGGCCCGAGCGACGTGGATTGCAGTCGACCGCCAAGTGCAGCTCGGCCGCGCCTGAACGTGTGCCGGACCGATTGGGGCCGACACCACCAAGTCTCCGGATGACACACTAGGCATGTCACTGTGTCGATCAATCGATCAATAGCGGAAGCGCTTAAGAAGTCTTGCAAAATGAAGCCAGAACAACGGCAAGCAGCCTCTGAATTGTCCATGTTACGAGATGACAACTATGATCCTCAAGAGCTAAGCAATGTCATTGACGACGTCTACGACACCGTCCTCGATCATTCGCTGTGGATAGGTGCCATTGAAAGGGCGGCACATTTCGTCCGCGGGACGGGTGCGGCGCTGTATTCCAAGAACGTGGCCAATCAGGAGGGCAGCGTTCAATACGTGACTGGAATTGACCCATATTTCACACAGCTCTATTTCGACAAATATGTGACGTTTGGTCCAACCACGGGTGGACAGTTTCTTGCGGAGATCGAACAGCCCGTCGCGGTTGCGGATCTGATGTCCCACCCTGAATTCCTGGAAACACGAGTTTATCGAGAACGGGTAGCGCCGCAGGGTCTCGTCGATTGCGTCAATGCCGTTCTGGACAAATCAGCAACCAGCGTAGCGATGTTCGGTGTCTTCCGCAGTGAGCGAGACGGCATGGTTGATGACGAAGCACGGCATCGGATGCGGCTGATCGTTCCCCATATCCGCCGAGCGGTTCTGATCGGAAGAATGTTCGATTTGAAGGCCGCGGAGGCTGCGACGTTCGCCGACACGCTTGATGGTCTTAGTGTCGGCATGTGCCTCGTCGATGCGGGAGGCCGTATCGTTCATGCCAACGCCGCGGGGTATGCCATGATCGCCGTCAGCGATATTCTGCGTTCCGTCGGCGGCCGGCTCGTTGCTTGTGATGCGCAGGTTGATAAAACGTTGCGTGAAATATTTGCCGCTGCCGGCCAGCTGGATGCCGCGCTCGGCACGATGGGGATAGCGGTCCCGCTGGTTGGCAAGGGCGATGAGCGCTATGTTGCCCATGTGCTGCCTTTGACTTCGGGGGCCCGCCGTCGTGCCGGCAGAACCTACACAGCCGCGGCGGCCTTGTTCGTTCGAAGGGCAGCCTTAGAAGTCCCGTCTGCTTTCGAAGTCATTGGCAAGATGTTCAAATTAACACCGACTGAACTTCGCGTGTTGTTGGCTATTGTCGAAGTGGGCGGCGTTCCAGAGGTTGCAGCGGCTCTTGGAGTTGCAGTCACAACCATCAAGACGCATCTCGGCCGGTTGTTTGAAAAGACGGGTGCGACGCGGCAGGCAGATCTCGTTAAACTTGTCGCGGGATATGCGACGCCGCTAACCGATTGACCGCGATCGGGCATGTTGAGAGCGCAAACGTCCGCGCCGGTTCCCCCGAGGAAGGCTCGTTCATAATTGAAGGTTAGGTGCTGGCCGCGGGTTAGCGCCCAAGGCTACACTTTACCGACGAACAAGAAGCGAGGAAGGGTAAACACTCGCTCTACCAATGCGACCCAATGTCCGTTCCGGGTGTGCGCCGTGACAAGGCGGCGCTTTTCCTGTGGGTGCAAGTCCAACCTGGCGACCGCTCCAGCCGGAAGCAACCGGAGCAGGCATGGAGGAGACGAAATGTCTGAAGCCTTCGGATAGCGGGTCACGAAATACGGTGACCGCGCGAGTGTGCAGGCCGCAACGCGAGTGAACGTCGAGCAGCCTCCTTGCGCGCTTTCTTCCGAACTCGATCAGCCGCTCTCGATTGAGCTCGGGAAACTTCACACTGCCGAGCTCAGTCTTGAGGCGGAGAAGAGAGCGGGATTCGGTCACGCAAGCGCGCGTGACCGTTTGTTCATCCCTTATTCAGATACGATATTGTGCCCGCCAAGTCGGTGTCGTCGATTAGCTGGAAGCGGCTTTCACTGCCAGCTTGGCGGGCCGCGATGTAAGGAGCGTACGCGGGGTCAGCAACGAACGCCTCTGCGTGTTTTACCGATGGAAACGCCATAATCGCGATAAGAGAAGTATCCAGAGGCGTACCCTCAAGTGTCTTCACATTGCCGCTGCGCGACAGATACTTGCCGCCGTGTTTATGCACGAGGTCATGTACCGAAGCCGCGTATTCCGGCACCCATTTATCATCCGTCACTTTGATATCTGCTATCAAAAACGCCTTCATACGATGTTGCTCCTGTTTCGAATGTCAGCCCCCGCCGGATCGGCGGAGGTCTGGTCTCGACTTGCCAGAAGAACGCAGCGGCTACCAGTTCAGTAAGTGAATCTGGCCAATATAGAATCTGTATTGATCATCCGTCTGTGAGATAGCGGTTGGCGAATCTGATGAACCACACAAGCTGGACTGAATTGCTACCTACGATGAAAAAGTTTGAAAGGTAAGGCAAGCACTGGCTGCCTGCACTTGGCCGGGACTGGTGCAGGCACTGTAACAATCGCGAGTCCAGAGCCGAAAGTTGTGGTGAGGATGGCCGCTTCCGATGGCGGCGTCCGCATGGCTTGCGCGAGACGCTATGTTGAAAAGCCTGTATCCTCCGATCGCACGACGCGGCCGGATTGGTAGGCAGCCATGATCGCTGACAGCTTACGGGGGTGAGCGATTCAGCCAGTTCCACAGGCAGCAAGCCCATGAATCAGCCCGGAGACCGGCGGCGGCAACAACAGGCTAGGTGGCAGCGCCCTGAAGAGCAATAATGATGAGCACCGAAATCGACAGCCCTACTCCTGATGATCCTGGACTCGTAGCCCTCCTGATGTTGCTCTATCTCCGAGGCGTTCCGGTCCAGGCCGGACAGATCATGCATGCGCTGGGCACAGACTAGATAGGCGCACCGGAGATGCTTTGGCGCGCCAGGGATCTGGGATTCAAAACTCGTGTTTATCGGACCGACTGGTCGCGGCTTGCCAGCGCGCCTTTGCCTGCCATTGCATCCCTGCGCGACGGCGGGTTCCTGGTGGTCGCCAGGGTCGGGGAGAACAAGATCCTCGTCCAGTCGCCGCTGGCGCCCCGGCCTGATCTGTTGACGCGGGAAGAGTTCGTTGCGGTTTGGGATGGCCGGCCGATCCTGATGACCCGCCGTGCAATCGGAGAATATCAGAGGAGTTTTCAGTGAATGATCCGACAGGCATTTCCTCACGCGAGCTAGCGTGGGCGTGCGCGGACTTCTTGTGGAGACAGGACGCCGTGCTTCGAAGCCTTGGCTTAGAGCGGCTATCGATCAAGGCGGGGCAGGCCACGGTCGCGATGACTGTGCTGCCTAGCATAGACACTGCAGCATTTCGTTCTTGCGACCGTGTAGGCTCGGCGACCGGTTGGTGGCGACCGCGATTGAAGTCGTACGCTCCGGACGATCCGGAATCCACGATGTCAGGGTGACCTTGGAAAATGACATCATAGCGGAGTTGCGCGCCCATTCGCGGGTCATAGGTGGGGTTCTTCTGCCTGTCACTACAGGCCGGCAAGATTGGACCCTCGCCGATCCAAACCGATGAGAGCTGAGGTCACTGAATTTCGGCCAGTCGGTCGTCGCGCTACAAGACCGCTACCGTCAAAGACCTGAACGTCTGGCGGTGCTGAGATGAGATTCTGGCTGAGCTGACGCTGGCAGACTCTAGAGGAGGGGGCGCGCGAAGATCTTACTCATGATGCAAGCGCATCGAATTGGCGTCCTCCGATCGCAGGACGCGGTTCAGCTTGCCGCGGCCTATGCATCGGGACCAGAGGCCTCGCAACGCTGCACGGAAACCATCTGCATGACCGTAGCAACTGACTTCGCAACAGTCCGGTTCTCGACCGACGACCTGCCTGAGGAAGATCGCATTCCGATGTGGCGCGAGCACTATGGATATACCGTGCTCGGAGTCGAAATCGAGCCGGCTGAAGACGCGCTGTTCCAATCTAGCATTGTTTCGCGTCATTTGCCCGGATTGAATCTGGTGTTGGGAAATTTGTCGGCCGCCCGCGTCAAGCGGACCCGCGAATTTCTCGCGGACGGCAACGACGACGTCGCGCTCCTTGTAAACTACACGGCAGCGGCCGTCATCGCTGCCGGCGAACGCGAGGTGGTGCTTCGCGAGCGCGATGCCGTGCTCATCAGAAGCGACGAAGTGACCACATTCGAACGTTTTGTTTCGGGCCGGTCTCTTTTGCTCCGGATTCCACGCCCCATTCTCTCGCCGCTCGTCAACGATATTGACGAGGTTTCCCTGAGCCACATAAGTGGAAAGATCGACGCCCTTAAGCTTTTGACCAGCTATACGGTTACGCTGCTCGACGACAATGCCCTGACGGCGCCCGCGCTTGCGCGTCTTGCCGTCAGTCACATCCACGACCTTGTTGCGCTTGCGCTTGGAGCAACACGTGATGCTGCCGGCGCGGCGCAGGATGGCGGAGTGCGTGCCGCAAGGCTAAGTGCGGCCAAGACCTACATCATGCAGAATAGCGGCCGTCGAGACCTTTCGGTTGGAACTGTTGCCGCGCATCTCGGCGTGTCCGCGCGCTACGTGCAAATGCTCTTCGAGGTCGATGGCACGACGTTTTCCGCGTTCCTGCTGAATCAGCGGCTCATGCATGCTCATCGGATGCTCTGCGCTCCGCGATCCCGCCGACGTCCCGTGAGCAGCATTGCCTACGACGTCGGGTTCGGCGATCTGTCCTACTTTAACCGCAGCTTCCGGAATTTTTACGGTCTCACGCCCCGAGACATAAGGGAAGCTGCAGCCGAAGAGCCGGCCAATCCCTGAAAGATGCATCGCGTCGGCCCCGGCGTTTCGTCGCGGCGCGGTGTGCGAAGACATTTGTCTGAGCCGGCCTCCTGGTGAGTCGTCATGCGCCGCCGCCACCGGTCTCGCCTTCAGCGAGCCCGGTGACACGCTCCGCGGAGAGACGTTGTGCATGTCCGGTCAATGCCGCTGGTTGTCCCGCGTGTCGCCGATTTGCATCAGCGGTGCGCAAGTTGTCCGCATTTCGTTTTGGTCTGGTTCGTCTGCGCTTCTGTCCAAGTTTTCCGTCGCCGCCATCCATAGGGTTCACCCAGCTCGAATCCTGCGCCGCCTTTTTCGTTCGAGGGGCGCCGGCAGTGCTGGGCGCAGCTACGGTAAACGCGTCGAGACGCACTGTTGGCGAATCGACCACGTGGAATTGAGGAAATCGAAATGAATCGGGCCGTTATGAATAATGTTGCGCAACGGCACTGTGCGCGCCGTTGGTTTGACCAAGGTCTTGGATTGGCTCTGATGCTGGTGTCCGTTTCTTTCGCGGCAATCGGGCGCGCCGAGGCGGCGTGTACGGTCGGCGGTTTAACGAGCACGTTTGCGAGCGATGTGGCCGTCGTTTGCTTGGGCTCCGTCACCAATAGCGGCCCGGACGGCATCACCGGCTACGGCACCTTTAACGACAACAACAATAACTACACGGTATCCGGCGACCTGAGCGGCGATTCCTTTGGCCTCAAAACCGGTGTGGGAGGAACACTTGTCAATTTTGGTACCATCACGGGTACCAATGCTGCCGGCATCTCGAATGGTCTCGCCAATTTGGTCAACAAGAGCGGCGCGACGATCCAAGGTTTCTTCGGCCTCACTGTCGGCGATATCAACGTCAGTAATGCCGGTCAGATCCTTGGAACGGGCGCAGCCACCGCTGGCATCAGGGCAAGAGATATTAATTTGACCGCGAACACCGGCACCATCTCGGGCGTCGGAACCGGTATCAGCATCTCCGGTAATGCTATCATCAACAATGCCAACACTATCTCGGGAACAGGCGCAAACGGCATCGGCATTCTAGCCACGGCGGGCAACGCGAACATCGATGCGACCGGCAACTCCGGCCTCGGCACCATCACGGGCAAGGCATTCGGCATCAGCGCAAATAGCGGCCTCACTATCAGCAATGGTACCGGCACCATCTCGGCGACGGCTGCGGATGGCGCCGCCATCTTCGCCAACACCACCGCCACGGTGGATAACGCCGGGAGCATCACCGCGACGGGGGGTGGGAGCGCAACCGGAATTGCCGCCACCACCGCCAACGTGAACAACAAGAGCGGCGGCACGATCCAGGCTTCGGCGTTCGGCGTTAAGGCCACCGACGGCTCCGTGACCAACGTTGGCACCATCATAGCGGGCGGCCAAGGTGTGCAATTGCGCAGCGGAGCCATTAACAACTCCGGCACCATTTCGGGCGCAGCTGCCATCGGCGGCGGCGGCGGGGGCGGCACTTACACCGTGACTAATTCCGGCATCCTCTCGTCGACGGTTGCGAGCGGCGTCGGCATCGTCAGTGCCGGCTCGGTCAACGTGGGCAATTCCGGCGCCATCTCGGCGACGGGCGCGAACGGCTTCGGCATCCTCAGTGGCGACCTCGCCACGGTGAGCAATTCCGGCGCGATCTCGGCGATGGGCGCAGGCGGCATCGGCATCGACGCCGTTACCGCCGAGGTGACCAACAAGGTCGGCGGCGCCATCTCGGGCGGAGTGTTCGGCATCAGAGCGAACACCATGACGGTGGCTAACGCCGGCAACATTACGGCGACGACTGGCGACGGCATTGCCGCTGGCAATGCCGTCGTGAAGAACGCCAGCGGCGGCGCTATTTCAGGTGGGGCGTTTGGCATCCTCGCCACCTTCGCCACGGTGACCAACGATGCGGGAGGCACCATCGCCGGCGGATCGGCGGCGGGACTCTCCGGCATTGCCGCCGGCCGCCTCGATCTTACGAACTTCGGCACCATCTCGGGCAATATCGCCGTCCGGGCCACCGACGCGACGTTGGGCGGCGCCACCATCACCAACGCCGGTACCATCGCCAGTACCGATGGCGCCAGCGGCACCGCGATCAAGCTGACCTCGGCCGCCGACACGCTGACCTTGAAGCGCGGCTCGCAGATCGTCGGCAAGATCGACATGGGCCTCAATACCGCCGACGTCATCAACGTCGAGGCCACAACCGGGTCGCCGGGGCGCGGATTGTCGACATTGACGCGCAGCGCGGCCGGCGTGGTCGAGGCGCTGCAGGCGAAGCTCGTCAATTTCGAAGGCGTCATCAACACCGTCCTGATCTCGCTCGGGGCCGGCGGCCAGCCGTCGGTAACGGTCGGCGGCGTCACCGCCTCGCTCGATCCCACCGCGTTGGCGCAGGCCGACCGCACGCTGATGGACTTTGCCGGCGGCGTGTCGTCGATGGTGCAGGGCCGGCTCAACGGCGTGTCGCCGACCAGTGGTGCCAACCTGACGATGATGAGCTACGCCATGGACGATTCGGCACCGGCCAGGGCGCAGATGTTCAGCAAGGCGCCGGTGGCGAGCTGGAGCGCGGCGCCGGTGACGGTGTGGAGCAGCGGCTTCGGCGGGCAGCGCAGCCAGGACGAGACCGCAAACACGTTGCGCTCGACCTCGACCGCGTTCGCCGGCGCCATCGGTATCGACCGCCGGCTGCAGCCGTACTGGCTGGTCGGCGTGTTCGCCGGCGGCGGCGCTGGAGCGCTCTCGGTCGAATTGAGCTCGCAGACGGTCGACACCGATTACGTGTTCGCCGGCGGCTACAGCCGGTTCGAATGGGCGAATACCTTTCTCGATGTCACCGTGCAGGGCGGTAGCGCCCGCAACAAATCGAGCCGGCTGGTGCAGAACAACGTTCTGGGCACGCTGGAACACGCCACCGCAAGCTCGAACGGCTGGTTCGTCAGCCCCGAAGTGGCCTACGGCTACCGCCTCGACATTGGCAGCGGCTATCTGCTGACGCCGAGCGCCCGGGTGCGCTACATCGCCGGCTTGTTCGACGGCTATAGCGAGACCGGCTCGGCGCAGACCCTGTCGATCGGCAGCCGCACCTTGCAGAATTTCGAGGAGCGCGGCGAGCTCGACGTGTCCCGCCTGACCAGCTTCTCCGGCGGCGGCCATGTCCTGAAGGCCAACGTGCATGGCGGCGTGATCGCGCAACAGCGCGTCGGCGACGCCGGCATCAACGCGGTCTTGATCGGCCAGAACCTCACCTTCGCGACTCCGGGCAAGGGCAGCACGGTGGGCGCGGTGGCCGGCGCCGGCTTCGACTACCACACCAGCCCGAACGTCGCGGTGTTCGGTGCAATCGAGGGCATCGTGATGTCCGACCAGAGCCGCACCGGCACCGCTCGCGGCGGCGTGCGGGTGGCATTCTGATGCGCGGCGCACGGCAGTATCCCGCTGGGTCGCCGCGACTGGCGTTAACCGAGCATGGTTGCGCGCTTAGTTTCGTTTCGCTCGTGAACCAGATTCAAAACCTGAACTAGTCAGGCGTGGCGGAGGTTGATAATTGGCATTCCGCGAGCGCGGCGATCGCCTGGAATCGTGCGCACTGCCTTATCGCCGATGGGCGCCAAGCCGCATATCCGCGCCTTTAAGCGATAAGGACTTATTATGAACATGATTGAACGACGCATTCTGCGCCGCTTGGCGCGCTTGCTCTGCTGAGCGCAGGCATCTCATCGGCTTTCGCGGCTGAAAAGCCGCTGTCGCAATTGCCCAAGTCCCGCGTCACGGTCGTTGTGTCGTGCCGCCATTTAAGTAGCAAGCTTTATGAAATGGATTGACAGGAGAGATGTCCGTGGCGAGCTCGGTTCGAGAAATCCCGAAACTCAGAGCGATCGGTCGCGTCACCGAATCCGCGTCGCGGACGAGCGAGATGTGTGAATCTCAACGAGTTAGCGACCTTGTTGGCGACATCTACCATGCTGCGCTCGATCCCGCACAGTGGATCGGCGTGCTCACGAAGATTGTTGACTTCGCTGGGGGTCGAGCTGGCGCGCTTGCGATCAAGGATTCTGCGAGCGAACTCATCGAGGCCCGCTATCAGTTCGGCGTCGACCCCGATTACATGCAAGCATATTCGGAGACGTATTCGAAATTTTGTCCGCTCACGGGCATGCCCTTCTTTGGTGTCGGAGAGATCGTAAGCCTTCCGGATCTTGTGCCCTATGAGGAATATCGCCAGGGGTGCTTCTATCAGGAATGGGCGCGGCCCCAAGGCTGGATTGACGTTGCAAGTACCGTGCTCGAGAAGTCGGCGACAGGTTGCGCGTTTCTCGGCGTTGTCCGCGGTGAGGCGGGCGGCATGGTCGACAACGAAATGCGCCGGCGTATTGCTGTCATCGCGCCTCATGTCCGCCGCGCAATCCTTATTGGCAAGACGATCCAATTCAAACGCGCCGAAGCGGCGGTGTTCACCGAAACCTTCGACGGACTCGCTGCCGGTATGTTTCTCGTGGATGGTCGCGGGCAGATCGTCCACGCAAATGTAGCTGGGCGCGTCATGCTCGACGCGGGTGATTTTCTGCGTTCAATGAGAGGTCAGCTCGTGGCAGGCGATGCGCAGGTCAACCAGACCTTGCGGGATGCATTTGCCGTTGCCGAGCAGGGCAATGCGGCTCTCGGCATCAAAGGTATTGCCTTGCCGCTGACGGCGCATGATGGCGAGCGTTACGTCGCTCACGTGCTGCCTTTAACTTCGGGCGCGCGCCGTGGCACCGGAATTAGCTACGCCGCCACCGCGGCAGTGTTCGTCCGCAAGGCGGCATTGGTAACCTCCTCGCCCCCCGAAATCATTGGCAGGACTTTCAAATTGACGCCAATGGAGTTGCGCGTGCTGATTGCTGTTGTTGAGGTTGGCGGGGTTCCCGAGGTCGCGACCGCTCTCGGCGTTGCAGTGACCACCATCAAGACGCACGTCAGTCGCCTGTTTGAAAAAACCGGCGCCTGCCGCCAGGCCGATCTGGTCAAACTGGTTGCCGGCTTTTCGACGCCGCTGGCAGTCCGATCCTGATGTCGAGCGCGGCTGTCGGTGGATCAGAACTCTTGGCTCGCGTCCTCCGATCGCACGACGCGCGCCCTTCAGCATCGCACTACGGTCAGGTCGAATCTCGTTTCGAGCGAGGTCAGCATTTTTCTGACAGGCCGCGTCGGGCCTGCGAACGAGCGAAAGGATAGTTGATGATGATACTCAAATGTTTTGCCATAACGACCCGGGTTCTTCCGATCCTCGTGGCCGGTATCGCCCTGGCCGTGACGATGGATGACGCGTTTGCCAAAAATGGTGCCCGGTCTGGCATCAGCAGCACCGAGACAAGATCCCCACCGGGCGGTGGCGGCGCCGCTCTCCTCGTTGAAAAGCCCGCTCCCGGCCGTCCGATCGACAAGCCTCTTCCCCCCATTCCCATTGACCCTGGAAAGGGTGACGGTCGTGTCGGCCATGACGGCGGCTCGGATCACAAAAATAGCGGCTGGTATGACGGAAAGCATCGTGATCATGATCGGTGGTACAAACCGAGGCACAAGCACAGCCGCTATGAAAGCCCGCCGATCATCGGAAAGGATCCGGGGCGGCAATCAGATCTGTTCCGGCGCGGCGTGGTCGGGCCGCAGGCCGGGGCTGGCGGCGAGGCGACCAAGCCTGTTCCTGTTCTGATCGGCCGATAACCTTGATTCACCCGGCTCGGCGTCGCGGACAGCGATACCGCGCCGGGTGGCTCAATTCGCCACTCCCTGTGAGTCGATGCTTTGTGTTCGCTTCGCCGCCAGAATCCTGCGATCGCAGACGCGAAGCTCTCGACGCGAGGAAAAAGACTGAATCCGCTGAGCCCAGCGATGACGGCGGCGATGCAGCAATGGGCCTTGAAGCCCGAGAAGGCGAAAGCCAGCGCTCGGCGCGCACGGCGGGGGTCCTCACAAGCCTGAAGGCTTGCAGGCTATTCCGGCGAGAATGACGCAATCGCAGATGCTAACCGCCGTCTTCTTTCCATCCTGCGGGCTGGAGGCGAGGCAGGATGGTTTGCTCGCCCCACGGGTTTTGACCCGATCGTCTTTGGCCGCGACGACGGTCGCGATCTGACGCCAGCTAATCGCGGTGAGGGAAGGGGTGATGGATCCGCGGCGGCTTAGGAGCAGCTGCGCCGCCGCCGCCCATGGCAACGCCGCCATCGGCGCCGACGCCTTTGCCAACGCCGGAGTTGATGCCAAAGGGTTTGCCGGCGCCGGTGCTAGTGGGGCGGGTGCCGGTGTTCACCCGGGCGAGCGCACCTTCCGCGGCTGCCATCAGGATGAATCCCGCCGCAAGCGTTGCAATGATGCGGGGCGTTGTCACGCGGTTCTTCAGCATACTCTCGTCTCCTGTTTTTCTGGATCGCCTAAGACGCTTGGCCGCATGGCGGCTTGGCCGACCATGCAAACGACCCCGGGAAAACCCCTGAGTTCAGAGCGATCCTGACAGAAAGCGGTCAGTGCCAAATCGTTCGATCGCAGGATAAGCGGCAGGAAAGTTTCGAAGAGACCGTGACCCGGACGCCAAAAACGGCGGGCGGGTCGAGCTCAGCGCCGTCCAGGAACGGCAGCACCGGCAGCAACCAATCGAAACAAGTGCGAACTTGAACGGGATCGCTAGCTCGATGTTTCGCGCAGCGATTTCTGTTTGGCTGATCACGAAATGGAATGATTTGGGTAACGTCGAGTTGATCCATCGGCACGAGGACTTGCCGCCTGCTTCCTCCCATCGGAGGACGCAGAGCGCTCGACGTGGTGTCACTGTCGCGCTGGGGAAGCAACCAGTCGCAGAGATCTTGAATCTGCGAACGAACCAGCGAGTGAACCATGAGAGAATTCAAGCGCCTCGTTAAATCGACCAGCTCCATCGCAACGCTTGCGGCTGGACTTCTTCTGCTTGCCGCCGCGCCAGGCAATGCCGGGCATCATGGCGACAACAATTTCGGCCAGGGTTCTGGCGGTGATTCCAAGCGCGCCACGGCCAATTCCGGCCGCAACGACATTCGTCCCGTCATCGCCGAGCGTCGCGGCGGCGACAAATTTGATCGCAAGCCAACCATTGATCGTGCCAGGTTTGACCGCGGCGACAAGTATGGCAGCGAGCAGGACCACAAGCATGAAAAGTGGGGCCGTGACGAAGAGCGGTCCGGTGATGGCAGGCACAAGATGGCTGCCCCCGGCAGCACCACCAAGACGCCCGGCGGCAAGCCTGTAGAGGCGGCTGGCGAAAGGTCACCCCAGGCCATTCCGGCCAAACCTGTCGCGACTGGTTCCGCAAACGCGGCCGGCGTCACTCCGCCCGTCAACACAATCCATCCGATCCTCAGTCCACCCGCCGGCAACGTGACGGTCTCCAACGGCGTGACCAAATATGAAATCCCCAATGGTGCAGGAGGGGTCTCCGCGTATTCCAGCGCTCCAGGCAAGATCACGGTGACCAACGGCAAGGATTCGGTGACCTTGAACGGCAGCTCGGTGACCGTGTCCAACGCGCTCGGCGTCGGAGCCGCACAGAACAACGTTCAAGTTGGCGCCCGAAACGGCGAAGGCAAGACGGTCGTCAGCGTTGCGCCGACGCCGAAGGCGCCGACCACTGGAGGCACTGGAGTACACCCTGTCGTCACCGGTTTTGATTCACCAGACATTAAGGTCGGGATAACTTTCGCCAAGGCCATGGACGGAGTTGGACTCCTCACCTATGGCCCTCCCGCTGCTGCTGCGTACGGCCTCGCCAAAGGCGGCGTTAAGGGAGCCGTTCACGAAGTGAAAGAGACGGCGGAGGGCATCTATGACTTTTTTGCCTGGTGATCTCTGCAATTGATCGCGCGGGCGGCGGGTCCATTCCCGTCGCCCGACAAGCGCCGCAGCCCCTAATCAGCGGAGACCGGAATGTCCAGACTCTCACGTCGTACGCTGCCCACCGTCACGCTCGCGTTGATCACCTTCGGGTCTTTCACGCAGCTGGCCTTTGCCGAGCCTGAAAACTGCTCGGCAAGATTTAACCATTGCATTCGTAATGGCGAAAAATTTTCCTCTTTCACGCCTTGCAGCAAAGCTGAACACGCGTGCGAAAGCAGAAATAGAAGCAGGGGATATCAAGGCGAAGAGGTGCACGGCCGCGGGACGCAGGGCACGGAAACCGGCAAGGGAGACAAAGGTGGAAGCAAGGTCGGCAGCGATGCGAACTGGAACGGCGAGTACACCACCGTGGTCGTCACCGACGGGCACGGCACCAGCAGCTATCGAGTCAAGCAGGGCGTTGAGATCGAAAACGGACAGATGATCCTGGCGCCGAACGGGGTTAGGTATCATGTCTGGGATCCCGAACTGGGCAGGCAACTCAAGGCCGCAGGTGTCGACGCCGCCTACGCCAATCCCGCATCCGCGAAGAACGAGTATGCGCTTGCGCGCGACAAGGTCGTCCGTGACCGCGCGATTGCCGCGGGCAAGCCTGTCCCTCAGCCGACCGGTCATCGCAACAACGACGCGCTGGGCAATGCCGCTCCCACCATCAACGATCATCGCAATGGGAAGGCGGCCGAGGCCAAACCCGGCGCGCCGCCGCCGGCCGCCGCGCCTGGCACCGTAAGCAACTCGCCTGCACCTGACACCGGGCCAGCGATCCGGGA
Organism: Bradyrhizobium sp. AS23.2; assembly: GCF_001908185.1. Classification (GTDB taxonomy): domain Bacteria; phylum Pseudomonadota; class Alphaproteobacteria; order Rhizobiales; family Xanthobacteraceae; genus Bradyrhizobium. Next base: position 17,998 of record NZ_LGHM01000129.1, read on the forward strand.
TCACCGTCAGCAAGGGGCCGCCTCCGGCCGTCAAGGAGGGGTGAGCGTTACCCAGGCGTCCAGGTCGTCGGGCGGATCGAGTTCAGGATCTTCGCCGGGTGGCGACAACCGCAAGCAACAGTAAGTCGAAACGGATCGCAGCGTGAAGATCCACGCTGTGATCTTTCCCGAATGGCGTTCGATGCCGACCGAAAATTGTTCGACGCGCACTGCCCGCGCCCTTGAGACATCAGACATCACCCGTGAGAAAGCCATGAGCAATTATTGCACACTGCCGCTATTCGTCTTCGCGCTGAGCGTCGGATCGCTCAACGCGGCTGTTGCGGCCCAATCCTCGGCCGAGATCTCCGCAGCGATTGCGACGCCCGGCCTGGCAATAGCTACTGTTCTCCATGCGGAAGGAGCCCAGGTCTACGAGTGCAGGGCCGCATCCGATGGCAATCTCGCCTGGCGGGCCCGTGAACCGATTGCCACGCTTGTCTTCGAGGGCAGCACCGTCGGGCGCCATTACGCGGGCCCGCGCTGGGAGTACGTCGATGGCAGCGTCGTGCACGCCAAATTGGCCAGCAGCACGCCGGGCGCGTCTCAGGACGATATCCCGTGGCTCCGGCTCGATGTCGTGGAGCAAAGCGGCAATGGAAAATTGTCGGGCGTGACCCACGTAGAGCGTGTCAACACCCGAGGCGGCGTAGCGCGTGGACCATGTAACGAAGCTGGTGCGTTTCGCAGCGTGCCCTACTCAGCGGACTACGTATTTTTGCGAAAGGGCTAATGCCGGGCAAGTCCTTCAGCGGTGGTTGCTCAATGAAAGGCCTCGAGCGGCCGGGGCTCTATTTCTTGTTGGCTGCTTTGAATGGACGTGCTTGCGCTTTCGCATCTGCGGGCCCTGCCGGAACTGGATGCCGCATGGCGAAAGACCGGCCGGCATCGATTTGACTTCCGACCGAATGAGGTGCGCCGCCGTTAAATCGATTGGCTTCGCGGGTCCATACTTCCGCGGACTATTTCTTCCGCAGGAGAATATTTTTAAGGCTTATCATCTGGAATCGCATCGACATCGGGATGACCGCAGTTTTGCGGCCAGACCTCGGCAGGGATCTTTTACAAGCTTGATGGCGGCGATTCGGTGCCGCGAGACGTGTTGTCGAACATATGAGAAATCTACTCGGTAGTGAGCCCAATAATTCTTGAAACGCATCCGCTTTTACCAATCCGGAAGCGGGCTTCGACATCAGTCGAGCTATTGTCGATTGCGATACAAAATCAGAGAGGATCGATGAAATTCTGCGCAAAGAAGATGGACGCATCTCATGATGCCGGATCTTGTCGGGTCGGGATTTCCGCTGCGACAGGTATGATAACCGTTCCGGACCTCGCGGCGGGCGCCCTGGAGGAGCTTCTCGGTTCCTATATGCGCGGTCGGTTCGGGTCTTCGCAGCCGCATCTTGCGGAGATCGTGCCATCTATCGCCCGCATCGCGCTCGAAGCCATAGGAAACAGCGACGCTCTCTACCACAATATCGAGCACACCCTCCTCGTGACGCTCGCGGGGCACGATATACTCTGCGCTCGAGCGCTCTACACCCACGTCACCGCTGACGACTACGCGCACGTCATGATTGCGTGCCTTACCCACGACATCGGCTATGTGCGTGGTTTGTTCAGTGAAGACGACGATGCGGGCTTTATCATCGATCCGACTGGTAAAAAGGTGACGGTGCCGCGCGGTTCATCCGACGCGGCCCTGTTGCCCTATCATGTCGATCGATCGAAGCTTTACATTATGGAGAGGATCGAAGGCATCGCCCCGCTCGACAAAAGACGTATTGCTCACGCCGTTGAGGGTACGAGATTCCCGTCAAGCGTTTCAAATGAGGGGCAAGACTATCAAGAGGAGGCGTCCATCGTTCGGGCAGCCGACTTTATCGGCCAACTCGGTGATCCGAATTACATCAGAAAGGCCAATGCGCTGTTTCACGAGTTTGAGGAGACAGGCTTGAATCGCCAGCTTAGATATGAGTCGCCCGCCGACATCGTCAGTCGATACCCCCAGTTTTACTGGAACAGCGTGGCGCCTCATATCCAGGCCGAAATCCGTTATCTCAACATGACATCGAGCGGGCGTCAGTGGATTGCGAACCTTTACGGCAATGTTTTTCGCGCTGAGCACGAAATCGCGCTTTCCGGTCCGCAACAATAGACGCAAGCTCGATCTTGACCGGATCGTCTGGTTGTTCAGTTCATCGATGAGTGGCGTCGTATTAAGGGTCCGTCACATGTCCCGGATCAGGGTTCGGAGCGAGATGCTGCAATCGAAAAGTCCGCTTTGATCCAGCGTTGACCCCAGATTCCGAATGCTTCCACGATTGGCCCGAGTTCGCGTCCGGACGCCGTCAACTGATAGGTCGAGACGTCAGGCTCCGAGGCCGACGCTGTGCGGGCGACGACGCCAGCCAATTCAAGCTCCTTCAGGCGCTGCGAAAGCAGAGACGGCGACATCTGTGGAACGCCGCGACGCAGTTCGTTGAAGCGCGTCGAACCGGCGATCAGCTCCCGGAGCAAGACCATCGTCCATCGCGTGCACAGTATCTCTGCAGCCATTGCGACGGGGCAGAACTGCTTGTAGCTGCCTTGGGTCATGCTTCCCCCCTTTACGATCGTGGGAGCTTGTGACCGAACGGCATAAGTCGCTAGTTCAGCGTCTGTATTGACGGGGTTCGGTTCCTGAATTGACAGCGCGTGCTGGATTTTGTGCGCCAGCGACGAGTCGATCCGGAATGGCCGATGCGCATCATCTTTCCAAACCCGCTGCTTTAGCCCCGTGGTTCATTGATTGAGTTGCCGGAACGAGCGCGTGCCCTCCGATCGCAGGACGCTGGGCGCTCAATTCGATGTCACTGTCGCACCGATCTCGGCGGAGACAGGACCTGCGACTAGTCGCGGACCAGGTAATATCTGTGAACGAACAAGAGAGCGAACCATGAATAGCTCAAAGCGCTTTGTTGGATTGACCGGCCTCATCGCAACGCTTGCCGCCGGGATCATCCTGCTGGCTGCAGCCGAGGGTGCCAGTGCCAAGGACGGTGGCGCTCGCGAGGGCCTTGGTGCCGGCTCGAAGCCGCTTCGGAATATCGTCCTTCACACCGGCGATCTGGGTGGTAACCACCATCACTATGATCGTTGCCGCAACTCATCTCGCTGTCACGCCCGGCCGGTTCGCTTTCTTGGCCCGCCCGTTCCCGCCCCGCGGCGCACGATCAGATAACCAGGATAGATCCGGAAGAATGCCGGCTGGGCTTCCCTTTCGCGTCCTCCAGAGCGCGTTTCGACTGGCTTGATCGAAACGTGCTCTCTGGTTTTGTTCGGTCGCGCACTCGCTGGAAAGAGGGACGCTGTTTCCGAAGGTGCTTCAAGTCGCCTTACGAACTGATTTGGGTAACGCCGAATTGATCCCTCTACAACGGGACCTGCCACGTGGTTCCTCCAATCGGAGGATGCAGGGCTCTCAACATGCGGACACTGTCGAGCCGGGGAAGAAATCGTCAACCGGAATACAGCGAGTAGACCATGAGAGAATTCAAGCGCCTCGTTAGATCGACCACCTCCATCACAACGCTTGCGGCTGGAATCCTTCTGCTTGCCGCCGCGCCAGGTCATGCCGGGCATCATGGCGGCAACAACTTCGGCCAGGGTTCTGGCGGTGATACCAAGCGCGCCACGGCCAATTCCGGCCGCAACGACATTCATCCCGTCATCGCTGAGCGTCGCGGCGGCGACAAATTTGATCGCAACCCCAACTTTGATCATGTCAGGTCCGACCGCGGTGGCAAGTATGGCAGCGAGCAGGACCACAAGCATGAAAAGTGGGGCCGTGACGAAGAGCGGTCTGGTGATGGCAAGCACAAGATGGCTGCGCCCGGCAGCATGCCCACCAAGGCGACCGGCGGCAAGCCTGTAGAGGCGGCTGGCGAAAAGTCACCCCAGACCATTCCGGGCAAACCTGTCGCGTCCGGTTCCGCAAACCCGGTCGGCGTTACTGCGCCCGCCAACACGATCCATCCGATCCCCAGCCTACCTGCCGGCAACGTGACCGTATCCAACGGTGTGACCAAATATGAAATCCCCAACGGTGCGGGAGGCGTGTCGGCGTATTCCAGCAGTCCGGGCAAGATCACCGTGACCAATGGCAAGGACTCGGTGACGCTGAACGGTGGCACGGTGACCATCTCCGGCAACGCGCTCGGCGTCGGAGGCGACAAGAGCATTCAGGTTGGCGCCCGAAACGGAGAAGGCAAGACGGTCGTCAGCGTTGCGCCGACGCCGGTGGCGCCGACCACTGGAGGCGCTGGAGTGCACCCCGTCACCGGTTTTGATTCACCAGATATTAAGGTCGGGATAACTGTCGCCAAGGCTATGGACGGAGTTGGACTCCTGACCTTTGGCCCTCCCGTTGCTGCTGGGTACGGCCTCGCCAAAGGTGGAGTTAAGGGCGCCGTTGACGGAGTGAAAGGATCGGCAAAGTTCATCGAGGACGTCTTTACGAGCTGGTGACGCTGCAATTGATCGCGCGGGGTGGCGGGTTTGTTCCCGCCGCCCTGCGGGGCTCGACAGCCTATGAACTATCCGCGGAGATTAGAATGTTTGAACGTTCACACCAAACTATCTCGACCATCGCGCTCACGCTGATGAGCTGGGGGCTTTCACCCAGCAGGCCCTTGCTGAGCCTGAAAACTGCCAGGCAAGATTCAACTATTGCATTCGCAATGGCGAAAAGCTCGCTTCTTTCAACGCCTGCAACAAAGCAGAGAAAGTGTGCGAAAGCAGGAATCGCGAGAGGGGATATAAGGGCAATGACGTGCAAGGCCGCGGGGCGGGGGGCAAGGAAACTAACACGGGAGGAAAGGGCGGAGGCAAGACTGCCTCAGATGGCGCGACCTGGAATGGCGAGTACACCACCGTCGTCGTGACGGACAGTGCAGGCACCAGCACCTATCGTGTCAAACAGGGCGTACCCATCGAAAATGGACAGATGATTCTGGCGCCAAATGGCGCCAGCTATCACGTCTGGGATCCTGAACTGGCCAGACAACTTAAGGCGGCGGGCGTCAATGCCGCCTACGCCAATCCCGCGGCTGCAAAAAACGAGTACGCCCTCGCCCGCGACAAGGTCGTCCGTGACCGAGCGATTGGAGCGGGCCAGTCCGTTCCGCAGCCAACCGGCCATCGCAACGACGATGCGTTGGGCAATCGACCTCCCGTCGTCAACGATCATCGCAACGGGACGGCGGCAGCGTCCAACCCAAGCAGCCCGCCGCCGGCGGCCGCGCCCGGAACCGTCGGCAACTCGCCAGTGCCCAACCCTGGGCCAGCCGTCAGAGATCATCGTCATCCGGAAGGAGCCGCCGCCGGCCGTCAAGGAGGAGTTACTGTCACCCAGGCGTCCAAGACGTCAGGTGGATCGAGTTCAGGATCTTCTCCGGGCGGCGGCAACCACAAGCAGCAGTGAATCAAAACAGATCGCAGCGTGAAGGTTCACGTTGCGATCTTCCCAGAATTGTCGTCGGATCATGAGGAAATGGTTCGACACGAATTGCGCGCGTCCTCGAGACCCTCCCGCATCATCCATGAGAAAACCATGAGCGCTTACCGTAAAGTGCCGCTATTCGTCTTCGCGCTGAGCGTCGGATCGCTTACCGCGGCCAATGCGGCTCAACTCCCCCAAGACATTGCGATGCCTGCCCTGGCAACAGCTGCAGTTCTCCATGCCGAAGGGGCCCAGGTCTACGAGTGCAGGGCCGCATCCGACGGCAACCTCGCCTGGCGGGCTCGTGAGCCGATTGCCACGCTTATCTTCGAGGGCAGCACGGTCGGGCGCCACTACGCGGGCCCGCGTTGGGAGTACGCCGATGGGAGCGTGGTGCACGCCAAATTGGCCAGCAGCGCACCTGGCGCGACTCAGGATGATATCCCGTGGCTCCGGCTCGACGTCGTGGACCAGCGCGGTGACGGGAAACTGTCCGGCGTGACGCAAGTACAACGCATCAATACCCGAGGCGGCGTCGCGCGCGGGCCGTGTGATGAAGCGGGCGCCCTCCGCAGCGTGCCCTACTCAGCGGATTATGTATTCTTGCGAAAGGACTGACGCATTGGCGGTGAGATTGTGCGTTCATGCAGCTCTGCTGGAGCACTGCCAGACTGCGCCCCTCGATTGGACAGCGTGTGGAGACTCATACGTCGCAACGAGAACATAAGAAATACTGAATGGGCGGCAGCACAGTGTTCAGATCTTGGCGCGTCGGCTCGAAGAAACCATCCGCGATGGCAAGAATGCTGCGGAGCAATGAGCGCGGGCGGAAAACAGTCGAGCTGGAAGGTAAGACCACGAAGAGGATTGAGGATTTGGCAGCCGGCCTAATCCAGGCCGACTGTTCCGGGCGGCAGCAGGGCGCCGCCAATCACGCGCGAATGCGCACGGAACTCCGCTACGATCTCATCCTTCAAAGTCATGCTCACATCGTAGATGCCGGATCGTGCGGAACGCGCGATCTCCGTCGCCGTCGCAATCAACCGGTCACCGAGCCTGGTCGGTCGTAGAAACGCAATGCGGCAATGTGCGGCAACCGTGCGCTTATTGTAAGTATTGCACGCAAGCGAAAATACCGTATCGGCGAACGTGAAGATGGCACCGCCGTGAGTGATTCCGAGGCCATTGACCATGCTAGGTCGCACCGTCATCGCGACCCTGGCTTGACCGACTTCGATCGATAACCGCTCGAGGCCAAGGCTGCGGAGCGTGGCGTCTTGGCGCCACAGGAAGTCCGCGCAGGCCTCCGCCAGCTCGCGCGCCGAAATGGCGGTCACATTACTCATTAAAGCTTCTCGATGATTTCCGAACGTTGCCGTCGTGACGCCTGGACTGCGCGAGGCGCGGCGGCGAGCAGGCCTCATGCACACGCGGGCACGCCGGAGCCGCCGTCGATAACGTCCGCAACCCGCGATGGCCGGGCTCCGCCGGATTACGCAATGGCCGATGAGATGCACGACGGAGTGATAATTTCGTCGACGCTCGTTCCGGCGAGTTCGCGATGATTTCGTTCCTCGATAGTTGCAGTCCGCATGCGCGGTGATGGACCCATCAGGAATGCCGGCCGCACCCCGCGAAAGCGTCCTGCGATCGAAGGATGTTGCGATCATGAAGTCGTGATGCGAAAGCATTACGGACCCAGGCTCCGCTCTCCGAATTGCGATCATGGCAACACCTTTGGGTGACAGTTGGCGATCAGGCCCCGTCGATCATACGCTGCAAGCTATTCGAGTCTCCTAGCGACGATAGCCAAAGACTTAACGGCTTGTCCTCCAGTCGGAGGATTTCTGCGGGGCTGCCGAATGCTACAGGCGGACGGCAATGAATCGCTCTCAACCGCCTTGCCAAGGCGCGCAGTATCTGCGGACCGACAGAAAGGAAACTCGATGAATATTTCAAAAAAATTTGTTGCCACAATTCACATCGTCGCGATGATTGCGGCGGGGACCGTTCCGGCCGTGGCCGCCGGCGGTACGTTCGCAGCAGATGCTGCCGGCACCGAAGGCCGCGCCTTGCGGTCAGTGCCGACAAGGAACACCATTCATCCAATTGTTCTCCGAGGAGGACGCGGAGCCGATCGTGGTCGCTGGTACACTTCTCATCGCGACCGCAGTCGCCGAGGGGGCACGACGCCAGTCATCGTAACGCCCGTGCGATAGACGGCAGTGAAACCGATCTGGACTACCGAAACCGGGGTGGTTCTTCAGAACAACACCAAGGTGGACGAAATTGATCCCTGCGAACCAAAGCATTGCGGATCCGTCTTTGCGTGGTTCTGGAAAGCGCTACTGCATGCCGGTAGCGATAGCGAACGTCTCTGGGCATTGTGCCTGGCGAGGGGATAGATCTACCTACCGTCGGAGCCCGAGCTCAAGCTCCGGCTCCGACGAAACGGACACCGGTAGGGGCTTTCTGACCTGCTCAAGTATCTTTGAGCGCCGCATTCGCGGCTGAAGCGGGTGGTCCTATTTCGGGAGCGGCGGCACGCCGGCATTGGGAGCCGGACGGAGAGTGCCCGGTCCGATAACGACACCGGAGGTTCCGTCGTCCTGGCATTTGGCGAGATCAGCAATGCAGTGCTGCGCAGACTCGGCAGCAAAGCTTGAGGCCTGATAGCAGGTGCTAAACTTGGCTTTGCAGGTCGTCGCTCCCGCGATCGCGAGCGGAGTGGAGGCTTCAACGCTCATGACGCTGAGCGCAAGGATGACGGCTCTGCGCATTCTAGTTTCCCGGCATTTTGCGAATGTTTCGCCAACGAAAAATCGTCCACGCTCAATCAGGAAATTGCGGCTGAATGCATTTTCATCTGTAAGATTTTGCGATCGAAAGCCTGACCGGCGGGGTGGCCGATCAGGCGCTGTTCGAAGAGCCAGCCTTTATTCCGCGACGACCTCGCCGGAGCCACCCAACTCGGCCGGGAAATCCTTGAGCTTTGGGAGTCCGTCCCGCATGCGCAGAACCGTCTCAGCGTAATTGACGTGAACGCCGGGGGTGAAGGTAAGCGTCGGGATCGTCGCCGCGAACACGTCCACCAGTCCTAGAATTGGATGGTTGGTCATGAGGTGCCCGCCGCATTTGTTGCAATACTGACGCTCGCTGAGCGCGTCTTCTGGAACGTCGCAACGTGCTCGGCTCCTGACTTGACCCGCACCGCGTCAGGCTTCCACAGAGTGAAGGCATTGACTGGCCCGCCCGACTACGACCGGCAAGAATTGCAATGGCAATAGCCCATGCCTTCAGGCGATCCGGTAACTTCCAATTTAACTGCGCCGCAAAAGCAGCCTCCAACGTGACTCATGTCTCTTCCCTTTCGAAGTTGATGAAGTCTCCGAATATCAGCGAAGTTTGATACGATTCCAGTTCACAAACTGTACTTCGACGCGAATATGCGAAAGCCGTTACAGCCAAATCAACTTCATTGCCGCCCGTTTCGGCGTGCTAGAGCGTTACCCGCATTCAACCCGCGAGCTTTTGTTCTTTTGCAAAGGGACTAAGGCCGAGCCAGCTCTGCATGGCCGAGGCAAGTTGCCGGTTTCCGGTCAGCATCATCCGTTCGCTTCCAATGGCAGCGCGTACCGTATCAAGCCCCATCCAGATGGCAGTCATGGTGCGCAGATCGACGGACACATAGAGGTCGACGTCGAAGCCGGGATCAACTGAACAGAGATCGACACCGTCTTGAGGATCAACGATCAGCCACCAGGAGCGCTGCGTAGCCGAAAGCTCTGGGTAAACGAACTCAATTACGCTGCGAGTTCGCGGCATAGGGGTCGTATTCAGATTTCGTCGCATGTCCCACATCAGAAGTTGGACGTCCAGATGCTTGAGCGATAAATCCGCTTCGATCCGGCGTTGACCCCAGACGCCGAATGCCTCGACGATGGGACCGAGTTCGCGTCCGGACGCTGTCAGATGATACTCGAAGACGCCTGGATCCGAAGTCGAGGCCGTGCGGGCGACAATCCCGGCCAGTTCAAGATCCTTGAGCCGCTGCGAGAGCAGGGCCGGCGACATCCGTGGCACGCCTCGACGCAATTCATTGAAACGCGTTGAGCCGGCCACGAGCTCGCGGAGCAAGACCACAGTCCAGCGCGTGCATAATATCTCCGCGGCCATCGCGACCGGACAGAATTGCTTGTAGCTACCTACCGACATGCTTTCCTCCGCCAAAATGACCAGGGAAGCCTACGGCTTAAACGCAAGCGCTTCCAGTTCAGTTTCTGTACTGGCCTCGATTCAATTCCTGAACTGGCCTCGCGCAACGCGGATTGGTAGTTGGCCGGACGCGGGCTTGGGCTCGCCGAAAACCTGCGCTGCACTTGTCGTCGCTTGCCACTGATGAGTGCCGAGCGCAGCTCCAGCTTCTAACCGATGAGGAATTCCTATGAGAAAGCACGCGATTGAACCTATTGTGCCGGCGATAATGCGGTCCGCGGCGTTTTGCACCGCAGTCCTTCTAACTTTCGGCGTCTCGGCCGCTTCAGCGGCAACGCTGTCGCGCAGCATGGACGTGAAAGGGTCACCAGCAGCCGTATGGTCCGTGATTGGTCCGTTCTGCGCGATCAAGGACTGGTTGCCGCCCGTGGGAGCCTGCATCGAGGACGGCAAGGCGCGGCCGACCCGGACCCTCGTGACCAAGGATGGCAAGGCGGCATTCGTGGAAACGCAAACCGCACGCAATGACGCAGAGTATAGCTATTCTTACGCATTTGTAGCGAGTCCGTTGCCTGTCACGAACTACACGTCGACGATCAAGGTTACGGCCAAGGGTGACGGCTCCTCCACCGTTACCTGGACCGGCTCCTACACCCCGGACCAGGGCAAGGAAACGGCGGCTAGCGAGGCGTTGAACGGCATCTATGAAGCCGGTCTCGCCGAAATCAAAGCCAGACTCGCGAAGTAAACGAGGCGGGCTCGTCCGCTTTCGACAATCGCTTTCATCTCTGCCGGTTCGGCTCGGATTCATGTTCGATGCCGGCCGGCGAGATACTTCGGAATGGCTCGATCGCAAGCATTTTGGACTCGTCTTTGAAAGGAGAAAATGCCTTGGCTTACGCCGTTCAAGACATTGCGAAGTCCCCGCCGGCCGGTCGACTTGAGCCGGGGAGCGAGCGCATACCCCAATATCAGAGAGCATCCCGTCTGATAGCAGACATTTACGATGCCTCGCTCGACCCGACGATGTGGACCGTTGTTCTCGAGGAGATAGCGGAATTTGTTGGCGGCCGGGCAGCCGCGCTTGCGTTGAAGGGCCCTGGCAGTGCAATCGTGGAAGCCCATTATCAGTTCGGTATCGATCCGCACAGTATGCGGCTCTATTCCGAGACATATTCGAAATTCGACCCTCTTGCGGCAGTGGCACTTGCTGGCGTGGGACAAGTCGTTAGTCTTCCGGATCTCGTGTCTTATCAGGAATACTGCCAAGGGCGCTTCTATCAGGAATGGGCGGCGCCCCAGGGTTGGATCGATGTTGCAAGCGCCGTGCTGGAGAAATCCGCGACACGTTGTGTTTTTCTCAGTGTTGTCCGGAGCAGGGCGGACGGTATGGTCGACAACGAAATGCGACGGCGTATGTCGCTTGTCATCCCTCACGTTCGCCGTGCAGCGCTGATCGCGAAGGCGATCGATCTTAAACACGCGGAGGCGGCGGCGTTTGCCGAAACCCTCAATGGACTCAGCGCCGGTATGTTTCTCGTCGATCGAAGAGGACATATCGTCCACGCCAACGTCGCAGGGCACGCCCTTCTCAGGGAAGGCCGCGTGCTACGGTCAATGAAAGGCCAACTCGTCGCAGGCGAGGCACAGATCAACAAGATCTTGCGCGACACCTTCGCAATGGTCGGCCCGGGCGACGCCGCGCCTGGTATCAATGGCATCGCGCTGCCACTACAGACGCCCGATGGAGAGCGCTACGTCGCTCACCTGTTGCCGCTGAGCTCAGACGCCCCTCTGCGTGCGGGCGTCGCCCATATGGCGGTCGCTGCATTGTTCGTCCGCAAGGCCATCTTGGAAACGCAATCGGTTCCGGAAGTTATCGGCGTTACCTATAAATTGACGCCCACCGAATTGCGCGTATTGCTTGCCGTCGTCGAAGTTGGCGGTGTTCCGGAAATTGCCGCTGCTCTCGGCGTCGCGGAGACCACGGTCAAGACGCATGTCGGTCGCTTGTTTGAAAAAACCGGAACTCGCCGCCAGGCCGATCTGGTCAAGCTGGTCGCTGGATTTTCCACGCCGTTGGCAGATTAAAGGGGGCACGCCAACTATCGGCGGGCCCTTCTGAGATACTTACCGCGTCTGTCAGATGGGCCTGCACCTGTTCGCGCCGTTGTAGTTGAGGCACTGCATCCTGCGCGGTTTTCCCAGCCCTAAGGATCGCCCAGGAAGGCGATTGATGATCCGGCCAGCGCTATCGCGGATAACCGGCCGCACAATGTTGCCGCCTGGATGCCGAACGACGGTCGAGGTCAGTACGATGGTGGACTTCAATGCTGAATGGCCGGTCGGAGCGGCTGTCATTGCAAGTGCCGGATTGACGCTGGTAGCCGCTACTCCTCCGCCGATGGCAATCGCACACACAATTGCAATGCTTCGGATCTTGATCATGGTTCAGGTACCTTCCGATGAGTTTGCGCCCAACGTTTGCACTAGCATCGGTCGGCTGGGTGCGCGTCCTTCGATCGGAGGGGGCAGTGTGGCAATTGCCGAGATATTCCATCGCCGTGCCCGCAAATCTGGATCATTCCATATCGTCTGAATTTCCGGATCATTGCGCTGCGCTACCATTGCCGATGAGGGCGACTGGGGCGGGGAGTTCCACCGGCAGAGCCGCCCAAGCCGGCATTGGCCTCACCGCCGACGCCTTTGCCCGTACCGCCATTGATGTTGAAAGGCTTTCCTGCGGCGGTGCTGATGGGGCGTGTACCGGTGCTGTCTCGCGCGAATGCTCCGTTCGTAGCCGCAATGAACACGAAGCCAGCCACCAGCGTCGTAACGATCGAGATTCGCTTCATATGGTTCTTCATCGCCATTCTCTGATTTGTCCGCCCATCTGCATGCATGACCATCAGGCGAGACCAATGTGCTGCATCAGGTCATAACCGTAAAAATTGGCCCGCCGCGTCAGTCAATCGGGGGATGAAGCGATGCTCGTCCACTCAAGCGGACCGTTTCAAGGAAATAGCAGTGCCAGCGATGGTCGTGGTACGTGGCGCTCGGGGTCGTCGCATCCTCTGATCGAAGGACGCGAGGTTTTCAACGCAGTGCTACCGCCGCCAAGGCCTATTCAGCGTAAATTGCTCGCGTTGCGAATCCGGATCGCAACGGGCCCTGTCAATGAGAGAATTACACCAATGTTCACTTCGGTCCCAACGGCGGGCGCGGCAAGTGCCAGCCAACCCGCAAGCGCCAGGAGGGGGACGCCAGTGCGGAATATGCTGGTGGAGTATGAGCGGTCCGTCGCGCCGCAGGCTGCGGCCTGATCAAGAGAGTAAGGAGAAGCATGCGTGTTGACCAAAAGTCCCATTCATCCCGGCAAAGTGGCCTGGACCGGTGAGAACCCGGGTATCTACCTGAAGGACACGCAGGATGGTCCGTGGACCGGTTTGATGTGCTTCTTTCGTATCATGTATTCCGAGTACGGCATGGGTAGCGGCATCGTCGTGCTCGACGAGCCCGGCGTTGCACGGGGTTATCCCGAGGTTGCCAATGTCTGCATAAGCGACAACGAACCGCTGGCGCGCTACTTGATCAACGAGTTCTTCTCAAAATTCGCCTCGTTCCGTGTCTCTCCGGGTATTCAGGCGGTCGCCCACCTGTCTATGATCGAGTGCCGGCGCGAGGGTAGCACGCTGTCGACCTATTCCGAGATCGTCCGCAGCAGGGAGTTGGAGGTCGTCGCGACCTGGAAAAAGCTCGGCGCTCCCTATGCGGTCGACATGCCGGCGGAGAATGGACCGACCAAGATCCATCAGATGTACAGCCTGCTCCTAGATGCTGGCGATGGCTCAGTCACAATCAATGGTCGACCGCTTTCGGGCAAGGTTGTGCAGCGGGATTTTGCCGGCACGCGGAAGAGTACGGCCTTCCTTGCCTTCTCCGAATCCTGGACGCGGGTCTAGCCTAGGAGGAGCGGATCTCCGACGCGTTGCAGTTTCTCATCAGTGGATGGGTCGTCGGCAGCATCTATGGCCTGATCGGCGTCGGCTTCACCTGCATCTATAACGTCACCGGTATCGAACGTCGCCCAAGGCGACTTCGCGATGGGCGCGATCAGCGCCATCGCGCTCCAGGGCGCGGACGTTCCGATGTGGCTCGCCATCATTATCGTGATCCTGATCACCTGCGCAGTCGCTGTTCTGATCGAGCGTTCGCGGCCTTGTCAATCTCGTCTACGAAGATGGCGGGTTGGCGGTCTTCGATTGTAGCACCGCGCGCGCCGGCACCGATGCTTCGCTATTCGACTACGACTTGGAGGTACCGCCGAAGTGGTTGTCTCCGACGGACGCGGCGTCCACCCTGAAAACTGGAGTGCCCCCCAAAAGTGAGACACGGGAAATTAGGGACAGTTCTCTAACGGAGAACGTATGCCCAACAAATCGGTTCTGTCGCAAACGTTCGGGTAACTTGCTTTCGCATACACATCCTGCAAAGTTCGGAGGTGTATGATGTTCAAAGGCCGCCATTTCGATCGTTCGCTGATCTTGCTGTGCGTGCGCTGGTATCTCGCTTACGGACTGAGCTTGCGCAATCTCGAAGAGATGATGGCCGAGCGCGGCATCGCCATCGATCACGCCACGGTCCATCGCTGGGTCATCCGTTACTCAGCAGTGCTCCTTCAGCGCTTCAATCCGCAGAAGCGTTCTGTCGGCCTGAAATGGCATATGGACGAAACTTACATCAAAGTGCGCGGAGCATGGATGTATCTCTATCGCGCAATCGACAGCACTGGCGACACGGTCGAGTTCTGGTTCAGCGAACGCCGCGACCTGGCGGCCGCGAAGCGCTTCCTGACCAACGCCCTTAAGCGGCATGGACGTCCCGAACGCATCGTCATCGACGGCAGTCAAACCAACCGCGAGGCGATCGTGTCCTGCCATAAGACAAACCGTTTGCAAGATCGATCGAGACGACGGCTGACTCCAATCCGTGTCCGGCAGAGTCTTTACTTGAGCAACCGCATCGAGCAGGATCACCGCGCGATCAAGCGACGAGTGCGCCCGATGCTCGGTTTCAAATCGAGGGACAGTGTTCGCATTGTTCTCGGCGGCATCGAAATGGTGCACATGATGCGCAAACAACAGGCGAGGTTTGCCTTCAATCCGCATCCGTCCCTCGCCGAGCAGTTCGATATTCTCGCCGCGTGAAAATCCGTGAATATTCCTATCGGTCTCCGGCTCAAATCGGAAATTTGCGACACAGCCCTTTGGAAGGGCCATCTTGGTTAGATCGCAACTTGAACCGAATGTCGGTATCGGTGGTTGCGCCTCCCCGATTTGAACCTGTCGCCCGACAGGATCGGAGACTTTGGGCGGACCACCGGAGAAAATATCGCAGATTTGGGTGGTGTGGGGAAAAGCGGTAGCGCTCCCCCGCTACCAATCGTACGATTTTGCACGCCAGACTACGATCTTCTGCGATTTTGCGCGGCGTTGTGCATTAAATTGTCACGACGTGCCCAAACGGACGATGTGCTGCGAGGTTTCCCATTGCCCCGTGCGCTTGGGGCCTCGCCGCGTCCCCAATGAAGTAGCTGATCATCCGCTGCAGAAGATTTCTCCTCCGACGAACAGCTGTGATCAGCGCTGCAATCTTCCTCTTGCGGCGACAATGCATGCTGATGGCGCAATGCGGATGTCCAGGCGGATGTCATCGCAACGCTTAGTAAGCGATTGATGGCCAGAATTGCGCGCTCAGCTACGGACGAGCTGTAATTCATAGCTCCCTCTCGTGCCACAGGTTGCGAATGGCTGAACCTAGGACTCAGCGTTCAGCGTGACTGTGTTTCAGTTCACATTTGCTCGCGATCAACTCAAGTCGCCGCGGTCGTTGCGCGAACTGTCCAGGCGCAGCGATCGCGATTACCGTACCCGATATTTACTCGCGTAGTGCTTGCCGAGAATCTTGCGGGTCTGATCGGCCAGTTGCTTGTTAACGGTCGCTGGCAGCTTGGCGCGGCGCCTTTGCGGCTTCGGCCAATCGGTTCTCGAGCTCTGTTTTTTTTGGCATGCCCATAGCCGCAGATCAAAGTTGTGAGGGAACCGCCTTCATTTAGGCGACGATCTCGAGCGGAATGCCGATCGAAAGACCAAGATCGCGGTCAGCGCGCCCCTGGTTGACGGCGATTTCGGCGAGCCCGTTCGAGTTCTCGTACCAGAAGGCTGAGCCTGGCGGCCGATCACTGAAGGTTCTCTCGCGCTCCAATACCCGACCCGCCGCGGCAAGCCTCGCGTTTGGCGGTAGCATGGCCGCCCTCAACCCAGTCATGGCGTTGCCGAAATGGTCCACTTAAACGATCTCGCACAGGTCATCCGGCCAGTCTGCGCGGCGATCCCTGTCATCCCCTCGCTGGCCGGGCTGCGGCTCGCCGCGCGCCAGCATGGCTGCAACCGGCGCGAAGAGGTCGCGCCCGTGAAAGCTGGCCGACAGGTGCTCCGGCCTCCAGTCGATGTCCCAGCTGCGCGTCTTTGTGGCACGGCGCTGGACCAGCTCAAACAGGCCGTTGCCAGGGCCCACATACCACCGGCCGTCGGCCTCGAGCACAATCGCCGGGCGCGTCCCGCCGACGCCGGGATCGACGATGCAGAGAAAGACAGTCCCCGCTGCGTAGACTGCCAAGAGATACGCCGACGCCTTGGGATTGCCCACCGGCGCATCGGTGAAGAGGTCGATGGCGGGGACGCCCGGCGCCGTTTGGTGCAACACCGCCTTGATTTGACCCGTGTAGGGGCCGTGCAACCCGAAATCCGTGAACAGCACGATCATGTTATGCCCCAGTGGGACCTCGGTGGATTTGACTCACGCAAGCGTGCTCAATCACGTCGGTAGGCCTTGAACGAGAGTAGCGCGCCGAGCCCCAGGAGGACGATGGCTGCCGCAATGATCACGCCGGTCGCCCGGCCAATTCCGGCGGCAATCGCGGCTAGTCCGGTTGGGAAAAGCATTCGTGCAAGCCCGCCGAGGACGGCAAGCCAACCAAGGACGGTGACGAGCACCGGCCATCCGTACGTCCAGCGATTGTGAACACGCACGATGGCAAGCCCAGCGACGAACAAGAGGATGCCAGACACAAAGATGAGCGCGGGGTCACGGGAAACTTGCTCCGTCAATGTAGGGAACAGGCCAATGTTCAGCAGCATGCCGGCAGCGATTGCGACAAGGGTGGGGCCGATCAGGCCGGCGATCATTTTCGAGGTTGTCATCGGCTTGGTCTCGGTCCGAGCATACCAATCTCCTTCCACTCTCGCGAGTTGCAGGCCGAGCGCCGGAAATCGGGCTGGCGGCATGCGGGGGTGAAGGCTTGCGTGACTGGCCCGAAGTGGGCGTCGCCCGCGTCGGGAAGCAATAATGTCTCAGCGGCGGGAGCGCTCCTGGATCTCAACGGCCGAGATTGTCGACGGTTCGGCTTACAGTCTCCGCCGATCGGGAATAGAATGCGCCGGCGCAGTTGGGCGCTCGTGCCGTCAGGCGGGCTCGGCTAGACGTCGTGGCGCAACTCTTCGTCACGGCCCGTCGTCGGCAAAAAACGAGATTTGCCCAGCGATCCACACGACGAATGCCAAAGCATGTACTGCCCAGGCTGTGGTGGGCGGATCATCGGCCGAGACTGGTATGACATCACTACTTGGCGGCTTACCAGCGACGGCCGCTGCGGCATTTGCTCCACCGCGATCCCGTGCTTGTTCGAGGCACGCCCGGGCGGCTGGGGCGACGGCGCGTCCCGATCCGGATCGGCAGACTGGAGGGCTGTGAGCCCGGATGATGCCGGCGTTGAGGCGCCTCACTGCTTGCGCGTTGGAGCGGGGGTCTGATGAGGAGGTCACGATGAAGATCGATGGCACGGTATTTGGCGCGATTACGATTGACGGAAAGACGTATGAGCATGACGTGGTTGTTCGTCTTTCCGGCGAAGTTGTGAAGCGGAAGAAGAAGTTATCAAAGAGACTCTATGGGACTTCCCACGTGCTTTCAGAAGACGAGGCAAAATTTCTCTTCGAGAAGGGCTGCGACCAGGTCGTCATTGGCTCGGGTCAGATGGACCACGTGCGCCTATCGCCGGAAGCTGAAGCCTATTTCGAAAAAAAGGGCTGCAAGGTTCTCTTGGAGCCGACACCCGAGGCGATCCAGACGTTCAACCGGTCGCGCGAAAAGAGGATCGGGCTCTTTCACGTGACCTGTTGAAAGAATGCCCTGCGCGTGAGCGAAGCCGCGTCATGGCCGACGTGGACGATGGCGTGAGCCGTCGACTACTTGACGTCGAAGGCATCCTCGCCATCCCGCGCATCGTTTTGGAAGCGATGCCAACGCGCTGCAACACGCGCATGCCGTTACCAAGCGCGCCTGCGGTTGGCCGAGGTGCCTGGATGAGGGCCTGCCGGCGAGGGCGGTTCAACCCCCCGGGGGGCGCACGGGAGGAGCGAACGGGTGGGCGGCTTCCCGAAAGGCGCGGCGGCCCGCGGTGCTAGAAGCACGGTTCGGCCGCGCCGTGGATCGACCTAGCGCCTTGCGGCCGCCGCAAGGTGAAGGGTAGTATGGGCATCGAACTTGATGTCGACGCGATCCGTCCGGCGCCGCGCGAGCCGCGATCTATTAAGCGCCGCAGTTCCGATGAATGAGCGAGCTGCCCGGACGTGATGCTGAATCACGACGCCGCGCAATTTTCGTTTGGCGGCGTTGGGTTGGTTCGCTGGGCCCTCAAATCCCCAGCATTGTTGTGTATGCAACGGCGGGGGAAGGATTCAATGCGTCACGCTGGGGCCTTTGCTCACGTGGTCCCAGTCGGGCGGGAGGCTCCGCGCGACAGCGAGGGCACCTCGTTGGCGACCTCGTTAGCCAGACCTTCTGATGCGACCTTGCGCCATCGTTGAAAGCTCTTTCGGCGGCCGATACCAATGTCGAAAACCTTATAAAAAAGAATAGCTTCCAGAGGAACATCGGGAGGGTGTATTGGCACCACTCCTGCAGATCAAGGATTTGCATACCGAATTCCGGACCGGCGCGGGAGTCGTGCGCGCTGTCGACGGGATATCTTACACTGTCGAACAGGACGAGACAGTCGCGATTGTCGGCGAGAGCGGGTCGGGCAAGTCCGTCGGGGCGCTGTCAATTCTGCGCCTGATCCCGGATCCGCCTGGGCGGATCACGCGTGGCGAGATTCTGTTCGCCGGCCGCGACCTCATGCAGTTCTCCGACGCGCAAATGCGCGAAGTGCGGGGCGGCGACATCGGAATGATCTTTCAGGAGCCGATGACGTCATTGAATCCCGTACTCACCATCGGCCGGCAGATCACCGAGACGCTTGAGCAGCACCGCCAGGCCGATCCCGCTTCGGCGCACAAGCGCGCCATCGAGCTCCTCGGGCCTGGTCGGCATCGCCGATCCCGCCCGCCGCCTCAAGCAGTATCCACACCAGCTCTCGGGTGGCATGCGCCAGCGAGTCATGATCGCGATCGCGATCGCCTGTGATCCCAAGCTCATTATCGCGGACGAGCCGACGACTGCGCTCGACGTGACTATCCAGGCGCAGATACTCGAACTGATGAACGGGCTGACGCGCCGGCTCAACGTGGCGCTCATCATCATCACGCACAATCTCGGCGTGGTGGCGCGCTACGCCAAGCGGGTCAACGTCATGTATGCGGGGCGAATCGTCGAGAGCGGCCCGGCGGCGGCGATCTACCACGACCCGCGCCATCCTTACACGATGGCATTGCTGCGGTCGGTGCCCCGGCTCGATCGCCCGCGCCAGGGCGCCTCGACCCGGTGAACGGCCAGCCCCCAGACCTCGCGCACCTCGACCAAGGCTGCGCATTCCGCCCGCGTTGCCGCTTCGCCGTGGAAGCCTGCGCTCGGGTGCGGCCGCCGCTCGAGCCGGCAGGGCCGGCGGGCCACCTCGCGGCGTGCCTGCGCTCTGGGGAGATCGTCGCGGCGGCCGGAGCGGTGGCATGACGGCGCCCGCAACCCCTCCGACGCTGCTCGAGGTGAAGGGGTTGCAGAAGCTCTTCCCGGTCACCGAGGGCGTCCTCGCGCGCCGCGCGGTGGGTGAGGTGCGGGCGGTCGATGGCGTCGACTTCACGCTTCGCCGGGGGGAGACGCTGGGGCTGGTGGGTGAGAGTGGTTGCGGCAAGACGACGACCGGCCGGTGCATTCTGTTGCTCGAGCGGCCGACCGCCGGCGAGATCCTCTATGACGGCGTCGACCTCACCAGGCTCAAGCACAAGCAGCTCCAGGCCCTGAGGCGCCGCATCCAAGTCATCTTCCAGGATCCATACAGCTCGCTCAATCCGCGCATGAAGGTTGGCGACATCATCGCCGAGCCGATGAAGGTACATGGCATCGAGCCCGATGCGGCGCGCCGCGCGGCCCGGGTGCGCGAGCTGCTCGCGATCTGCGGCCTCAGTTCGAATTTTGCCGATCGCTACCCGCACGAGATGTCGGGCGGCCAGCGCCAGCGCGTCGGGATCGCGCGCGCTCTCGGGCTCAATCCCGAATTCATCATCTGCGATGAGGCCGTATCCGCCCTCGACGTGTCGATCCAGGCGCAGATCGTCAACCTTCTCGAGGATCTGCGCGAGCGCTTCCGCCTCACCTATCTGTTCATCGCGCACGATCTCTCGCTGGTGCGGCATCTCTGCCAGCGCGTGGCGGTGATGTATCTCGGCCGCATCGTCGAGCTCGCGGATTGCGACGAGCTGTTCGACAACGCGCTGCATCCCTACACCCGGGCGCTTCTCGAGGCCGTGCCGGTGCCGGATCCGAGCGTCGAGGCCGGTCGCAGGTTCCGACCCGTGAAGGGGGAGGTACCGAGCCCGATCAATCCGCCTTCGGGCTGCGCGTTTCATCCGCGCTGCCCGATCTCGGTCTCTAGCTGCAGCCGGATCCGCCCGCAACTGCGGGAGGTGCGCCCCGGCCACTGGGTGGCCTGCAGCGAGGTGCGTTAGATTCGGTCCATCTGTGGCGGATGGCTCTACGGAATCCATCCCAATAACAAAGGGGGGAAGGAAAAGGAGGAAGCAAATGATCAGGAAATTAGGACTGGCGGCAGCCGGTCTTGGCGCTGCTCTTTGCATCGCGAACGTGGCCGCCCCTGCGGCTGCCGACACCCCGAAGCGCGGCGGGATACTGACCTTCATGATCCCGGCGGACGCTCCGCCGAGTTTCGACGGTCACCGCGAGACTACCTATGCGACTGTGCACGCGGCTGCACCATTCTACAGCGTGCTGATCAGGGTCAATCCGGACAATCCGTCGTCGACCATCGATTTCGTCTGCGATCTTTGCACCGAGATGCCGACGCCGACCGACGGCGGCAAGACCTACACCTTCAAGATCCGGGAGGGCGTGAAATTCCACGACGGCTCGCCGCTCACGGCTGCGGACGTTGCGGTGAGCTGGCAGGAGATCGTCCATCCCCGCGAGGGCGAATCGAGCGCACGCGAGAGCTACTTCATCATGGTCGACAAGGTCGAGGCGCGTGATGCGACCACCGTGGTGTTCCGACTGAAGTTCGCGACGAACGCGTTTCTGCCCTCGCTCGCCGATCCCTTCGCTTGGATCTACAAGAAGGAGATCCTCGACAAGGATCCACGCTGGTTCGAGAAGAACATCATGGGCTCCGGCCCGTTCAAGTTCGCCGGCTACGAAATCGGACAGTCGATCAAGGGGGTACGCAATCCCGACTATTATCACCAAGGACAGCCTTATCTCGACGGATTTATCGGCATCTTCGCGGCCAAGCAGGCCGTGCGGGTCGACGCGATCCGCGCCGACCGCGCCGCCATGGAGTTCCGCGGCCTGCCGCCTTCGGCGCGCGACGAGCTCGTGCGCGAGCTCGGCGACAAGATCACCGTTCAGACGAGCGACTGGAACTGCGGCAACCTGGTGACTCCCAACCACAAGCGGAAGCCGTTCGACGACGTGCGGGTCCGCCGGGCGCTTGCACTGGCAATCGACAGCTGGCACGGCGCGCCGGCGCTCGCCAAGATCGCCACCGTGCATACGGTCGCCGGCATCGTTTTTCCGGGATCGCCGCTGGCAGCGACCAAGGAGGAGCTGCAGACGTTGGCCGGGTTCTGGCCGGATATCGGGAAATCGCGCGAGGAGGCCAAGCGCCTGCTCAAGGAGGCAGGGGCCGAAGGACTCAAATTCGAGCTGATGAACCGAAACGTCGACCAGCCCTACAAGTATGTCGCCACCTGGCTGATCGACGAGTGGAGCAAGGTCGGACTGGAGGTCACGCAGCGCGTGCTGCCGACCGGTCCGTTCTTCGAGCGCTGCGTCACGGCACATTCGATGTAACCGTGGACTTCAACTGTCAGAGCGTGGTGAACCCGCTTCTGGACATCGGCAAGTTCTTGCCGCACTCGGTCTATGCCGAGAACTACGGCAACTACGACGACGATAAGGAGGTTGCCCTCTATCAGGCGCTTCTTCACGAGACCGATACCGTCAAGCAGCGAGCGATGCTCCGCGAGTTCGAAAAATACGTTCTCGACACCCAGGTGCACATGCTGATGACGCCGTGGTGGAATCGCATTATCCCCGCCCGGTCGTATGTGAAGGGCTGGAAGATCAGTCCGAGCCATTACCTCAATCAGGACTTGGCCAACGTGTGGCTCGACAAGTAGGCCGCCGCGATGCTGGTCGACAACCGCTGACTGGCATCACGGCGCGGTCAGGATCGGACGCATAGGATGTACCGGTATATCGTGAACCGGGTGCTTCTCGTGATCCCGACGCTGGTCGGAGCGGCGGCACTTGTGTTCGTGCTGATGCGCCTCATCCCGGGAGACATCTGCGTGGTCCGTCTCAGCTCCGGTGGCGGAAGCGTCGACCCGCGCGCTGTCGCGCTTTGTCACGCCGAGCTCGGACTCGATCGTGCGCTAGTCCTACAGTTCCTGGACTTTGTGTGGGGCTTCTTTCGCCTCGACTTCGGCATCTCGATGTGGTCGGGCAAGCCCGTCGCCGAAGAGATCGCGGCGCGCTTGCCGATCTCGCTAGAGATCGCCGTGATGGCGACAGTAGTTGCCATCGTCATCTCAGTCCCGCTCGGGATCATCTCAGCGTTGAAGCAGAACAGCTGGATCGACCACGTGGTCCGCACCACCGCCATCGCGGGCATAGCAACGCCGTCGTTCTGGCTCGGAATCGTCTCCATCCTGGCCGTTCTCGATATCTCGCATGCAATATTCGGCGCGCCCTGGATGCCCCCGATCGACTACGTCCCGTTCTGGCAGGATCCGCTTCGCAACCTGTCGATGGTCATCCTGCCGGCGCTTACGGTCGGTTACCGCTACGCCGCTGTCACCATGCGGATGACGCGCTCTGCGATGCTCGAGGTCTTGCGCGAGGATTATATCCGGACCGCCCGCGCGAAGGGTCTGGTCGAACGGCTCATCATCAACCGGCGCGCGCTCAAGAACGCCCTGCTGCCGGTCGTGACCTTGATCGGCATCGAGTTCGCCTTCCTGATCGGCGGGCTCGTGGTGACCGAACAGGTGTTCAATCTCAATGGCGTCGGCCGCCTGTTCGTGCTGGCCGTCCAGAACCAGGACTATACCCTGACGCAGGCCCTCGTGATGCTCACGGTCGCGGTCTTCGTGTTCGTCAATCTCGTGGTCGATCTGCTCTGCATGGCTCGATCCGCGGATCCGCTACGGCTAAAGAGTGGGAGCTCGTACCATGGTCGATCTCGCGCCCTACGTTCCTGCCGTCGACACCGCGGCGGAGGGCCTGCGCCCGTCGCGCGAAGGCATCATCGGCTTTTGCCGCCGCCAGCCGCTCGGGACGGTCGGCCGAGTGTTGGTGCTGGTGATGGCAGTCGCCGACCTCGCGGCTGATTGGATCGCACCCTACAATCCGACATCGAACGACTTCGCCGCCATGACGGAACCGCCGAGCTGGGCGCACCTCATGGGCACCGATCAGTTTGGCCGCGACCTGTTCTCCCGCATCGTTTTCGGCGCGCGCACCGCCTTGATCGTGGGGTTCTCATGCGCGATCGTCGGGGGCGTCGCCGGTCTCGTGCTCGGCGTGGCAAGCGCCTATTTCGGCGGCCGCCTCGACCTCGTCCTGCAGCGCGTTATGGACGTGGTGATGGCCTTCCCGCTGATCATCATGGCCCTCGCCGTCATCGCTATCTTCGGCAGCGGGGTCTACAACGTGATCGTGGCGATCACAATTCCGCTCATCCCCCGTTGCGCGCGGGTCGTGCGCTCCAGCGCACTTGCGATCCGTGAGGTCCCTTATATCGATGCCGCGCGCGCCTGCGGCTTCGGCCACGCGCGTATAATACTTCGCCACATGGTGCCGAACGTGCTCGCGCCGTTCCTGATCATGCTGACTGCATTCGTCGGCCAGGCGATTCTGGCGGAGGCGTCGCTGTCCTATCTTGGGCTCGGCGTGCAGGAGCCGACGGCGGCGTGGGGCCTGATGTTGCAGGGAGGCGCCGAGGAATACGCCTCGACGGCGCCGTGGATCGCCGTCTTTCCGGGTCTTGCGATCGCGCTCACCGTTTTCGGCTTCAGTTTGTTCGGCGACGCGCTCCGCGATGCCCTGGATCCCAAGCTGTGCGATCGCCGATCGGGCGGCAATCTTCCGAAATCACGACGCCATCGATGGCAAAGTCGAAGATGTGGAAGTTCCGTAAATCGACGCCCGCGGCTCAGCCTGTTTTGGTCTAACCGTCGTTCTCTTGTCTATCAGGGGGAAACGACGATCGGTATCTCGCGAATATCGGCATTCATGACATTGCCGTTGAGCGTAATGGTTGCGAACATCGTGTAACGGCCGACCGGCAACCGGTTCTTGAAATCGAATTGGAACGAGGAGCTTTCGCCGAGAGGGACAGCGCCGGCTAGCACTACATGCCTTTGATCGTTGACGACCACGAACCGACATTCCGGGGGTGTTCGTTTCAGTGCATCCAGCGGTATGGATGAAATCGGCATGCGCGTGAGGCGATACCTGCGCTGAAACTTGTCGATCACTTCGACGTCGCCCGATATTCGGATCCTATCACCCATCGAGTCCACTGCAGTGATAAATCCGCGACGTGGGATCGCGTAAGAGTCATAGGAGCCCACGCCCAGCGGGTAGCTCAAATCCCTGAACGCAGAGAGCATCACGCTGTCATGCGACCAGCTTTTGAGCTGATAGGGCCCGTTGGTCACTAGAAAATGGCCATTGGCCTTGTAGAACGCGGCGAGCGCCGCCCATCGCCGACGTGCTTCGTCGACGCTGACCAGCTGGCGCAAGGTTTCGGGTCGGTAGCCTTCACGCTCGAAGCTCTCGGCCAATGCCGCGAACCGCGCGTTCAGCGGTTGTGATCGGACGAGATCCAGCCATTCAACGCCGCGGCGAATGGCTTCCGTCTGCGAAAATGCCGCCCAGTTTCGCTCGACTGCTTCTTCCATCAGAACAAGAAGATGCCAGGGCAGCGTACTCCAAGGGGGGGGCCGGCAACGCCTCTCGCTCCGGGCTCATCGAGGTGCTGGTCGTATAGACCTCGATGGTGAATACTTCACGGAGGAAATCGACGTCGCCGACCCTGAAGGATTTGGACGCGGTGTCGGTGGCCACGACCCGCAAGCCGGCAAGCTGGCGGCGTATCGGCGCGGTCGCTGTATCGATTGATTGATCGTAATGGGTCTCGCGGCCGTCGCCACGAATGCCCCAGCGATATGCAAGGATGTAGGGGTAGAGCAGATCGGCTGCCGTCATCTTCGTCCCATCGTGGAACGCGGAGCCGAGCAGACGATAGACCAATTTTGTCCTGGCGAATTGGCCGGGACCGATGGCCTGGAGCCGGCCGCTATCTGCATCAGGCAGTACCGCGTCCGCGGGTATCGCAATCTTATTTTCCGCCACCGCCGATGGTTGCGCGGATGGCCTGCTGCGCTCGACGATCGGCTCGGCCAGGATCGACAGACTGACGCAGGTGTAGACCACCATGAGCGCCGTGAGCGGGATCTGAGAGGCCAACGCGAGCTTGCGCGCGGCAAATGTCTGCATCGCCTGCACATGCGCGAGATAAACTGCGGCGATGTGCCCGAGAAGAACGGCCCCGACCGCCGTGTACCAGGCAAAGCGAGCACCGACGATTGCAATGTTTGGGCGGTAACTCGCGGTCCCGAACAGATTCCAGCCGTAGCCGAAGGGATCGGAGAGCAGCGGAACGATGTATTGCCCCTGGACCAGAAGGTATACGAGGTAATGCGCAACGTGGTAGCCAAGCGCGATTGGGATTAGCGTGAGGGCGAAGCTCTGGGCGGTCTGCCGTGGCGAAAATTGCCACTGCGTCGCCGCACTCATGATGATGCTCACCATCCAATAGGCCGACAGGAACAGGAGCCAGAACGCAACCAGGCCGATGCTTCGTACTGCCATCGGGCCGAGTTCGGCGACATCAGATAAGCGCGCGATGACCGCGGATTCTACGACCGACCATTCGGGAGTCGCGATGAGGCCATCGTAAAGAACACTCGACAGGAGCAGCAGAACCAGCGCCATCATCGATGGCGAAACCTGATCGCGATAGGTCAAGCCCGTTCCAAATCGTCGCAGCAAGAATTGTGGTTTCGGCGGGTTGGTGCGTATCTCCGTTGGCGCGAAGCGGGCGAAGGTGCCGAATACGACAGTGAAGAGCTCGCCGTGCCGCAGCCAGGTCTCGCTGCCGAACACGAACATGCCGGTCCAGGTCAGCACGGAATAGCCGAGTGCGAAGGTGGCGATGTGTGACGGCACGGCAGGCGTCGGATAGACGAGCTCGGTCCAGGAGAAGGCCAGCAGCAAGAGCACGGCGGGCCAGACACCGAGTACGTGGGGATACGGTTTGTCGAGCGCAAGATTGCGGCCGCAAATGTGCCTGTACGCCGCCTCCACCCCGTCGAAGATAGTCCGCAATGGATTGATGAGCGGCCAGATATTTCCGACGAAGGCCGAAATATAGGCGAGGCCGACCCAGGCAATGATCCAGACGAGGGTCGGAGCGAGATTGCGGTAAGGATTTTGATCGCCGAGAAAACCCGCCAGCAGCATCGCAGCAAACAGGACCAGAGCGCTCAGCCTGAGCGGAACGCCCAACGCCGCCGCGACGGCTCTTCCGAGCGGATAATCGAACAAATCGCTACGTGAATGGGGGCGCGTCGGCGGTGCGCTGTGCACGAACAGGCCGACGATCACGAAGGAGAGCACCACCGCGGCCGCGGCGCCTAAGAGATAAAGAGGCAGCGGCAGGGGGAGGTCATAACGCTGGCCGAAGCCGTGCGCCGTGGCTGGGGTGAAGCTCACGAGCACGGCCGCAGCCGCTAACGGCCAGCATCCAGCCGCTATCAAGCGTTGACGAACGTTCCTACGGGTAGACCTCGATACGAACAAGTGGAGCGTCCCCGTGAGAATGGCCGCCGCCCTCGGACGACCGATGGACTTCTACAGGAAACCGCCCTGTGACGTCCGCGGTGAATTCCATCACGCCGATCGAGCCGGGCTCGATCTTCCTTTCAATGTCATAACCGTGCAGATGCAGGATGATTGATCGATCCGTGCTCCATCGAAGCCTGACGACGTCTCCCTGCTTGACCCGGATGACTGACATGTTCTCTGCCACCCGGCCCCGTTCGATATGGAGGTCGAATGCCAGCTCCGCGGCGCTGGCTCCGATGAGCGCCGCTCTGATTGCCCAAGCGAGCACTGCGCCAATGAGACATGTGCGAAAAATTGCGCTGCAAGGCATCGCTGCAATTCCTCATCGTGATGGCGAAGTCTGAACCTCAGTGATCCGATTGGCCATCCACGCCTGGTCATAGGGCGACGGCAATAGCGCCGGGTCTGCGACGGCGGACCACAGCAGTCGCCCGAATTTGTCGGAAAAGCCCGTGATCGGATTCCAGGCCGACGCCGGTCGGGCGTCGATTCCGACGCGCAGCCAACCGTTCCAGGGAAAGTCCTTCAGCTTGACCGTGCGAAGGAAGATTGCGGCGTTGAGGCCTGTAAGGGAATCGAAGGCGATGTTCTCGATCCCGGCCGAGAATTCGGAATTGAAATATTCGCGCTTGAGCGTGTAGCCGACGACCACTTGACGGCAGTCGTTGACCAGGGCTGTCACAACCGCCCGCTCCAGATTGATGTGATCGACGGGGTCGTTGAAATCGCCTGACTGGATCCGTTGCAGGTCAACCTCCACGCTCTCTCTTGTTCCGACGTCGATTGCGTCGCGCAGGGCGAGATAGGCCTGGTACCATCCGCTTCTGGCCACTGGCGGCACTAGCCAGCCGTTGATCACGGTCATTGCCGAGTCAGTGAGTTCCGCCAAGCTGGTTTCCTTGATTTCAACGTCCCAGTCCGATTCCTGCGTCGCTTTCTCGGCGTGGAGCAAGCGTTCGGCGGCAGCGCCGGCCGCCTTCACCTTCAGATTCCCGGTTGTTGGCTCAACCGGGGTGTCGGAAAGCAAGCGTCGTTTCGCGGCTTCCGCGAGATCGACATGGTACAAATAGTCCCCGTGCAGCGGCGTGATCGGATAGGGATGCAGGATCACATCCGGATTATTCGAGCTGAGTTTTCGGGCAACGGCATGCGCGACCGCGCAGGCGGTCGTATTCTCTTTAGCATATGACGATTGTGGGTTGATGCGGACGATTACCAACGAGCCGAGCGATTCCACGGCGGTGATCAGATCCGGCGCTGAGCCAGAAAGGTGGAGGTCGTTTCCGAGATAGGCATGGATCTTGGATTGTTGCAGCAGGCGTTCCGCGGCGTCAGGGGCAACGGTCCAAACCTCGATCTCGTGCGGATAATAAGATGGATAGACCGGCAATTCGTGACCACCCCGCACTGCCGCGGTCACAGTCAGGGTCGACAACAGCAATCCAAGCGTGAGGCAGCGTCTCATAAAGCAGTCCCCGCAGAACTGTAGTCGGCATCGTGCACGCGCGTGCGACGATGCGCTTCATCCGCGCAACGCTTTCACAACCCTCTCATCGGCGCGCGCTTCCTTCGGCGAACCATGGAAAATGATCTCGCCCCGATCGATCACATAGAGTCGATCGCAGATACGGGATGCGGCGGCGAGATGTGATTCTGCCAGCAGAATAGAAACGCCCATCGCCTTGATCTTCATGACAGCCTCCGTGAATCGATTGATCACGACCGGCGCCAATCCCTCGAATGCCTCGTCGAGCAGGAGGAGGGACGGTGACAACATCATCGCGCGTGCGATCGCAACCATCTTGCGCTGACCGCCGCTCAGATGCAGGCCTTGGCGTTGCAGCAGGTCCCGAACTTCGGGAAAGACCCCGAAAGCCTGCGTCCGTGGGTCTGGGCGTACAGCCCCGTCGCGTCGGCGTGACACTTCATCGCCGAGCCAGCGGCTGATCATCAGATTGTCGTCGACGGATAGTTCCGGGAAGATGCCGCAATCCTCCGGCGAATAGCCGATTCCGCGCTTGGCGCGTTCATGCGGGGCAAGCCTCGTCAAGTCCTCATCGTCAAATACGATCTTGCCGCCCTGCAGTGGCAGGAAGCCCATAATGCTCTCGATCGTCGTGGTCTTGCCGGCGCCGTTACGCCCGACCAGGCACACGACCTCCTGTTTGTCCACGCGCAGCGAAACGCCGTTGAGGATGTGAGCGCGGCCGCGGTAGGTGTGGATCGCCTTGACCTCCAGCACGATCATTCCTTTCGTGAAAAGGCGTCCGGTCCCGCGGAGCCGAGCAGGATCATCGCAACCTCGTCGTTGCTTCTGATGGCGTCCGGCGTGCCTTGGGCGAGGATCGCCCCTTGGTGCATCACGACTATTCGATTGGAATACTTGAAGACAATATCCATATCGTGTTCGATGATCGCGGCCGTGATCCCTTCGCGACGCACGACCGAGGCGATGACGTCCATGATCTGGTCCTTCTCGCGCGTGCTCACCCCGCTCGTCGGCTCGTCGAGAAACAAGAGCGTCGGCCGCAGTGCGTAAGCGAGCGCCACATCCAGCAGTTTGCGTTCGCCTTGCGCGAGACCCCGCGCCGGCTCATTGCGCTTGCCGGCGAGTCCGAACTGATCGAGGATCGCGTCGGCCTCGATGGCGACCTCGCGGTCGCGGTCGGCGAGCGCAGCCATATTCCGGATCTTGCCGTCGCGCGAAAAGATCGCCAGTGCGACGTTGTCGAAGGCCGTCAGATCGTCGAACAGGTTGACCAGCTGGAAGCTGCGCGCGATGCCAGCCTTCACTCGCTCGATCACGGATGAACGGGTCACGTCCGTACCCTTGAAGATGATTTTTCCGGAATCGGGAACGAGATGGGCGCTGATGACGTTGCAAAGCGAAGTCTTTCCGGCCCCGTTGGGGCCGACCAGGGAAATGAACTCGCCTTCCGCAATGGTCAGGTTGACATCATCGACGGCATGCGTGTCGCCGAAATATTTCCTCAGGTTGACCGTCTCCAGGAGAGTCATTTCGTTCTTCTCCTGAGCTTTGCGGCGAGCCGCGCGGTCGTTCCGACAATGCCGGCGGGTAGCGCCATGACCAGAATGACAAGCACGACGCCAAGCAAAAGCTGCCAATATTCGGTGCTGGCGATCGCGTATGTCTTCAGGTAGTTGAAGGCTATCGCACCGACGATCGGACCGGTGAAGGAGCGGAATCCGCCGAGCACGGTCATGAACACGATCTCGCCGGAGAATGGCCAATAGAGAATGTCGGGCGTGGTGAGACCGTTGAGCGGAACCCACAGAATCCCGGCAAGTCCCGTAAGAGTCCCGGAAATCATGAAAGCAATCCAGCGATACCGCCGCACAGAGATGCCGACGAATCGCGCGCGCGTTTCGTTGTCACGGATCGCCTGCAGCGCCTTGCCGAACGGTGAGTGCGCGATCACCCACATGATGATCGTGGAGACGGCAAACAGCGCGAGGACATAGTAATAATAGGCATAGATGAAACGCTGGAACGAGCCCGACCCCTTGAAATCGACCAGGCCGCCGAGCAGCGTGAGATTGGCATAGGGTACGCGAATGCCGTCGGTGCCGCCCGTCACCCAGAAGAACTTGAAGGCAAGGCTCCAGAGAACCTGCGACAACGCAAGTGTCAGGATGCCGAAGAAGATGCGTGTGTGCCGCACGCAGACGAATCCGAAAGTCGCAGCAATGATCAGCGTGCCAAGCATTCCGCCAACGATGCACAGCTCCATGGAGTGCGCGCCGAAATCTCGCATGATGAAGGCCACCAAATAGGCGCCGGCGCCGAAATAGGCGGAATGGCCGAATGACAAAAGGCCGGTGTAGCCGAGCAGCAGATTGAAGCCGAGTGCGGCTATGGCCATGATCAGACCGTAGGTCAGCAGTACCGTTTGATAGGGATCGACGAGCTGCGGCAGGACGGCAAGGATCACGAGAGCGATTGCGGCGCCGATGGTGATTCGCCAAATCGAGGTGGCAGTGGCTGCTGTCCTCTCCATCGTCACGCCCTTCCAAACATACCGGTGGGACGGACGAGGAGGACGGCGGCCGCAATCAGGTAGAGAACCGCAAGTTCAATCTCGGGGAAAAACTGAATGCCAGCGGTGCGCACGAAGCTCACGATCAACGCGCCGACGAGCGCTCCTTGCAAGCTCCCGAGTCCGCCGATCACGACGACCACGAAGGCCAGGATAAGCACCTCGATACCCAGGCCGAGGACCGCCGCCTGCGCCGGCACCACCACCGCACCGCCGAGGCCGGCCATGAAGCAGCCGATGGCGAAGGCCTGAACATAGACGCGGCTGACATTGATGCCCAGCGCCGCAGCCATGCGTCGGTCCTGCGAGGTAGCGCGCAGGATGACACCAAACTTGGTGCGGTAGATGAACGCCCACAATCCGATCGCGGCGGCAATCCCGACTGTGACGACGAACAGGTTGTACGTGGGATACATCAGGCGACCGACGGGGATACTGCCCATCTGATCCATGATCTGGCCGGCCGATAGGGGCGTGCGGCCAAACAGGAGTTTCATGACGTCCTCGAGGATCATGAGCAGGCCGAACGTGACGAGCAGGTGGTATTCCTCCGATCGTCGATAGAGGGGGCGCAACAGGGTAGGCTCGATCACCGCGCCGACGGCCGCAACAGCAACAGCGCCAAGTGGAAGGAGTAAAAGCGTTCCGGCCAAGCCGAGATTTCCCTCCAGCGCGTGGCCGACCGCGCTGCCGACAATCCAGGCGGAGACATAAGCGCCGAGGGCATAGAGCGACCCATGCGCCAGGTTCACGATGCGCATGACGCCGTAGATGAGACTTAAGCCCGCGGCGATAAGGAACAGGACTGCCGCGTAAAAAAACGAGTTCAGGATCTGGATGACGAGGATCGTCACGGCTTTCCCTCCTCATCCTTTGGGCCCCCGGCTCGCCCGGCCTTGCCAATTGTCCCGCTATCCCGCAGCTCGATGCGTCCGATAGCTGGATTAATCGTATTCCCATCAAGAAAGATCGCTGCGAACAAAGTGTAGACGCCGGACTGAAGGGTGGTCGGCAGAGAAGCCGCAAAGCGATGGTCCGGTTGCCGCACCAGGCTTCCGGCCGCAGCCACCCGGCCGTCCTTGCCAATGACGACGTAGTGCGATTCCGGCCGAATAGGCAGCAGTGTGCCACGCAGCGTGTCAGGCTGCAGCGGCGCGCGGACGAGGCGATGGTCGCGTTGCTGCTTGACCGCGAATTCGGCGTCGGTGCTGACCAGCACGAGATCGCCCGCGCGCTCCATAGCGGTGATGAGCGCGCGTGCCGGGTAAGCGAAGCCGTTGAACGTACCGAGACCGACGGGATAGGTGAATTCCCGTACAACCTCGAAAACGAATGCGTCGGGCGACCAGGACTTCAGCCGGTAGGGTCCGTTGGTCACCAGCAAATGACCGTTGGCTTCAACGAACTGGTCGAGAAGCTGCCAACGGGCCTTCGCCGCCTCCGGGCCGACAAGCGACTCGAGCGCTGCCGGCCGGTAGCCGGTCTGAGCAAATTCCTTGATCAGCGCGCGGAATGTCTTCAATTGCGCTGGATCGCGGACGAGGTCGAGCCACGGCAGGTGGCGCCGCTCCGCTTCGCCGCGCGAGAAGGCTGCGATGCCGCGCTCGACCGCCGCCTCCATCAGCGCAAGCACGTGCCAGGGCACCGAACTCCAGGGTGGAGCGACGAGGGCGTTCTCCAGTTCGTCGAATGCGAGGTTATCGAGATAAATCTCGATAATCGGGCTGCGATAGGTGAAGGTCTGATCAGCGACCGACCGCGAGGTTTCCTCCACCCGGAGGAGCTTCAAGCCGCGCAGCCGCTCGCGTATCAGCCGCGTCGCAGCAGCGATCTCAGGATCGTGGGCCCCCGCATGCTGCCCGCCGGCGCCCCAGCGGAACGCCAGTGCATACGGGTAAAGTAAATCGGCCGCCTCCATCACCGAGGCGTCGCTGAAATTCGAGGCCGACAGGCGATACAGCACTTTTGTCATCGCGCCATGGCCCGGCCCGACCTGGCCGAACCTGCCGGCCATGGTCTCCGGCATCAGCGCATCGTCGGGAACGCGAACCGACCGCTTGATACCGGATTCGTCCGTAGTGCGAATTTCGGCGCGGTTCTGGACCCACCGGCTATTATAGGGAATGGGCAGGAAGGCGTTGTCTCCGACGGTCGACCACACCAGACGGCCAGCCGCATCGTTAAAGCCAGCGATTGGATTCCAGGCTGCGGTCGGGCGCGGATCGATCCCAATGCGCAGCGTGCCATTCCAGAGGAAATCCTTGAGCTTGACCGTCCTCAGAAAGACGGCCGAATTCAAACCGGACTGCGAATCCACGGCGATATTTTCAATGCCGTCGGAAAAGTCGTCAGTATAGAATTCCCGCCGCAGCCGATAGCCGACCACGGCGCGCTCACAACTGCCGATCAATGCTGCCAGCAACTCGCGCTCGAGGTTGATCTGTTCGGTGCGATCCCTGAACTCGTTATGGGTGAGACGATCATAAAGCTCATCGGCCTGCTTTTGGTCGTTCGCCTGACTGAGGGACGGACGAAGCAACTGGTAGGCTTGGAACCATCCTTCTTTGGTCCAGGGTGGCGCTGGCCAATCGTTGAAGCCGACGCCTGCGTCGATCAGCAATGCGCTTACCGAAGTCTCGTCGAGACTCACATCCCAGTCCGTTGCCTGGACGCGGGCCCGCGGCGAGAGCAGGGCCGCATCGGCGCCAGCGCGAAACGTCGGCGTGGGCGCACCGGTCGGCGTGGGCGTGGCGTTGGCGGGAGACACGCGATCTGCGTGGCCGAGATAGTCGGCGTGATAGGGCGTGATCGGATACGGATGAATAACGACGTCAGGTGGCGCGTCCAGCGCGGCGGCAGCCTGTTCGATGGCGTGACAGCGCGCCTCGCGGGCTTGAAGCCGGGATGACTGCGGATTGACGCTGACGGTGACTAGCGATTTGAGCGACTCGACCGACTTGAGGTGCTGGGGAATCTGGCCGGAAAAGCTTGGTGCGGTGCCCACATATACGTGCAGGGGATCGCTCTTGTTGACAAACTCGCGAGCCGCTCCTTCTGGATCGAGCGGCTCGATGCGGATCTCATGTGGGTAGAACGAGGGAAAATAAGATACCGCGTGGTCGGCCTGCGCCGATGGCGGCACAGTAACGACGGCACAGATCAGCCCCAGCACCACGCCGCATATTCGCGCCCGGGGCGAAGCTGGGTGCAGAGACATGTTCCGCTCCACCGAGATCGCCGCAGTGCCGGCAGGATCTCGCCGCGGCCGTACGACGCGGATGTGGAGTTCGAGTTGCCGGCCGCCCGATCAAGACCCGAACACCGCCATGCCTTCGAGAAAGGCATGGCCGTCTCGATTGCTGCGTTCAAGCGACCTGCGGCCAGGTCTCCTTGATCCAATTGTACGTGGCCGTCGGATCGTTGTGACCATTGCCCGGCTTCGGCCAGTGCGGCGGCGCCGTGATATTGCGGATCGGAATGGTGACCATCCGATTCGGATCCAGAATCGGGAACGGGTATTCGGGGACGTTCTTGCTGAAGCCCGTCACCGCGTCCTTGTAGCCCTGGTGATTGTCCGGACGGATGTAGAGGTCACCGGCTGCCGTCTCGAAATACATGCCTTCAAGCTGGCTGATGACCGCCTCTTCCTCCGGCCAGCCACCTGTAAGCTTGTTCGCCTTCTCGACTGCCGTCTTGTACATGTAGAGCGTGTGATACGCACCATCCGACTGGAAGTTCGGATACTCGTTCCAGCGCTTATAGTACTTCTCGACGAACCTCTTGTTGGCCGGCCAACGATTTCCCGGCGGGAAGGTGAAGTAATAGTTCGCGTGCACGCCCGCGATCACGCCTTCCGGGTGATCCTTGCCGATTGCATGTGGCGCAACGCCAAACGCGATCGTGCTCGCAAACTTCGCGCTGTTGAACATGCCGTAACGCAAGGCCTGCTTGTACATTGCCACGTAGTCGCCGCCCCAGACCGACGAAACAATCAGGTCTGGATTAGACGACATCGCCTTGGTGATGTGAGCGGTGAAGTCGGTGGTGCCGAGCTTCGGCCAGCCTTCCGAGACGACCTGGATGCCCGGAACGAGCTTGCCGAACGCGATGTTGAAATGGTCGAAGGCATTGCGGCCATAGCTGTAGTCCGGGTGAATGTGCGCGACCCGCTTTGCCTCGGGCCAGGCCTGCGCCGCCGCCAGTGCGCAAGTGACACCGTCCGCTGACTGGATGTTGGTAATGCGGAACGCGAATTTCGGATTCGGCACCGCTTTGTCCCACAGAAAATCGGTGCAGCCGTCGACAAAAATCGTCAGCGCGCCAAGCTCCTCGGCGACCGGGCCGAGTGCCGGCGTGTTGCCGCTCGATATGACACCGGTAAACAGGTCGATTTTTTCGGAGAGCTTCATACGGCGAAGCTCTTTTACGTTGGCGTCTGTGCCGGCTGCCTCGTCGGCAGTGATCGTCTCGATCTTGCGCTTGCCGAGAATGCCGCCCTGGGCGTTGATTTCCTCAGCCGCCAGGATGTGACCCTTGAGCGAAGGCTCGCCGAGCACCGCTCCGGGGCCGGTCAAAAAGGTCATGTGACCGAATTTGAGTGGCGTATCGGGAATTCTTCCCTTCGGCGCCGCAGGAGTTTGCGCCGATGCAGGCTTCACGGCCGGTATTGCGGTTGCCGCCGCGGCGCTGCCGACCACAACGCCGAGTTGATTGAGAAAGCTTCTGCGGTCTACGTTTCTGTGCTCCATGGTTTATCCTCCCTTGTCGAGGACATTGATGATTTCGCCACGTTCAAGCTCCTAATTGGGGGGCTCATTGCTACATTTTAGGCCATTGTATCTCGACAAACCACAACTCTGTGAATGTATCTTTGACGTCCCAACGCGCCCGGCACCAGCGATTGCACCTCTCGAGCTCCGGCCCGATCCATCGCAGCCGTATGCCAAGCGGTGCTGGAGCATCGATCGCTGTCAGCGGCATTACGCCCGGCGCGCGACACCCTACTCACGGCACCGTCCGCCGAACTCAATTGGTTCGGTGTCACGCTCGCCGCACTGCAGCATTTTGCTCTCGCGCCGACCCAGCCTCGCGCCTTTTAACGATCAGCGCTATCCTTTCCCTGATGGTACTCTCGGCCAACCGCAAGGAGCTTGGCGTCGGTGGCGGCTCCCGGGCGCAAGAAATGAGCCGCGCAGCCTTCGTTGGTGACCAAATGACGCAGGGCGGCCAAAAGGGTTTCGGCATGACCAAGCACGGCCGATCGGGGCACGCGACCCAATCGCCGCGTTTCCGTTTCCTGCAGAAGCTCGAAGCACAGAAGAACGATCGCAAGGACCGCTCTCGGATCAAGGACCCGAAACAATCCGTCGAAGAGCTATTCCATCCCCGGAAGCCAACACCCACCTGACGAACTATCCTTGGATGAGCTCCGGGGTAGGCACATGCGATTTTGCTAAGCAACAGAGCAAGGACGTCATGTAGGGCGACCGGAAAAACCCGGCAGAACCAGCCCCGCACCTTCGAGAAGGCAAGTCGAGGTGGATACAGTGAACGAGTCAGTGGCCCGGATCGAGGCGATCATCGGGCGCAAGGTTAAACGCGACATCAGCCAGATGACCGAATGGGCAAAAGGCAATCTCGCCCGCGCCGCGGAAGCAATAATGAACATGCCCAACGCGCACGTTGGAATCGTCACCGGTTTCTATATCCAGCACGCGGAGCCGCCTTCTCCGGAAACGGATGGGCTCGGCGGCATGGCTCATCTGGCCGCGGGCCTCGCAAATGCGGGCATTCCGGTAACGGTCATTACCGATGCACCATGCGCAAAGGCGGTGTGGGCCGTGGTCGAGGCGCTGCCGGCGCCCGTCAATCTTGAGGTCGTGTCGACGACGGAAAGTTCGGTTCTCCGCCTGCGGCAGTACATGGAAACAGGCGATCGGCCGATCACTCACTTGATCGCAATTGAGCGAGTTTCTCCCGGTTCGGATGGGAAGCCTCACCGGGAGCACGGATGGGACATGTCGCGCGAAACGGCACCGCTGCATCTTCTCTTTAGCGACCCCGCCGCGAAGCGCCGCTGGTACACGATCGGCATGGGAGACGGCGGCAATGAGATCGGGATGGGATCCTTGCCCAAGGAAATCATCGAAAGCGGAATTCCCAACGGCGAGGTGATCGCAGCAACCACTCCGGTCGATTCGCTCATCGTCGCCGGCGTGTCGAACTGGGGAGCTTATGGGCT
Source organism: Bradyrhizobium sp. AS23.2 (assembly GCF_001908185.1). Classification (GTDB taxonomy): domain Bacteria; phylum Pseudomonadota; class Alphaproteobacteria; order Rhizobiales; family Xanthobacteraceae; genus Bradyrhizobium. Next base: position 55,517 of record NZ_LGHM01000129.1, read on the forward strand.
CCTTGCTGCAATGGCCTGCACGAAGCCGGCCTTGCGGGACGCTCTCCTGCGTTATTTCAATCGCGATATGGATCACCGGTTCCTGTCGGCGGCGGTGGAAGCCGGGCAGGCGGTCGATGACAGCCGGGTCGATAGTCCCGGGCGACCGCAGATGAGTGTCGACAGCATACCGTGGGAACAGCACGCGGCTCTTCTTGAGGAGATATCCGCCGTGGTGGCGTCGCACGCCCGCTGAGGGCGGGTTAGGGAGGGAGATAGTCTGGGGCTGGTGCTTGCGGTACCCCCAACCCACCCTCACTCTCAACGGTGAGTGAGTCCAACTCGGTGTGTCCCATACAGGAGTCCTCCGATGTCATCCCTTAAAGCCAAGACGCTGTTTATCTCCGGCGCGAGCCGCGGCATTGGGCTTGCGATCGCGCTGCGCGCGGCACGCGACGGCGCCAATGTCGCGATCGCCGCGAAGACTGCGGAGCCGCATCCGAAGCTGAAGGGCACGATCTTTACCGCCGCCGACGAGGTGCGCGCGGCCGGCGGCAAGGCGTTGCCAGTCATCTGCGATATTCGCGATGAGGCCCAGGTGATCGCAGCTGTTGATAAGACCGTCGCCGAATTCGGTGGCATCGATATCTGCGTCAACAACGCCAGCGCCATTAGCCTGACCAACTCCCAAGCAACCGACATGAAGCGGTTCGACCTGATGATGGGCATCAACACCCGCGGCACTTTTATGGTGTCGAAATATTGTATCCCGCACCTGATGAAGGCCGAAAACCCGCATATCCTGATGCTGTCGCCGCCGCTCGACATGAAGGCGAAATGGTTCGAGCACTCCACCGCCTATACCATGGCGAAGTTCGGCATGAGCATGTGCGTGCTGGGACTATCGGCCGAGCTGAAGAGTGCGGGCGTCGCGGTCAACGCGCTGTGGCCACGCACCACGATCGCTACCGCCGCCGTCGGCAATCTCCTGGGGGGCGATGCCATGATGCGCGCGAGCCGCACGCCCGAGATCATGGGAGATGCGGCTTATGTCATCCTCACGAAGCCGTCGCGCGAGTTCACCGGGCAGTTCTGTATCGATGACAAGGTGCTCTCTGCCAGCGGAGTGCGTGATTTCGACCGCTATCGCGTCGATGCCTCGGTCCCGCTGGCGTCGGACTTCTTCGTGCCCGACGACGACGTGCCGCCGTCCGGCGTCACGGTGATGCCCCTACGCTAGGCCGGCGCGTTTGCCAATGCATCAACGTCGGCTCGGGGCCATTCGCGCCGACTGGGCCGCGTCCGGGCCGCGTGTCCGGTCAACCCCTAACAGCCGAGGCTAGATCAAGGATCGGGGTCCGTCGCGTACGGGCCACATGCAGACATTCGGTCTCGTGGCCAGGCCGGATCGTTTCATCCATCGTTCACTCAGCCGACACCAAGCCAGATCAGCAAGAGTGAGGATGGCGTGACTGTAGCGAAGGAAATCGAGCTTGATGACAAGTTCGAAAACAT
>NZ_LGHM01000013.1 GCF_001908185.1 Bradyrhizobium sp. AS23.2
GGCGGGTTGTTGGCGACGACCGGCGGCGGAGCGGGAGGCGTCGGCTGTTGTGCCGTCACTGGCGGGCGCGATCCGCCGGGCCCGGTGATGAATGAAAAGTCTTCAGCCAGCGAAGACGAGATCCACGGCACCTGCTCACCGCGCGAGGCGCGGGTGACGCCCATCTTGGTGCGGTTCAGTGTCTCTTCCGCCATCAGGTCGGGGACGCGGATTTCCTTCAAGAGTTCCTGGACGAAGAGGCTGTGGTCGCCGCCTGCATCCGAGACCACCGAGGCCAGCGCCGCGGAATACATCACCAGCGTGCCGTTCGGCGCGATGACCGGCGTGAGGCCGGCCGAGAAGCTGCGGAACCGGCGCTCGAACGGGTTGCGCCTGGAGGCGTCGATCAGCGCGATCTTGACGCCGGCGCCGCGGGTATTGAGCTCGCCGAGCACGGTCTCGAGGCTGAAACCGTCGCGGCGCACGTCGGATTCGGTCCAGATCTGTGCATCGATCGGCAGCATGTAGCTCTGGCGCGCCGACTGGATGCCGAAACCGCTGAAGAACACCAGCGCCACCGAGCCCGGCTTGATCTTGCCGTAGAGCTTGTCGAAGGCGCGGCGCATGCCGTCGCCGGTCAGGTTCTCGCCGATCTCGACGGAAAAGCCGTCCCGCTTGAGCTCGTCGGCGACGTCGCGCGCATCGTTGATCGGCTCCTTCAGCGGGGCATCGGCGTCCGGATATTTGGCGTTGCCGATGACCAGCGCATAGCGGTCGCCGGCCGCGAGCGACGGAGCGGTCGGGAGCAATGAAACGAGTAAGGGGAGAAGGACAAGGAAGCGAATTTTCATAATCAGCGCGGTCCAGCCAAAAAGGCGCCGATCCCAGCTTGCGCCGCGGCGACCTTAACTTACGCTCTAGGCATTATCAAACCGGGGAGAGGATGCGTCAACCGCTTGGAGATTCGGCATTATCGCGACGATTGACCGCAACGCACGGGCGCGCCGCGAGGGGAATAAACGGTCTGTCATGGTTGTACTCGACGCGATCCGGTTCGACCTTACGGCGCCATGTTAGGGCTGCCATGGCGACGAAAATGTGATTGGTCTCACATTGCAGGCTTGCGGTGGTCGCAACCTCGGATGTTTGACCTTTGCGGCGGACAATGGCTTGGTTTGCTGGATCGTCCCGGAAGGTCCATCTCGAAAAACGAGCCAAAAGCAAAACCATGGGAAACGTCTACGAAATCTACGCGCTGCGCTATGCGACGATGTCGCCGCGCACCCCCAGCATGAACTTCCTGGCGCCCGACCCGCATGACAGCGCGGCGCAGGACCTCGACTACTTCGTCTGGCTGATCCGCGGCGGCGGCCGCGACGTCCTGGTCGATACCGGGTTCAATGCCGAGGAGGCGACCGCGCGGGCGCGCAAGCTGACGCTCAACCCGGTCGATGCACTGGAGCGCTTTGGCGTCGCCGCGTCGAGCATTCGCGACATTATCGTGACGCATCTGCACTACGACCACGCCGGCAATCTCGATCGCTTCCCGAACGCCCGCTTCCATCTCCAGGAGCGCGAGATGGCTTACGCGACGGGGCGGTGCATGTGCAACGGACTGTTGCGACATCCGTTCTCGGTCGAACACGTCACGCAGATGGTGCGCCACGTCTATGGCGAACGCGTCACCTTCTATTCCGGCGATGGCGAGGTTGCGCCCGGCGTCACCGTGCATCGCGTCGGCGGTCATTCCGACGGCTTGCAGGTGGTCAAGGTCGAGACCGCGCGCGGGCCGGTGGTGCTGGCGTCCGACGCCACGCATTACTACGCCAATCTGCAGCGCCGCAGCCCATTCCCGATCGTCTACAATGTCGGCGACATGGCGGTAGGCTGGGAAACGATCGAGCGCCTCGCCGGTCACCCCGACCGCTACATTCCCGGCCACGATCCAATCGTGGCGCAGATCTATCCGCGCGCCGGCGACAAGGTCGATGTCTGGGCGCTGCATCTGCCGCCGTCGAGATCGTTTGCGAAGTGACGGCGAAGCCGTCATTCCGGGTTCGCGCTACGCGCGCCCCGGAATGACGGAGGGGCTAATACGCCTGCTTGGCGTCGGCCTCTTCGCTGGTCTGGATCAGGTCGAGGCTCGCCTCGATCTTGCCAAGCAGCGCAGAGAGCTGCTTGCGCTCCTGCGCGGAGAGGCAGGCGAGGATTTCGTCCTCCCGCCGCAGCAATTGCGGGAAAAGCTCTTCATAGAGCTCGCGGCCCTTCTTCGTCAACTGCAGGCGGAATTCGCGGCGGTCGGCTTCATTCTCGACCCGCTCGATCAGTTCCTCATGCAACAGCGTGGTCACCGCGCGGCTGATGGTGGATTTGTGGGTGCGGGTGCATTGCGAGATGTACTGCGCGCTACAGGCATCGTTGCGGAAGCCGAGCGTCGCGATCACGCGCCAGGCCGGAATGTCGAGGCCGTGGCGCTCCTGATATTCGACCGCGAGCGCCGAGCTCACCTCCGCCGCAAGCCGGTTGAGGCGGAACGGCACGAACTTGAACAGATCGAGTCGAGCTTTTGGTCCCGGTGAAGCCTCATCGGCTTCCCGTGTCTTCAGCGCGATGTCGCTGGATGTCCTCGCCAAGAAGAGCGCTCCGAATTCCAGTTGACGGCCGGCCGGCTCCGGTCCAAAATAGTTGCACGTGAGACTATCTAGCAGATCAAGCCTCTCCTGACCAGAGCCGAGGTTCGCGTATGGCGCAGGCCAATTCCCCTCAGGCCAAGACCCAGTTCGGCTATCGCCGTCACCCCGATCAGGACCGCCCCGGCCAAAGCCCGGCCGAGCATCCGGTCGTGGTCGTCGGCGCAGGCCCGGTCGGGCTGTCGCTTGCGATTGATCTCGCCCAGCGCGGCCAGCCCGTCGTCCTTCTGGATGACGCCGACCGTATCGGCGAGGGTTCCCGCGCGATCTGCTTCTCGAAACGTTCGCTGGAATATTGGGACCGGCTCGGCGTCGGCGACCGTATGGTCGACAAGGGCGTGGTGTGGAGTGTCGGCCGCATCTTCCATGGCGAATCGCAGCTCTACCAATTCAATCTCCTGCCCGAGGACGGCCATAAGCGGCCGGCCTTCATCAATCTCCAGCAATATTACGCCGAGGCCTATCTGGTCGATCGCATCAGCGATCTGCCTGATATCGACCTGCGCTGGCGCAACAAGGTGACGGCGCTGGAGCAGCGTAACGATTCCGTCCTGCTGACGATTGAAACGCCGGAGGGCGCCTATCGCCTGCACGCGCAATATGTCATCGCCTGCGACGGCGCACGGTCGTCGCTGCGGCAGATGGTCGGCGCCGAGTTTGCAGGCCAAGTGTTCGAGGATCAGTTCCTGATCGCCGACGTCAAGATGACGGCGGAATTCCCGACCGAGCGCTGGTTCTGGTTCGATCCGCCCTTTCATGCGGGACGTTCGGCGCTGCTGCACCGGCAGCCCGACGATGTCTGGCGCATCGATCTCCAGCTCCATCGCTACGCCGATCCGGTCGTCGAGAAGAAACCCGAGAACGTGCGGCCGCGCATCGCGCGCATGCTCGGCCACGACAAGTTCGAGTTCGAGTGGATCTCTCTCTATAAGTTCCAATGCCGGCGGATGGATCGTTTCCTCCATGGCCGCGTGATCTTCGCCGGCGATTCCGCGCATCAGGTCTCGCCCTTCGGGGCGCGTGGCGCGAACTCGGGACTCGAAGACGCCGAAAACCTCTCCTGGAAGCTCGACCGCGTGCTGCGTGGCTTGTCACCCGCGAGCCTGCTCGAAACCTACCATGTCGAGCGCAGCCTGGCGGCCGACGAGAACATCCGCGAATCCACCCGTTCGACCGATTTCATGGCGCCGAACTCGCATCAGGAAGCGCGGCTGCGCAAGGCCGTGCTGTCGCTGGCCAAGGAAACCGAGTTCGGCAAGCGCATGGTCAATGGCGGTCGGCTGTCGGTGCCGTGCAGCTATGACTCGCCGCTGTCATCCCCCGATGCCGACGCTTGGCGCAGCGGACCGTCTCCCGGCTGTTCCATGCTCGACGCCCCCGTTGCGGCGCGCGCGGGCGAGCAGGCTTATCTGACGGATGCATTCCGCAAGGGTGGAACGGATTTCACCCTGCTGTCGTTCAACAATGGCGCGGCGATCGACGCGCCCGATGGTGTGAAGGATATCCGCATCGGCGGCGAGGGCGGGCTTGCCGATCCCTCAGGCCTTGTCGCAAAGCGCTACGACGCCGAGCCGGGTGTGGCCTATCTGCTCAGGCCCGATGGCTATGTTGCGGCCCGCTTCCGTCAACCGACGCGCGCAGCGATCGCGGCCGCGCTGTCGCGGGCCCAAGGCCTGAATTAAAAAGGCTTGAACTGATAAGCTTGAATTGAGGTCTGACATGCCGCTTTCCACCAACTCCAACTTTGCGCGCCCGGACGACGCCTTTCGCGCCATCGTCGAAGCGCATCGCGGCCTCACCGAAGAGCAGAGCGCCGATTTCGATGCCGCGCTGGTGCTGATTCTCGCCAACCATATCGGCGACATCGACGTGCTGCGTGAAGCGATCGGGCTCGCCAGGCGGCGCATGATCGACGGCCAGCAGCAACAACAGCAACAACAATAACCCCAAAGACTTGAAGGATGAACTGATGGCGAAGAATTTCGCATCCACGGGTGATCTTTCCGAGAAGAAGATCACCTTCTCCGAGATCGGCACCGATCTCTACGCGTTCACCGCCGAAGGCGATCCGAACACGGCCGTCATTGTCGGCGACGACGGCTGCCTCGTGTTCGACGCGCAAGCAACGCCGGCAATGGCCAACAAGGTCATCGAGCGCGTCCGGACCGTCACCGACAAGCCGATCAAATATGTCGTGTTGTCGCATTATCACGCCGTGCGCGTGTTAGGGGCCTCCGCCTACAAGGCGCAAGGCATCGTTGCCTCGCAGGAGACCTATCGCCTCATCGAGGAGCGCGGCAAGCAGGATTGGGATTCCGAATACGGCCGCTTTCCGCGCCTGTTCCAGGATGCGCAAAGCATTCCCGGCCTGACCTGGCCGACGCTGACCTTCGAAGGCGAAATGTCGATCTATCTCGGCAAGCGCGAGGTGCGCCTGATGCAGCTCGGCGCTGGCCATACCTCCGGCGACATCGTCGCCTGGGTGCCGGATGCCGAAGTGATGTTCTCCGGCGACCTCATCGAATATCACTCGGCCTGCTATTGCGGCGACGCGCATTTGCGCGAATGGCCGCTGACGCTGAACGAGATCCGCAACTTCAATCCCAAGGCGATCGCGCCGGGCCGCGGCGATGCGTTGAAGGGCCTTGCCACGGGACGCGAGGCCATCGCGATGACGCGCGACTTCGTCTCGACGCTCTATGGCGCGGCCGAAATATCAGTCGCGAAGGGCCGCACGCTGAAGGAGACGATGGCGGCGACGCGCGAGGTGATGGATCCGAAATTTTCCAGCTTCGCCATCTATGAGCACTGCCTGCCGTTCAACGTGTCGCGCGCCTTCGACGAAGCGTCCGGGATCGATGATCCCGTGATCTGGACCGACAAGCGCGACCAGGAAATGTGGGCCGCCCTGCAAGGAGGAGGATAGTCATGAACATCAATACCTCGCCTGATCAGATCATCCGCAGCTCGGCCCAAGTGACGCCGGGCTACATGTCCGGCTTCGGCAACAGCTTCGAGACCGAGGCGCTGCCCGGTGCGCTGCCGATCGGCCGGAACTCGCCGCAGCGTTGCGCCTACGGCCTCTATGCCGAGCAACTCTCGGGCTCGCCCTTCACCGCGCCGCGCGGCACCAATGAGCGCTCCTGGCTCTATCGCATCCGCCCCTCGGTGAAGCATTCGGGACGTTTCGAGAAGGTCGATGCAGGCCTGTGGCGTTCGGCGCCGTGTCATGAATACGATTTGCCGATCGCGCAGCTGCGCTGGGACCCGGCGCCGCTGCCGAAGGAGGATGTGACCTTCGTCCAGGGCGTGCAGACCATGACGACCGCCGGTGACGTGAACACGCAGGCCGGCATGGCCGCGCATGTCTACCTCATCACCAAGTCGATGGTGGACCAGCACTTTTACAATGCCGACGGCGAGCTGATGTTCGTGCTCCAGCAGGGTAATCTGCGCGTCGTCACCGAGTTCGGCCGCATCGACGCCGAGCCCGGCGAGATCGTGGTGATCCCGCGCGGCGTCAAGTTCCGCGTCGAGATTCCGAACGGTCCCGCCCGCGGTTATCTCTGCGAAAACTACGGCGGCGCCTTCACGCTGCCGGAGCGCGGGCCGATCGGCGCCAACTGTCTTGCGAACGCGCGCGACTTCCTCACGCCGGTTGCGTTTTACGAAGACAAGGACACGCCGACCGAGCTCTACGTGAAATGGGGTGGTTCGCTGTTCAAGACGACGCTGCCGCATTCGCCGATCGACGTCGTCGCCTGGCACGGCAATTACGCGCCCTACAAATACGATCTGCGGACCTTCTCGCCGGTCGGCGCGATCGGGTTCGACCATCCCGATCCCTCGATCTTCACGGTGCTGACCTCACCGTCGGAGACGGCGGGCACGGCGAATATCGACTTCGTCATCTTCCCCGAGCGCTGGATGGTCGCGGACAACACCTTCCGTCCGCCCTGGTATCATATGAACATCATGAGCGAGTTCATGGGCCTGATCTACGGCGTCTACGATGCCAAGCCGCAAGGCTTCGTGCCGGGCGGCATCAGCCTGCACAATTGCATGCTGCCGCACGGTCCGGATCGCGACGCTTTCGATCACGCCAGCAACGGCGAGCTGAAGCCGGTCAAGCTGACCGGCACCATGGCCTTCATGTTCGAGACCCGCTATCCGCAGCGTGTGACAGCGCATGCCGCGAAGTCGTCGACGCTTCAGGACGATTACGCGGATTGCTGGACGGGTCTGGAGAAGCGGTTCGATCCGAACAGGCCGTAATCTCTCCCGTCGTCATTCCGGGGCGCCGCGAAGCGGCGAGCCCGGAATCCATACTCCCGATCGTGGCTATGGATTCCGGGCCTGCGCCATACGGCGCATCCCGGAATGACGGCAGACAGAATGTCAAAAACATCTGGCAGGAAACATGCCCCACCCCAACGACCCTAGTCTCCGCTCCTTCATCGGCGTCGATCCCGCTTCCGACTTCCCGATCCAGAACCTGCCCTACGGCGTGTTCTCGACCGCAGCCAATCCGACGCCGCGGGTCGGCGTCGCGATCGGCAACTTCGTGCTCGATCTCTGGGAGCTTGAGCAGGACTCCCGGCTCGAGGTCGGTCCGCTCGGCGTATTCTCCGGCCCCTCGCTCAATCCTTTCATGGCGCTGGGACCGAAGGTCTGGACGAAGACGCGGGCGCGGATCAGCGAGCTGCTGCGTCACGATCATCCCGAGCTGCGCGACAACGAGGAGCTGCGCAAACAGGCCCTGGTGCCGATGCGGGATGCAAAGCTGCATCTGCCGATCACCGTCTCCGGCTACACCGATTTCTATTCCTCGAAGGAGCACGCCACCAATGTCGGCGTGATGTTCCGCGGCAAGGATAATGCGCTGCAGCCGAACTGGCTGCATATGCCGATCGCCTATAATGGCCGCGCCTCGACCGTTGTGGTCTCCGGCACCAGGGTGAAGCGGCCGCGCGGGCAGCTGAAGCCGCCGAATGTCGAGCTACCGAGCTTCGGCCCATGCAAGCGGCTCGATTTCGAGCTGGAGATGGGCGTCGTGGTCGGCCAGCCCTCGCCGATGGGCGGCATGCTCACGGAGAGCCAGGCTGAGGAGATGATCTTCGGCTTCGTCCTGCTCAACGACTGGAGCGCGCGCGACATCCAGCAGTGGGAATATGTGCCGCTCGGCCCGTTCCTCGCAAAAGCGTTTGCGACCTCGATCAGCCCGTGGGTCGTGACCCGCGAGGCGCTGGAGCCGTTCCGCCTGAAGGGCCCGGAGCAGGAGCCGGTGCCGCTCGATTATCTCAGGCAGGCAAAGCCGCAGAACTATGATCTGGAACTCGACGTCTCCTTGCGCGCTGCCGGCGCCAACGCGCCCGCCAGCATCAGCCGTACCAACTTCAAGTACATGTACTGGTCCTCGGTGCAGCAGCTGATGCACCACGCTTCCAGCGGCTGCGCCATGAACGTCGGCGATCTCCTGGGGTCCGGCACCATCTCCGGCCCGGAGAAGAACCAGCGCGGCAGCCTTCTGGAGATCAGCTGGAACGGCACGGAGCCGGTCGAACTTCCCGGCGGCGCGAAGCGGTCGTTCCTTGAGGACGGCGACAGCCTCATGATGCGCGGCTGGTGCCAGGGCAACGGCTATCGCGTTGGTTTTGGCGAGGTCGAGGGGACGATTTCGGCGGCGGAGTAGGCTTCGCCGTCGCCACCAAGTCCGTCATTGCGAGCGCAGCGAAGCAATCCAGAATCGTTCTGCGGAGTGATTCTGGATTGCTTCGTCGCAAGAGCTCCTCGCAATGACGGTGTGGAGAGAGCCTACCGTCTCTCCGGCGGCACGTCCTTGATTCTCGCGCAATGCGCCGCGACGTCGTCCAGGCTGTACTTCAGATGTACCCGCTTGTCGGACGGCGCCTGCTTGCTGGTGCACACGCCTGGCCGCCATTCCTGCATGGGGCGGATCGGGCGCGGGGCAAAACTGCCGCCGCAGTTCGGGCAGACGTTGGAGAGCCTGGTCTCCACGCATTCCGCACAGAACGTGCATTCATAGGAGCAGATCCGCGCATCTGTCGCATTCGGCGGCAGGTCGCGGTCGCAATATTCGCAGTTCGGTCGAAGCTGGAGGGCCATGGCTGAAACTCCCGGATTGACTGGGATCATCGCAGATCGCGCGCGCAGCGCGAATGCCGCATTTCCCTCGATTTCAGCCGGGCTTGATCTCCTTGAGCGGCAGCCGCGAGCTTTCCTTGAGCCTGTCGAGCACGATCGAGGAGCGCACATGCGCCACGCTCTGGTGCGGCATCAGCACGTCGTTGACGAGGTTGGAGAGCCCCTTGAGGTCGCGCAGCACCGCCTTCAGCACATAATCAGCGTCGCCGGTGAGTGAATAGGCCTCCTGAATCTCGTCGATGCGGCCAACCAGCGCGCGGAAGCGCTTCGAATTGTCGGGCGAGTGGGTCGCCAGCGTCACCTGGATGAAGGCGATCACGCCGAAGCCCAGCGCCTCGCTGGAGAGATCGGCGTGGTAGCCCGCGATCACCTTCTTCTCCTCCAGCCGCATCCGCCGGCGCGAGCATTGCGAGGCCGAAAGCCCTGCAAGCTCGGCGAGCTCCTGGTTGGTGAGGCGGCCGTCGTCCTGGAGCGCACCCAGGATCTTGAGGTCGAAGGCGTCAACCGAAATCATGCGTTATTTGTCCATTTCATGCATGGATCGTGCATATGATAGCCAGGGAGACGCCCCGTTTGCACGCTCATTGCATCTCCCGTGAAGGATATTTCAGGCTGCAGCAATTTGGGAGAGCACCATGGGTCCGTTTCCGCACGATGCGCCGCCGGCCACGATCAGCGCCGACAATCCGATGGGTACCGACGGGTTCGAGTTCGTCGAATATGCGCATCCCAATCCGGAAGAGCTGCACGCGCTGTTCAAGCTGATGGGCTATGCCCCTGTCGCGCGCCACAGAACTAAGAAGATCACGGTCTATCGCCAGGGCGACATCAATTATCTCGTCAACGAGCAGCCCGGCACCCACGGCTACGAGTTCGTTGCCGCGCACGGCCCCTGTGCGCCGTCGATGGCGTTCCGTGTGGTCGACGCAAAAGCGGCCTTTGACCGTGCGATTGCGCTCGGCGCGGAGCCTGCCGACGTGTCATCCGCGCAGAAGACGCTCGATGTGCCCGCGATCAAGGGCATCGGCGGCAGCCTGCTCTATCTGGTCGATCGCTACGGGGCCAAGGGTTCGGCCTATGATTCCGAGTTCGAGTGGCTCGGCGCGCGCGATCCGCGGCCCAACGGCGCCGGCCTGTTCTATCTCGACCATCTCACCCACAACGTCCATCGTGGCCGCATGGATGTCTGGGCCGGCTTCTACGAAAAGCTTTTCAATTTCCGCCAGATTCGCTTCTTCGACATCGAAGGCCGTGCCTCCGGCCTGTTCTCGCGCGCGCTGACCAGCCCGGACGGCAAGATACGGATTCCGATCAACGAGGATGCCGGTGATTCCGGGCAGATCGAGGAATATCTGAAGACCTATCGCGGCGAGGGCATTCAGCACATCGCCTGCGGCTGCCGCGACATCTACCGTACCATCGAAGGCCTGCGCGAGGCCGGCCTGCCCTTCATGCCGTCGCCGCCAAACACCTATTTCGAACGGATCGACGCGCGCCTGCGCAAGCATGGCGAAGACGTCGTGCGGCTCCAGGCCAACGGCATCCTGATCGACGGCGAGTGTGTGGTCGACGGCGGCCAGACCAAGGTGCTGCTGCAGATCTTTTCCGCCAACGCGATCGGCCCGATCTTCTTCGAGTTCATCCAGCGCAAGGGCGACGACGGCTTTGGCGAGGGCAACTTCAAGGCCCTGTTCGAATCGATCGAGGAGGACCAGATCCGGCGCGGGGTGCTGAAGGTGGATACAGCGGCGTAAGTTGCGGCCGTCGTAGCCCGGATGGAGCGCAGCGAAATCCGGGAAGTTACACCTGACAATGCGAAACCCGGATTGCGCTGCGCTCCATCCGGGCTACACGCTTTGCTCGTCAGCTCGACAAACTCGCCACCGCCGCGCCGGTCGTTGCACCCTGCCGCCTTCGCTCGACACCTTCGGGCAGGCGCAGCGCCATCGTCGCGATCAGGCTGATCACGCTCATGGCGATGACGTACCAGACCCATGACAGCTTGTCGCCGGTCGCACCGATGATCCAGGTGAACACGAACTGGGCCGTACCGCCGAAGATGGTCACGCCGAGCGCGTAGGCGATCGACAGACCTGCGGTGCGAACGATCGCCGGGAAGATCAGCGGGATGAGGATGATGCCCGCACCCGACGACATCGCGTGGAATGCGATCAATGTCGCCGATGTCGCCAAGAACACCAGCGGCGAGCCCGACGACACGACCAGCTGCAGCGCGGGGTAGAGCAGCAGCGTCACGATGATGCGCGGGACGATGGTGACGGTCTTCAAGCCGTATTTGTCCGCCAGCAGCCCACCGAGCAGTGCGAAGATGGTTCCGCTGATGAAGGTGACGAAGTTGGTCGCCATTGCCCAGCCCTGGCTGTAGTGCAGCGTGCTGATGGCGTAGGTGGTCGTGTAGAGGAAGAAGTACTGGCTGATCGTCGCGCCCGAGATCAAGAGGATGCAGAGCACGATCTTGGCCCAGTGATTGGCCAGGATGTCGGAGAGCACGCCGCCTACGCTGCCATGAGCTTCTTCCGTGTTCAGGGTTTCATCGAGATTGCGGCGGATGAAGTAGCCGACAGGCGCAATCAGGATTCCCAGCAGGAACGGGATTCGCCAGCCCCAGCTGTCATTCGCGCCGGGCGTGATCAGAAGTGCGAGCAGAAGGCCGATCAAGGCAGACAAGAGACTGCCCATGTTCTGGCTGGCGAGCTGCCAGCTGCCGAAAAAGCCCTTGCGGTGTGCGGGCGCGCTTTCGAGAAGATAGGTCGTCGCCGGGCCCATCTCGCCACCGGCCGAGAACCCCTGCAGCAGGCGCGCGAACACCAGCAGGACCGGCGCCATCAGGCCGATCTGATCGTAGGTCGGCAACAAGCCGATGATGCCGGTTCCAAGCGCCATCAACCAGATCGTCAGGGTCATCGCGGGCTTGCGGCCGAAGCGATCCGCATAGGCGCCGATGACGATGCCGCCGAGCGGCCGCACCACGAAGCCGACGCCGAAGGTGGCGACGGCCAGCAGCAGGCTCGTGTTCGGATTGTCCGCCGGGAAGAACGCCTTGGCGAGCCAGGTGGCGAACGCCGCGTAGACGGTAAAATCGTAGAATTCGAGCGCGTTGCCCAGAATGGCTGCGCCGACGCGCATGGTTTGAGAGGGACGCGGGCGGTCAGTCTGGTTCACGGGTCGCACCTTGTGTCACTTGCATGAACGCGAAGTGACGCAAAAGGTGCTTGCTTGCAACCCTTAAGCCCGCCTTAGCGGCCCGCTTTCCACGCAGCCGTTACCGCCCCGATCTCGGCGCCTTCCGGCTCGCGGACCGCAGACGGCGTGCGCGAGAAGCGCGGCGCGGGCGCGGGTTGTTTCACGCCGTGGCGCTCGAGGAAGACGTTGCGGGCGACCATGTGCGGATGCTCGGTCGCTTCCGACATGGTCAGCACCGGCGCGAAGCAGATGTCAGTGCCTTCCATGATCTTGCACCAATCTTCGCGCGTCTTGCTCTTGAACACCGCCTTCAGCTTCTCCTTCAGCGCCGGCCAGGCCTTGCGGTCCATCTGCGCGTCGAAATCGGCATCGGTCAGGCCCGCGTGCTCGCGCAGCAGCGCGTAGAACTGCGGCTCGATCGAGCCGATCGAGACGAAGTGGCCGCAGGCGCATTCATAGACGCCGTAGAAATGCGCGCCGCCATCGAGGAAGTTCTGGTTGCGCCCCTCGGTCCAGCGTCCGAGCGTGGTCATGTCGAAGAAGAACGACATCAGCGATGCCGCGCCGTCGCACATCGCGGTATCGACGACCTGGCCCTTGCCGGACTTCTGCGCTTCCAGAAGCGCTGCGAGCACGCCGACGACGAGATAGAGCGCGCCGCCGCCGAAATCGCCGACCAAATTGAGCGGCGGCACCGGCGCTTCCGTGGTGCCGATCGCGGCCAGCGCGCCGGTGATGGAGATGTAATTGATGTCATGACCGGCGGCGTTGGCGAGCGGGCCTTCCTGGCCCCAGCCGGTCATGCGGCCATAGACGAGTTTTGGATTGCGGGCGAGCACGATTTCGGGGCCGAGCCCGAGACGCTCCATCACGCCGGGGCGGAAGCCCTCGACCAGCGCATCGGCGCTGCCAAGCAGGTCGAGCACCTGCGCGATCGCGGCCTTATCCTTGAGGTCGAGCTCGATCACCTTGCGGCCGCGGCCCGCCACCGACTTCATGCTCTTCTTCGCGCCGACGCGGTCGAGCGTGACGACATCGGCGCCCATGTCGGCCAGCATCATGCAGGCGAACGGACCGGGTCCGATGCCGGCGAATTCGACGATGCGGAAGCCCGACAGCGGGCCGGAGGTGCGGACGGAAGAGCTTTGGGCTGGTTTATCGAGCACGTTGTTGTTTCCTCGGGTCGCGGGCGGCTGCCGATGGTCCGGCAATGGCCTCGGACATTCCTCTCTGGGGGCGAGTTAATTGGCTGATTAACTTTTCTCGCCTTCACGTCAGCGAGGCAAGCGCTTTTCCTGCATGGGCGCATAATAAAAGCGGCGCGCATTGCTGCGCGCCGCGAAAGAATTGTGTTGAGTCGCTAAAGCCGGATCGTCAGCCTGCAGCCGCTACTGCGCGCTGCGCCATCACCTTCACGAGGTTGGCGCGGTACTCCGACGTGCCGTGGATGTCGGACAGAAGTCCGCTCGCCGGAATAGTCACGCTGTCGATCGCGGACGGCGACCAACTCGCCTTCAGCGCGGCTTCGATTGCGGGAACCCGCATCACGCCGCTCTGCGAGGCGCCGGTGGCGGCCACGCGGATCTCGCCCGACTTCGTCTGCGCGACGAACACGCCCGTCAGTGCGAAGCGCGAGGCCGGATGTGGCATCTTGGCGTAGCCCGCCTTCTGTGGAATCGGGAACGACACGGCGGTGATGATCTCGCCGTCTTCGAGGGCCGTCGTGAACAGACCCTTGAAGAAATCATCCCCCGCAATCGACCGCTTGTTGGTCTTCACCGTCGCGCCGAGCGCCAACGTCGCGGCCGGATAGTCGGCGGCCGGATCGTTGTTGGCGAGCGAGCCGCCGATCGTGCCGCGATAGCGCACCGCGGGGTCGCCGATCAGCGAGGCGAGATAGGCGAGCGCGGGGATCGCCTTCTTCGCGGCATCGCTTGTCGCCACATCATAATGCGGTGTGGCGGCCTTGATGGTCAGCGTGTCGCCGGAGGCCTCGACGCCGATCATGTCCTTGATCTTCGCAAGGTCGATTACGTCCGACGGGCTCGCGAGCCGCTGCTTCATGACCGGCAGCAGCGTCTGGCCGCCGGCGAGGAATTTCGCCTCGCTGCTCTTGCTGAACAGGCTGGCGGCTTCGTCGACCGAGGAAGCGCGATGATAAGTGGTCTGGTACATCTTCGTTCCTCCCTCTTAAGCCGCGTGGATCGTGCGCCACACCCGGTCCGGGGTTGCGGGCATTTCCAGATTGTTCTTGCCGATCGCATCCGTGATCGCGTTGATCACGGCCGCAGAGGCGCCGATCGCGCCGGCCTCACCGCAACCCTTGATGCCGAGCGGATTGCCCGGGCACAGCGTCGTGGTGTGGGAGAGGTTGAACGAGGGCAGGTCGTCGGCGCGCGGCATGGAGTAATCCATGAACGAGGCCGTGACCGGCTGGCCGTTGGCATCGTAGATCGCGTGCTCGAGCAGCGCCTGCCCGATACCCTGGGCGAGGCCGCCATGGACCTGGCCTTCGACGATCATCGGGTTGATCAGCCGGCCGAAATCGTCGGCCGCGACGAAATTGACGAAGGAGGTCTTGCCCGTGCCGGGATCGACTTCGAGCTCGCAGATATAGGCGCCGGCCGGGAAGGTGAAGTTGGTCGGGTCGTAGAAGGCGCTTTCCTTCAGGCCCGGCTCCATCCCGTCAGGCAGATTGTGCGCGGTGTAGGCCGCGAGCGCGACCATCGGGAAGGCGATGGCCTTGTCCGTGCCGGTCACCTTGAACTCGCCGTTCTCGATGACGATGTCGGCTTCCGACGCTTCCAGCGCATGCGCCGCGATCTTCTTGGCCTTGGATTCCATCTTCTCCATGGCCTTCAGGATCGCGGTGAGGCCGACGGCCGCGGAGCGCGAGCCGTAGGTGCCCATGCCGAACTGCACCTTGTCGGTATCGCCGTGGACGATCGAGACCTGGCTGATGGGCACGCCGAGACGATCCGCGACGAGCTGGCAGAACGTGGTCTCATGACCCTGGCCGTGGCTGTGCGAGCCCGTCAGGATCTCGATGGTACCGACCGGGTTGACGCGCACTTCCGCGGACTCCCAGAGACCGACGCCGGCACCTAAGCTGCCGACCGCCTTGGACGGCGCGATCCCGCAGGCCTCGATGTAGCAGGACACGCCGATGCCGCGCAGCTTGCCGTCGGCTTTCGCCTTGGCCTTGCGGGCGGCGAAGCCGGCATAGTCGATCGCCTTCATTGCGGCGTCGAGTGAGGCGTTAAAATCGCCGGTGTCATAGGCCATGATCACGGGCGTCTGGTGCGGGAACTGGGTGATGAAGTTGGTCCTGCGCAGCTGGGCCGGATCGACCTTGAGCTGCCGCGCCGCCGTCTCCATCAGCCGTTCGATCAGGTAGCTTGCCTCGGGGCGGCCGGCGCCGCGATAGGCATCGACCGGCGTGGTGTTGGTGTAGACGCCGATCACCTCGGCATGGATCGCCGGGATGTTGTATTGGCCCGACAGCAGCGTCGCGTAGAGATAGGTCGGCACCGACGACGAGAACAGCGACATGTAGGCGCCGAAATTGGCGTAGGTCTTCACCTTCAGGCCGGTGATCTTGTTGCTGGCGTCGAATGCCATCTCGGCATGGGTGACATGGTCACGGCCATGCGCGTCGGTGAGGAAGGCCTCGGTGCGGTCGCCGGTCCATTTCACGGGCCGGCCGACTTTCTTCGACGCCCAGAGCGCCACCATCTCTTCCGGATAGATGAAGATCTTGGAGCCGAAGCCGCCGCCGACGTCGGGTGCGATCACGCGCAGCTTGTGCTCGGGGGCGATGTTGTAGAACGCCGACAGCACGAGGCGTGCGACGTGCGGGTTCTGCGAGGTCGTGTAGAGCGTGAAATGCTCGTCCGCAGCGTCGTAGTCGGCGATCGCCGCGCGCGGCTCCATCGCGTTCGGGGCGAGGCGGTTGTTGGTGACGTCGAGCTTTACGACATTGGCGGCCTTCGCGAAGGCGGCATCCGTTGCGCCCTCGTCGCCGATCACCCAGTCATAAACCTGGTTGCCGGGGGCTTCGGGGTGAAGCTGCGGTGCGCCGGCCTTGATAGCGGCGTGGACGTCGGCGACTGCCGGCAGCTCTTCATAGTCCACGACCACGGCCTCGGCCGCGTCGCGCGCCAGATTCTTGCTGTCCGCGATCACAACGGCGACAGCCTGGCCGACGAAGCGCACCGTCTCCGGCGCCATTGCCGGCCATGCGCCCATCTTCATCGGACTGCCGTCCTTGGAGGTGATGGCCCAGCCGCAGATGAGGTTGCCGACCTTGTCGTCGACGATCTGCTGTCCGGTGAGCACTGTGACGACGCCCGGCATCTTCAGTGCGGCGGAAGAGTCGATCTTCTTCACCTTGGCGTGGGCGTGCGGGCTTCGGATGAAATGGGCATGGGTCATGCCCTGCAATTTGATGTCGTCGACGTAGCGGCCCTTGCCGGTAATGAAACGCTTGTCTTCCTTGCGCACGACGCGTGCGCCGATGCCTTCAACACCCATGTCTGGTCCTCCCGACCGGAAATTGATTGGCCGCGCTGTCCATCGATAGCGGCGGCGGTGATTCTGCTTTCGAGGCGGGCCGCTTTACTCGGCCGCCTGCGAGACCTTCATGCGGCCGGCCGCATCCAGCACGGCTTTGACGATGTTGTGGTAGCCGGTGCAGCGGCAGATATTGCCTTCGAGCTCGTGACGGACGGTGGCCTCGTCGAGCTGGCCACCATGGCGATGCACGATGTCGATCGCCGACATGATCATGCCCGGCGTGCAATAGCCGCACTGCAGGCCGTGATTGTCGCGGAAGGCGGCCTGCATCGGGTGCAGCTCATCGCCCCTGGCGATGCCTTCGATGGTGGTGACGCTGGCGCCGTCCGCTTGTCCTGCCAGCATGGTGCAGGATTTCACCGCCTTGCCGTCCACGTGAACGACGCAAGCGCCGCACTGGCTGGTGTCGCAGCCGACATGGGTCCCGGTGAGGTTGAGGTGATCGCGCAGGAGATGGACCAGCAGCGTGCGGTCCTCGACGTCGACAGCAACGGCCTTGCCGTTCACTGTCAGTTTGACTGTAGACACGGTGAAGTCCTCCCAGGAATGATTTTGATTGCTTCTAATTAGAGACAGCGCTCCGGAACTTTGCAACTAGGATTTTGGTCGCCCCGGTCATGGAAAAGTCATCGATCCTGACGGGGGGCGCAATGATTTGCGCGGGCAAGCCGAGGATTCCTTGGCCGGACCGCCTGCCGGGGTGGGATGCCAGCCATCATGTCATCCGGTCGGCCTTTGGCCGATGAAGCCGGAGATTGCTCGCGTCTGCCAAATTTACCGCCCCTTATCGATTCTGCCTTAGTTTTGCGCATCCAGGCCGGGGGCGGGGCGCCTCTGGATCGCGGCTGAATATAAAATGGGGGTTGGAATGTCCGGGCGTATCGCGTCGCCGTCGAAGCGTACAATATTTCCGACCCTCCGGTTCCGCGCAAAAATCATCCTCGGCTTTGCCGCGGTGCTGGTGATCTCCGCCGGCAGTATGGCCTTCTCTTATTTCGGCTTCGAGCGGGTCTCGTCCGGGGTCGGGTCTTATCGCGCCAGCGTTTCCGAGGCCGACCTCGCCCGCAACATCGACCGCGAGCTGCTTGCCTACCGTTCGGCCGTCAAATATTTCGTCGCCACGGGCAAGGAGGACGACGCCAAAGCGGCGCAGGACGCCGAAGCCAGCCTGAAGAATGCCATCGACCAGGCCGTCAAGAGCGCCAAGAAGCCGGCACGCCTGGACAGCCTCAATAAGCTCGCCAAGGAATTCTCCAATTTCTCCACCACCTTCGCGAAGGTCCTCCAGGCCAAGCGCGACAACGCGCTCCTGGTCCAGAACCAGCTCACGCGCAATGCCAACCTCCTGAAGTACAAGCTCGACGACATCGGCAACAACGCCTCCGATTCCGAGGCCCAGTCGATCGAATTCGGCACCAAGCAGGCCAATGCCCAGTTCCAGACCGCCAGCGCGGCGGCGACCAACTTCGTGCTGACGTCCGACCAGGCGATCGCCACCAGCGCGCAGGCGCGGCTGAAATTCGTCGAGAACTCGCTCGGCGCGGTCTATTCCATGGACGACAAGATCGTCGCCGGCCTGAAGGACGCCAAGGCGCTGCTTGTCGCCTATCGTGAAGCGCTTGAGAAGCTGATCGCCAACGCCAAGATGGTCGATGAGCTCGTCACCGAGATGAGCGGCTCGGCCGGTGCGATCCTTCAGGGCGCCACCGCCATGAAGGCGGATCTGGTCGCCGACCAGCAGCGGCTTGAATCGGAGTCGGAAGCGACCATCGGACAGACCGAACACCTGGTCTTGATGCTGGCCGTCGGTGGCACGCTGCTCGGCGTTGTCCTCGCCTTCCTGCTCGGCACCGGTATCTCGCGCCCGATGATCGCGATGTGCAAGGCGATGCGTGAGCTTGCTTCGGGCAATTTCGACGTCGTGCTGCCGGGCCTCGGCCGCAAGGACGAGATCGGTGAGATGGCCGGCGCGGTCGAGGAATTCAAGGTTCAGGCGGTGGCGAAAGCCGAGCGTGACGCCGCCGCCAGCGAAGCCCAGAACAAGGAGGCGAGCGCTGCCCGCCGTTCCGAGCTGATTCGTTTTGCCGATGATTTCGAGAGCGCCGTCGGCGCGATCGTGTCGAACGTTTCGGCCTCGGCCGTACAGCTCGAATCGGCAGCGTCGACGCTGACCCGCACCGCCGAGACCACGCAGAGCCTGTCGAGCCAGGTCGCCGGCGTCTCCGAGCAGGCCTCGAGCAACATGCAGTCGGTCGCGACCGCGACCGAGGAGCTCTCGGTCTCGGTCGAGGAGATCGGCCGCCAGGTCCGCGACTCCAGCCGCATCGCGGAAGCCGCGGTGGTGCAGGCCAAAGAAACCGACGGCCGCATCGGCAAGCTGTCGCACGCCGCCCAGCAGATCGGCGAAGTGGTCAAGCTGATCACCGCGATTGCCGAGCAGACCAACCTGCTGGCCCTCAACGCCACCATCGAGGCGGCACGTGCCGGTGAAGCCGGCCGCGGTTTTGCGGTGGTTGCCAGCGAAGTGAAGTCGCTGGCGAGCCAGACGGCGAAAGCCACCGACGAGATCTCCTCGCACATCGCCGGCATGCAGGGCGCAACGGCCGAATCGGTGGCGGCGATCAAGGAGATCGGCGCGACCATCGGCCAGATCTCGACCATCTCGACGTCGATTGCGAGCGCCGTCGAGCAGCAGGGCGCCGCAACGCAGGAGATCGCTCGCAGCGTTCAGAACGTTGCCCAGGGCACGCAGGCCGCCGCCAGCGACATCGGCGAAGTCAACCGCGGCGCCGCCGAGACCGGCTCGGCTTCGGAAGAAGTTCTAAACTCGGCCAAGACCCTGTCCAGCGAAAGCACGCGTCTGCGCGCCGAGCTCGATCGCTTCATGGGGAATATCCGGGCGGCGTAAGTTCGCGGCGCCTGAAGCCTTCGCTGCCGCCTCATACTCCGCTGTCGTCCCGGGGCGCGAAGCGAAAACCCGGGACCCGTAACCACAGGCCGCGGTTTTGGCACGAAGGCGGTAACTCCAGGTCTTCGCCAAACCGCATCCTGTGGTTCGCGACGAGCGCAAGCGCTCGCGCGGGGTCCCGGATCGGCGCTCCGCCCTGGACAACGCTACGCGTTGCCAAGGCTGCGCTTGTCCGGGACGACAGACCACATTCCCGCGTCACCTAACCGCAAGTTGCGACGCTGCAAATTTACCGCCGCTTATCCTTTGCCCCTTACCGTGCATACGAGTCGGGGAGCGGGCTGCTTCCGGGCTGCGCCTGGTTTTCCGCGAATGGAATGGGGTGGGAATGTCCGTCAAGTCCAAGCCGAGCACGTCGAAGCTGTTCACCTTGCGTTTTCGCGCAAAAATCATCCTCGGCTTCGTGGCGGTACTTGCGATCCTCGCCGTCAGCATGGCTTTCGCCTATTTCGGCTTCGAGCGGATCCAGGGGGCTGTGGCTTCCTACCGCACCAGCGTGTCGGAAGCGGACCTCGCGCGGACGGTCGATCGCGAGCTGATCAGCTATCAGGGACTGTCGCGGGCTTACACGCTGACCGGCGCGGCCGATGACGAGACCGCGGCAAAGGCGGCCGAGGAGAATCTGAGGGGCGCGATTGCCAAGTCGATGGCGGCCACGACCGGCGCTGTCCGCCGTGACCAGGTCGGCAAGCTCGAGGCCGAATTCCAGCGCTTCACGAAGGTGTTCGGTGAAATCGTCACCCTGACGCGCGAGAACAACAAGATCGCGACCGATGAGCTCAACAGTGTCGGCAACAAGATCCGCTTCAAGTTCGACGATCTCGCCGATACCGCCGCACTGGCGGGCCTGAACTCGGTTCAGACCACGGCCAAGGACGTCACCTCGCAATATCTGGCGGTCTCCACCTCGGTCAGCGCTTTCGTAGCCAAGCCGGAGCCGAAGACCGCCGACGGCGTGATCGCCCGCATCAAGTTCCTGGAGACCCTGCTGGTCTCTATCTATGCGAACGACCAGAAAATCACGGACCGCGTCACCGAGATCGGCAATCTCCTGAAGCAGTACCGCACCTCCTTCGCAAAGCTGACCGAGAACGTGAAGGTCATCGTCAAGCAGAATGGCGAGATGACCAAGACGGCCGCGTCCATCCTCAAGCTCTCGGCCGAGCTGCGGTCGGACCTCTCAGCCGATCAGCAGCGCATCGAGGCCAGCGCCAATGCGACGATCGGGGAAACCGAGCGGTTGATGCTGATGCTGGCGCTGGGCGGGCTCGCCATTGGCGCCGTGCTGGCCCTGATGCTCGGCAATGGCATTTCGCGTCCGATGATCGCGATGTGCAAGGCGATGCGTGAGCTTGCCTCAGGCAATTTCGACGTCATGCTGCCGGGCCTGGGCCGCAAGGACGAAATCGGCGAGATGGCCGGCGCGGTCGAGGAGTTCAAGGTTCAGGCTGTCGCCAAGGCCGAGCGCGATGCCGCCGCCAGCGAGGCCCAGAACAAGGAGCAGGCCGCGGCGCGCCGCTCCGAGCTGATCCGCTTTGCCGACGATTTCGAGAGCGCCGTCGGCGCCATCGTCTCCAATGTCTCGGCCTCGGCTGTGCAGCTCGAATCGGCGGCGTCGACGCTGACGCGCACCGCCGAGACCACGCAGAGCCTGTCGAGCCAGGTCGCCGGCGTCTCCGAGCAGGCCTCGAGCAACATGCAGTCGGTCGCGACCGCGACGGAAGAGCTCTCGGCCTCGGTCGAGGAGATCGGCCGCCAGGTCCGCGATTCCAACCGCATTGCAGAAGCTGCGGTGGTGCAGGCGAAGGAGACCGACAGTCGCATCGGCAAGCTGTCGCACGCCGCCCAGCAGATCGGCGAGGTCGTCAAGCTGATCACCGCGATTGCCGAGCAGACCAACCTGCTCGCGCTGAACGCCACGATCGAGGCGGCACGTGCCGGTGAAGCCGGCCGCGGCTTTGCGGTGGTCGCCAGCGAGGTGAAATCGCTGGCGAGCCAGACCGCGAAGGCGACGGACGAGATATCCTCGCACATCGCGGGCATGCAAGGCGCAACGGCCGAATCGGTGGCGGCGATCAAGGAGATCGGCGCGACCATCGGCCAGATCTCCACCATCTCGACGTCGATTGCGAGCGCCGTCGAGCAGCAGGGCGCCGCGACGCAGGAGATCGCCCGCAGCGTCCAGACGGTGGCGCAGGGCACCCAGACCGCGGCCACCGATATCGGCCAGGTCAATCGCGGCGCCGCCGAGACCGGCTTGGCTTCGGAAGAAGTTCTGAACTCGGCCAAGACCCTGTCCAGCGAAAGCACTCGCCTCCGCGCCGAGCTCGACCGCTTCATGGGGAACATCCGGGCGGCGTAAGCCATCGTTCCGCCTGAAGTCTTCGCTGCCGCCTCATACTCCGCTGTCGTCCCGGGGCGCGAAGCGAACCCGGGACCTATAACCACAGGCTACGAAGGCGGTGACTCCAGGTCTTCGCCAAACCGCATCCTGTGGTTCGCGACGAGCGCATGCGCTCGCGCTGGGGTCCCGGATCAGCGCTCCGCCCTGGACAACGCAACGCGTTGCCAAGGCTGCGCTTGTCCGGGACGACGGAGGAGAGTTCAATCCCTCCCAAACGCCCGCTTCAGCTCCACCTTCGCCCGTTCAAGCCGCGTGCGCTGTGTCTTCGGCAGCGTCCTGCCGGCGCGGTTGATGTAGAAGGTCAGCATCGACAGCGCCGAGCGATACGCGCCGGTCTTGCGCCGTGAACTGTGCTCGGCCGAGCGTTTGAGCGACGCGGCGATCTTCTTTGCGCTGGTCAGCTTGAATACGCCGCGCTTCAGGTCGAGCGCATTGCTTTCCTTCGTTACATATTGAGACCAGCGCTTTGGCGCTGCGCGTTTTGAACTCTTGCGAGTGCTGCTGCGCCTCGCGCTGGTCTTTCGGCGGTCCGTTTTGCGTGAGGCTGTTTTGCGGGAATGTGTCGTCTTTCTGACGTGAGCCATGCGTCAACTCCTTGCAGCTCCATCGGAAACGGGCGGTACACGGGGGCGTTCCTATGGGAACCTGCTTTCGCCACAGACGTTGTCGCAGGTGGCAGGCGGAATACCGCACCCCATGATCGGAGCGATCCCCATCCACATCATGTGAAAAGGGGCCGATCGCTTTGGTTAGACGCAACAACGCGATGGAATTGCAGCAGAGCCCAGCATTGAACTATGGACCTGCAGTCCCGGCGGAGGTCGCGACCGACCGCATCATCGAGACCAGCATTCCCGCACGGCTCGATGCGCTGCCGTGGAGCGGCTTTCACACCCGTGTCGTGCTCGCGCTCGGCATTACCTGGATCCTGGATGGGCTCGAGGTGACGCTGGCCGGCGCGCTTTCCGGTGCGCTGAAGCAGAGCCCGTCGCTGCAGTTCTCCAATCTCGATCTCGGCGTCGCCAATTCCGCCTATCTGGCCGGCGCGGTGCTCGGCGCGCTCGGCTTCGGCTGGCTCACGGATCGCATCGGCCGCAAGAAGCTGTTCTTCATCACGCTCGCGGTTTACCTCACGGCGACCGCCGCGACCGCTTTGTCGTGGAGTGTCGCGAGCTATGCGCTGTTTCGCTTTCTCACGGGCGCGGGCATCGGCGGCGAGTACACCGCGATCAACTCCACCATCCAGGAGCTGGTGCCGGCGCGCTATCGCGGCTGGACCGATCTCGTCATCAACGGCAGTTTCTGGATCGGCGCGGCGATGGGCGCGGTTGCAGCCATCGTGCTGCTCGATCCCGCTGTGTTCGGTCCCGATCTCGGTTGGCGCCTCGCCTATCTCATCGGCGCGACCATCGGTCTCGTCGTGCTGTTGATGCGAATGTGGATTCCCGAGAGTCCGCGTTGGCTCATGATCCACGGTCGTCCCGATCAGGCCCACGCCATCGTCGACGACATCGAGCGCTCTGTGATCGGACATGACCATGATGCGAGTGAAGGACGCTTCACGAAAATCCGCCTGAAGATGCGCACTCACACGCCGATCCGCGAGGTCGTGCACACGCTGTTCTCGGCCTATCGCCAGCGCGCGCTCGTCGGCCTCGTGCTGATGAGCGCGCAGGCCTTCTTCTACAACGCCATCTTCTTCACCTTCGCGCTGGTGCTGACCGACTTCTACGGCATCAGCGCCGACCACGTCGGCTGGTACCTGCTGCCCTTCGCGGCCGGCAACTTCCTCGGCCCGCTGCTGCTCGGACGCCTGTTCGATACGCTTGGTCGCCGCAGCATGATCGTGTTCACCTATGGCGTCTCCGGTCTGCTGCTGGCGCTCTCAGGCTACCTGTTCTCGATCGGCGCACTCAGCGCGCAAGGACAGACCATCGCCTGGATGGTGATCTTCTTCTTTGCCTCGCCCGCCGCGAGCGCGGCTTATCTCACCGTCAGCGAGACCTTTCCGCTCGAAGTCCGCGCGCTGGCAATCGCGGTGTTCTACGCGGTCGGCACCGGCATCGGCGGGGTGATCGGACCCGCGCTGTTCGGCGCATTGATCGATACGGGATCACGCAACAGCGTGTTCGCCGGCTATTTGCTGGGGGCGTTTCTGATGATCGCGGCCGCGATCGTGGCTTGGCGCTATGCCATCTCCGCGGAACGCAAATCGCTCGAACAAATCGCACGGCCGCTGGCGTTTATGGAGTAGACTATGAAATCGGAACTCGCGGAATTGGATAAGCGCACCATGCCCGATGATGAAGCGCCCGATGCGGTTCCTGTGCCGCATGCACTCGTCCCCCATCTCGACGAGACCGCGATCCTGCTCGATATCGACGGTACGCTGCTCGACCTGATGCCGACGCCGCGCGAGGTGTGGGTGCCGCCGGGCCTGTCGGATACGCTCACCCGGCTGACCGAGCGCACCTCCGGCGCGCTCGCGATGGTCAGCGGCCGCTCGCTCAACGACATCGACCTGATCTTCGCGCCCGACGTCTTTTGTGCCGTCGCCGGTCACGGCGCGGAGATGCGCCTGTCGGCGGGCAACGAGGCCGACGACGTGCACGCGCCGCCAATGGACAAGGAGTTGAAGCGGCGCCTGGCTTCGATCGCAAAGCTCAGCCCTGGCATTCTGCTCGAGGACAAAGGCTATTCGCTGGCATTGCACTACCGCCTGGCGCCGCATGCGGAGAAGGCGATCTACGAAGCCATCTCGCTGATCCGCGCCGACCTGCCCAATGCGCCGATCGAAGTGCTGCCCGGCAAGTTCGTTTTCGAGATCAAGCATTCCGGCTTCACCAAGGCGACCGGCGTACGCGAATTGATGAAACATGAGCCGTTCAGGGGACGCCGTCCGATCTTCATCGGCGACGACGTCACCGACGAGACCGTGTTCGCGATCATGCCCGACATGAACGGACTCGCCTTCTCGGTCGGCCGCCGCGCCATCGGCGTCAACGGCCACTTCGATGCGCCGAAGGACGTGCGCGCGTTCCTTGCGCGTCTGCTCGACGATACAAGGTTGGAATAAGGCGCCGACACCTCAGAGCCACATTATTACTCGCGTAGGTTCCATTGCGCGCGTCGTTCCTGCTGCGCGAAACAGCCACTCAAGCTGTCATTCTCCAATGAAATCGCCGGGTTCCTCGCAAGGAAAACTGGTTCCAACGCGCGTGCCTGATTTTGGTTTCAATTCGTACAAATGATGACAGGAACCATATTGATGAACGGCAGTTAAACGGGCTGGAATGAACAGGAGGGGACGACCTGTGAACTTAGTCGTCGTTTCAAATCGAGTTGCGCGCGGCAAACCCAACGAGCCCATGACGGGAGGCCTCGCTGCGGCATTGCTTCCCGTCGTGGAGTATTCGGGTGCGATCTGGGTGGGTTCCTCCGGCCGCGTGCGTGACGGCCATCAGAAGGAACCGTTCGCCGAGGTCGAAGCGCTCGGCTCGGGCGCTATTGCGACGCTGGATCTGCCGGCGGCGCACTATGGCGGCTATTACGAAGGTTTTGCCAATTCGGCGCTATGGCCGGCGCTGCATTCGCGCAGCGATCTGATCCGCGTCTCGCGAGAGGACTATGTCAGCTATCGCGAGGTCAACGCCTTCATGGCGCGCGCCTTGATGCGCTTCCGGAAAGCCCGGACCGCGTTCTGGGTGCAGGATTATCATTTCCTCTCGCTCGGCGCGGAGCTGCGCGATCTCGGCGTCGACGATCCGATCGGCTTCTTCCTGCACACTCCGTGGCCTGTCGCCGCGGTGATGCAGGGCGTGCCCAATCATCGCGAGCTGATCATGGCGATGCTCGCCTACGATCTTCTCGGCTTCCAGACCGAGGAGGATCGTGAGAACTTCCTTGGCTATGTCGGCGGCGAGCTCGGTCTCACCGTCGAGGATGGAGTCGTGCTCTCGCCGCACGGCCGCACGCGCTGCGAGGTCTTCCCCATCGGCATCGATGCTGAGAAGTTTGCGCAATATGCCGCGAAGTCGGCCTCGCATCCCGACGTGTCGCGACTGCGCCGCAGCCTCAATGGCGAGCGGCTCGCGATCGGCGTCGACCGGCTCGACTATTCGAAGGGGCTCGTCAACCGCATCAGCGCGTTCGACCGCCTCTGGACCGATCAGCCGCAGTTCGCGCGCGACATCTCACTGCTCCAGATCGCCAATCCCTCGCGCGGCGGCATCGAGGCCTACGGCAATCTCCAGAACGAGGTCGCGCGTCTCGTGAGCGACGTCAACGGCCGCCACGGGGAGGTCGACTGGACGCCGATCCGCTACCTCAACAAGGGTTTTAGCCAGGCCGTGCTCGCCGGCCTCTATCGCACCGCACAGGTCGGCGTGGTGACGCCGCTGCATGACGGCATGAACCTCGTCGCCAAGGAATACGTCGCCGCGCAAAACCCGGCCGATCCGGGTGTGCTGGTGCTGTCGAAATTTGCCGGCGCGGCCAACGAACTCGACGCCGCGCTGCTGGTCAATCCGCACGACATCGACGGCATGGCGCGGGCGATCGCGATTGCGGCTGCGATGCCGCTCACCGAGCGCAAGATGCGCTGGGACGCGATGATGAAGAAGCTGCGCGGCCACACCATCCAGCAATGGTCTGCCGACTTCGTCACCGAACTGGAAAAGTGCCGGCCCGAAAAGGCCGCCGTCGCCCCGCTCGCCGCCCAGCCGCCGCAGGCGCTGCGCTGGCTCAAGTCTGCGATCTCAGGCGTGCGGTTGATCTAGTTCTTCTCCCTCGCCCGCATTGTGTGTTCGACGCAATCCGACCTCTCCCCGCAAGCGGGGCGAGGTAAGGGCGCTGCGCCGCCCGCCTCAATAGCAATACGAAACACTATCCAGGATCGCGCACTGCCGCTTGTTTGGCGCGTTCGGATCGTCCAGCGGCACCATGCCCTTGCCCTGTCCGACGAACACGCCGGGCCCGACATGCACCGAGCTTTTGTTGCCGATGATCACGCTCTGATGCGGCGTCGAGCTCGAGCGGGTGCCGTCCGGCCATAGGATGGCATCGCCCGAAAGCACCCCGCGCCGCCCGTCGTCGCAGCTCACGTCGACGCCTTGCCGGGTGCAGACCTGTGCCAGAGCCGGCACGGCGAAGGCGGAGCCAAGGGCCGAAATCAGGCCCAGCGCGGCGATGGTCTTGCGGATGATCATGGCGTCCCCGGGGGTGTTGGGCGTTCTCGAGTGAATCGTCGCGCCAAACCCGCCACGGGTTCAGCCGGCGGGCAGATCAAGGCATCGTGCAGCGCCAGATATTTCCGTGCAAATACAATAAGTTGAGGAAATTTCACTCGATTTCCCCGCGATCCCTTGCAAAATCACCGGCGCCCCTTCAAGAGAGGGCGCTCCGGAGAGATGGCCGAGTGGCTTAAGGCGCACGCTTGGAAAGCGTGTGTGCGGGAAACCGTACCGTGGGTTCGAATCCCACTCTCTCCGCCAATGCCATTGATAGCTAATAATGATCTCTAGATATCGATCTTTGACCCCCCACCATCGGTGATGGATCTCAGCTTCGAGGGCGAGCGTGTCTACGGCTGGACACATGTGAGCATGTCGAACAGTGGCGCCCCATAACGCCGAAAGACTCCGCGCAGATGGTTTTGCCCATCCTCGGCATCCAGTGCAGAAATCAGACGCATCCAGATTGAATGAGCTTGCGAAGACTGACCTGCGGCCTCAGCCCAGATCGTCCAGCAGAGGCTTGCGGATGGCGTCGTCGGATAGAAGGCGGTCGAAATAGGTGATCGTCTTGGTCAGGCCTTCCGTGAGGCTAATCTTTGGCTGCCAGGACAGAATGGCTTCCGCGCGCTATATCGGGCCGTCGCCGACCCGGATCATCCGCCTGGCGCTCGCGGCACACGATGGCAGACGGCGAATTGCACAAACCGATGATGGTCCTGGCGAGCTCCAGGATGGAGATTTCGGCGGGGTTACCGAGGTTGATCGGCCCGGTCACATCGTCGGGTGTTGCGGCGAGGCGCACGAGCGCATCGACCATGTCGTCGACATAGCAGAAGGATCGTGTCTGCGAACCGTCGCCGTATATTGCAATCGGTTTGCCGAGCAAGGCCCGAACGATGAAATTCGACACCGCGCGCCCGTCATGGGGGTGCATGCGGGGTCCGTAGGTATTGAAGATTCTGGCTGCCTTGATCTGGAGCCGGTGCTGGCGCCAATAGTCGAAGAATAGCGTCTCGGCGCAGCGCTTACCTTCATCCTAGCAGGAGCGCAGTCCGATTGGATTGACGTTGCCCCAATAGTCCTCCGTCTGTGGGTGCTCTTTCGGATCGCCGTAGACTTCCGACGTCGACGCCTGAAGGATCATCGCCTTGAGGCGCTTCGCCAACCCGAGCATGTTGATGGCGCCATGGACGCTCGTCTTGGTCGTCCGTACGGGATCGTGCTGACAATTCGTTGCATCGGGGCGTTGCGATAACGCGCCATGCAGAAACGCCCCTGTACAGCCGCGATCGCCCTCCGTAACCTTCGTCGCGCAAATTCAGGAGATGCGACGTGGCGAAGAAGACGGCGACCAGGAAGAAAAGTGCTTCGAAGAAGGTCGCGAAGACCTCCAGCAAGAAGACTGCGGCCCGCAAGAGCGCCGTCGCGAAGACGGCCAAGAAGACGGTCAAGAAGACGGTCAAGAAACCCGCACCGCGCAAATCAGCCTCGGCACGCCGCCCCAAGGGGCCGGCCTGGCAATGGTCCGCGGTCGAGACGGCGGCAGCGATTCGCGCCGGCGCAATCTCCGCGGTCGAGACTGTCGAATCGCATCTCGAACGGATGCGCGCCGTCAATCCGAGGCTGAACGCGGTCGTCGTCGATCTCTCTGAGGAAGCGCTTGCTGCCGCCCATGCGGCCGACAAGCAGCGCGCCAAGGGAGGCGAGCTCGGCCTCCTGCACGGCGTGCCCGTGACCATCAAGGAAAACGTCGACTACGAAGGCCGGCCGAATTTCAACGGCGTTCCCGCCAACAAGGACCTCGTCGCGCCATCGGATTCGCCGGTCGTGCGTAACCTGAAGAAGGCAGGCGCGATCGTCATCGGGCTGACCAACACGCCGGAATTCTCCTTCCGCGGCTTCACCGACAATCCACTGCACGGGCTGACGCTGAATCCATGGGATCCGAACATCACCTGCGGCGGCTCCTCGGGTGGTGCGGGTTCGGCGGTTGCCGCCGGCATCGGCACCATCGCCCATGGCAACGACATCGGCGGCTCGCTGCGCTGGCCGGCGCATTGCAACGGCGTTGCCACCATCAAGCCGACGCAGGGCCGTATTCCCGCGTTCAACGCAAGCGCAACCGCAGAGCGGCCGATGCTGGCGCACCTGATGTCGGCGCAGGGACCGCTCGCCCGCCACGTCGCCGACGTTCGCCTCGCGCTGGAGGTGATGAGCCAGCGCGATCCGCGCGATCCCTGGTGGGTGCCGGCGCCGCTGGCCGGGCCGAAGCCGAAGGGGCCGATCAAGGTCGCGCTGGCAAAGATCCCGGAGGACATGGACGTCGATCCGTCAGTCCGCGAGGCGTTGCGTCAGGCCGCCGATCATCTGGAGCGCGCCGGCTATCGGGTCAGCGAGGTCGACGTCCCCGACATCAACGGCGTCTGGCAGACCTGGTGCGACATCATCACCAACGAGACCGTGGTGATGCAGGAGGCCGGCATGCTGAAGGTCACATCCGAGGATTTCCATAAGGCCTGGGGCGGCATGAAGGCCAAGGCAAGCGTGCTCGATCTCAAGGCCTGGATGCAGGCGACCGCTGCGCGCAACGGCCACATCCGCGCCTGGCAATTGTTCTTCGAGGAATATCCGGTCGTGCTGGCGCCGACCACGGTGAAGCCGACGCCGGGACCGCGTGAGGACACCGTGAGCGCCGAGCGCGCCCGCGAAATTTTCTGGGGCGAGATCCGCTTCATCTCCGCGATCAACGTGCTGGGCCTGCCCGGCGCCGTGGTGCCGGTGGCGCTGCATGACGGCAAGCCAATCGGCGTGCAGCTCATTGCCGGGCGCTATCGCGAAGACCTCGCGCTCGATGCGGCGGCCGCGATCGAGAAGCGCGCCGGCGTGCTCACGCATCGGCTCTGGGAGACGATGGCCTGAATCTGCTTGCGAGGCTTCGCGAGTCATGTGCGAAGCCTCGCGTACGATTCATTAATCTAAATTGACTCGAATTTTAGCCAATTCGCCAACAAGCGTTAGGGTTACTTCCTCGATCTCTATGCGAATTATGGTCCGCTTTACCACCCGCCTCTAACACGAGCACGGCGGACAACGCACATGCCTCATACAGGCCGATAAGTGCGGCCCGCTCCACGCGGAGGTGGCACGATGCGCAATGAGACGATGGCTATTCACGCCGGCTACGAACCCGAAGCCACCACGCACGCGGTTGCCGTGCCGATCTACCAGACCGCGGCCTACGCTTTCGACAGCGCCGATCACGGTGCGGCGCTCTTCAATCTCGAGGCCGAAGGTTTCCGCTACAGCCGTATCGCCAATCCGACCAGCGCCGTGCTGGAGAAGCGCATCAGCCAGCTCGAGGGCGGCGTCGGCGCGCTTGCGGTCGCGACCGGCCAGGCAGCGCTGCATTTTGCCTTTGTCAACGTCGCTGACCACGGCGGCAACATCGTTTCCGTGCCGCAGCTCTACGGCACCACGCACACGCTGCTCTCGCACATCCTGCCGCGGCAGGGCATCACCGGCCGCTTTGCCGAGAGCGACAAGCCTGAGGCGATCGAGAAGCTGATCGACGAGAACACCCGCGCCGTGTTTGCCGAGACCATCGGCAATCCCGCCGGCAATGTCTGCGACATCGAGGCGCTGGCCAAGATCGCCCATGCGCATGGCGTGCCGCTGATCGTCGACAATACGGTCGCGACCCCGATCCTGCTCAAGCCGTTTGACTACGGCGCCGACATCGCCGTGCACTCACTCACCAAATTCTTGGGCGGCCACGGCACCACGCTCGGCGGCGCCATCGTCGATTCCGGAAACTTTCCGTGGGCCAAGCACGCTGACCGCTTTCCGGCCTACAACAGGCCCGACACCTCCTATCACGGCCTCGTTTATGCCGAACGCTTCGGCAGGACCGCCTATATCGAGCGCGCGCGCAGCGTCTATCAGCGCACCATGGGTTCGGTGCTGTCGCCGTTCAACGCCTTCCTGCTGCTCCAGGGCATCGAGACCGTGGCGCTGCGCATGGAGCGTCACGTCGAGAACGCCCAAAAGGTCGCCGAATTCCTCCGCAAGGATCCGCGCGTCGCCTGGGTCAACTACACCGGTTTCCCGGACAGCCCGTACTATCCGCTGGTGCAGAAATATCTGGGCGGCAACGCGTCCTCGCTGTTTACCTTCGGCATCAAGGGCGGCATGGAAGCCGGCAAGACCTTCTACGATGCGCTCAAGCTGATCACCCGCCTCGTCAATATCGGCGATGCCAAGTCGCTGGCCTGCCATCCGGCCTCGACCACGCACCGTCAGATGTCCGCCGAGCAGCAGCGCATCGCCGGCGTGCTGCCGGAGACGATCCGCCTCTCGATCGGCATCGAGCATTCCGCTGATATCATCGAGGACATCGACCAGGCACTGGACAAGGCCTGTCCGTCGCGCCTGCAGGCCGCGGAGTAGGCATCAGGGCCGATGAGCATCTTGATCGACAGGGATCAAGGTATATCGAGCCCGGCGCTGGTGCCGGCCGACAGCGATCTCGCGCGCGATCACACCAGGCCCGAACTGACCATCGGGCTGATCAACAACATGCCGGATCCGGCGCTGAAGGCCACCGAGCGGCAGTTCATGAAGCTGCTCCAGGCCGCCGCGGGACCGCGCCGCATCCGCTTCCACTGCTTCTCGCTGCCATCGGTGAAGCGCTCGTCCGAAGCGAAGTGGCATGTCGAGAGTGAATATTCGGAACTCACCGAGCTCAGGCGCAACAAGTTCGATGGGCTGATCGTTACCGGCGCAGAGCCGCTCGCACCCGATCTCGAGCAGGAACCGTACTGGCGCGATCTCACCGAGCTCATCGACTGGGCCAGGGTCAACACACGTTCGACGATCTGGTCGTGCCTCGCCGCGCACGCTGCGGTGCTGCATCTCGACCGTATTGAGCGGCGGCGGCTTCCGGCCAAGTGCCACGGTGTCTTCGACTGCGACGCCGTGACGAGCGATCCGCTGACGGGCGCCGCGCCAGCGCCGCTCAAGGTCTCGCATTCGCGCCTGAATGAGATCACCGAGGCTGACCTCACGCAGTCCGGCTATCAGGTGCTGACACGCTCGGCCCTGGCCGGCGTCGATATCTTCGTCCGGCAGTATGCCAGCCGCTTCGTGTTCTTCCAGGGCCACCCCGAGTACGACGCACTGTCGCTCCAGCGCGAATATCTGCGCGACATTGGTCGCTATCTTGCGCGCGAGCGGGAGAACTATCCGGCGGTGCCTGTGAGCTATTTTGACGGGGCGACGGAAGAAAAGCTCGCACGATTCGAAAGGCGGGCAAAGCACGAGCGGCATCCGGCGATCACCAACCACCTTCCAGCGCTGAATTTGCGCGCCGATATCGCGGCCGGCAGCGCCGCCGCGGCGCTGTTCAGCAACTGGCTGCAATATCTTGGCGCGGAAGCCGACGCCTCGGTCCTTGCGCGCTCAACCAAGACGCGCAGGTTTCACGTTAGGACTAACGAAGTGTGATGCTTGCCTCGGGCGACACACGAATGCTTGAGTGAAGGGGCGGGGCAAACAGGAAATGCGGTCGTGTGGTCGGCACTCCAGGGACGCGTGAGCAATCGGTTGGCCCGGCATTTCCACGCCGCGCCGCACCGCCTGCCTGCGCATGCGCCGATGGTGAGCTTCACCTTCGATGACGCTCCCGATAGCGCGGCCAGCCAGGGCGCCGAGCTTATCGAGAGGCACGGCGGCCGCGGCACGTACTACATCGCCGGCAGCCTGATCGGGCGTCCATCGGACCATTGGCACGGCCTGTCGAACGACGCAATCGTGCGGCTTCACCGCGCCGGCCACGAGATTGCCTGCCACACCTTCTCGCACCAGAGCGCGCCCAATCTCGACGAAGCGGGCATGGCCCGCGAGATCGAACGGAACCGCAATCATTTCCGCGATATCGATTCCTCGATCACGCTGGAGAACTTTGCCTATCCGTACGGCCTCGCCTCGGTCTGGCGCAAGCCGCAGCTCGCCAGGACCTTCCGCTCGGCACGCGGCATCCTTCCCGGCGTCAATCGCGACGTCATCGATCTCCAGCTGCTGCGCGCATCGCCCCTTGTTGACCGCGACATCGACACGGCGGGTGTGGATCGTTACTTCGACGAGGCGGTCGCGAGCGGCGGCTGGCTGATCTTCTACGGCCATGACGTCGTCGATGAGCCGAGCCCCTATGGCTGTACCCCGAACCTGCTGCGCCACGCGCTGGAGGCGGCAGAAAAGCGCAACATGCCGATCGTGACGGTCGCCGAGGCGCTGCGAAGGATTGGGGCGTAGTCTCGTTACCTGTCCCCGCGAGCGGGGGGAGGTAGAAGATGGACTTGCCACGCCCGCGCGGTCATGCGACTGGCCTTGTGACGAATCTCACGGCACCGCTCCGACACCATGACCGCTTCCTCCACCGCTCCGCTGCCTGCGCCGGCCAACGGCCGTGACGCGCTGTCGGTGTTGCATTCGGTGTTCGGCCTGCCGGGTTTCCGCGGCGCGCAGGGCGAGATCATCCGGCACGTCACGGACGGTGGCAATTGCCTGGTCCTGATGCCGACCGGCGGCGGCAAGTCGCTGTGCTACCAGCTTCCGTCACTGTTGCGTGAGGGCTGCGGCATCGTGGTCTCGCCGCTGATCGCGCTGATGCGCGACCAGGTCGCGGGCCTGATCGAAGCCGGTGTCAACGCCGCGGCGCTGAACTCGTCGTTGACGCTGCAGGAGGCGTCCGAGGTCGAGCGTCGCCTGATCTCGGGTGATCTCGACCTGCTCTATATCGCGCCGGAACGCCTCGTCACGCCGCGGTGCCTGTCGCTGCTGGCGCAGGCAAAGGTGGCGCTGTTCGCGATCGATGAAGCGCACTGCGTCTCGCAATGGGGCCACGACTTCCGTCCCGAATATGTCGGCCTCTCCGTCATCGCCGAGCGCTTTCCCGAGGTGCCACGCATCGCCCTGACCGCGACCGCCGACGAATTGACGCGGAAGGAGATCGTCGAACGCCTGCGTCTTGCGGACAGCCCACAATTCGTCGCCAGCTTCGACCGCCCCAACATCCGCTACGAAATCGTCGACAAGCGCAATGCGGTGTCGCAGCTCAAGGAGTTCATCCGGGAACGCCATGCCGGCGATGCCGGCGTGGTCTACTGCCTGTCGCGCAACCGCGTCGAGGAAGTCGCCGCTGCGCTCGAGGACGCCGGCATTGCAGCGCTGCCCTATCACGCCGGGCTCGACAGCAGCGTGCGCTCGCGCAACCAGGACCGCTTCCTCAACGAGGACGGCATCGTCATCGTCGCGACCGTCGCCTTCGGCATGGGCATCGACAAGCCTGACGTGCGCTTCGTCGCCCATCTCGATCTGCCCAAGAGCATCGAGGCCTACTACCAGGAGACGGGGCGCGCCGGCCGCGACGGCAAGCCGTCCGCTGCCTGGATGGCCTATGGCCTCTCCGACATCGTGCAGCAGCGCCGCATGATCGACGAATCCGGCGCCTCGGACGATTTC
Organism: Bradyrhizobium sp. AS23.2; assembly: GCF_001908185.1. Taxonomy (GTDB): domain Bacteria; phylum Pseudomonadota; class Alphaproteobacteria; order Rhizobiales; family Xanthobacteraceae; genus Bradyrhizobium. Next base: position 34,738 of record NZ_LGHM01000013.1, read on the forward strand.
AAGCGGGTCTCGATCGGCAAGCTCGACGCGCTGGTTGGCCTCGCCGAAACGCCGCACTGCCGGCGCCGGCGGCTGCTCGCCTATTTCGGCGAGATCGTGACGGGCGAGACCTGCGGCAATTGCGACAATTGCCTGACGCCGCCCAAGATGCGCGACGGCAAGGTGCTGGCGCAGAAGCTCCTGTCCTGCGTCTATCGCACCGGGCAACGTTTCGGCGCGATGCATCTGATCGACGTCCTGATCGGACGCCTGACCGAGAAGGTGACGCAGTTCGGCCACGACAAGCTCTCGGTGTTCGGCATCGGGCGCGAGCTCAACGAAAAGCAGTGGCGCACCGTGCTGCGGCAGCTTGTGGCGATGGGCCATTTGCAGAGCGACAGCGAAGCTTTTGGCGCGCTGAAATTGACGGATTCCGCACGCGGCGTGCTGCGCGGCGAGACCGAGGTGTGGCTGCGCGAGGAGGCGCCCGGCACCCGCATCCGTTCGAGCCGCGCCAAATCCCGCCGCGGTGACCTCGCGCCCGCGGCAAACGCCGCCCAAGGCGATGTCGATCCCGAATTGCGCGCGCGCCTGCGCTCCTGGCGTTCAGACGTCGCGCGCGAACGCGCCGTGCCGGCCTATGTGGTGCTGCACGATGCCACCATCGACGGCATCGTCCGGGCCTGGCCGACCACGCTGGACGAACTGCGCAACGTGCCGGGAATTGGCGACAAGAAGCTCGAGCATTACGGCGACGAGCTGCTGCAGATTATCAGGACGCGGTAGGCCGCCAATATCTCCGCTGTCATCCCGGACAAGCGAAGCGCAGATCCGGGATCCATAGCCACAGGCCGATGTGGTTACGGTAAGCTGCTAACCACGAGTCTTAGCCAAACGCGATCCGGTGGTTATGGGTCCCGGGCTCGCGACTTCGTCGCGCCCCGTGACGACAGTATTGGTAGGCTACCCATTCCGGAACGCGTACGCATAGCCGTTCAGCGCGGGCGCACCGCCGAGATGGGCGTAGAGGATCTTCGCGCCCGGCTCGAAATGGCCCTTCTGCGCGAGGTCGATCAGGCCCTGCATCGACTTGCCTTCGTAGACGGGGTCGGTGATCATGCCTTCGAGCCGCGCCGTGAGCCGGATCGCCTCCTTGGTCTCTTCCGACGGCACGCCATAGGCCGGATAGGCGTATTCCTCGATCAGCACGACGTCATCAGCGACGAGCTCCTTGCCGAGCTCGACGAGCTTTGCGGTGTTCTGCGCGATCTCGAGCACCTGCGCTTTCGTCTGCGCCGGCGTGAACGACGCGTCGATACCGATCACTTTTCGGGCACGGCCGTCGGCGGCGAAGCCGACCAACATGCCGGCATGGGTGGAGCCGGTGACGGTGCAGACGATGATGTAGTCGAACTTGAAGCCGAGCTCAGCTTCCTGCTTGCGCACCTCCTCGGCGAAGCCGACATAGCCGAGGCCGCCATATTTGTGCACGGAGGCGCCGGCGGGAATCGCGTAAGGCTTGCCGCCAGCGGCCTTCACCTCCTCGATCGCCTGCTCCCAGCTCTTGCGAATGCCGATGTCGAAACCGTCGTCGACGAGGCGCACGTCGGCGCCCATGATGCGCGAGAGCATGATGTTACCGACGCGGTCATAGACGGCGTCCTCGTGCGGCACCCATGCTTCCTGCACCAGGCGGCACTTCATGCCGATCTTGGCGGCGACGGCCGCGACCATGCGGGTGTGGTTCGACTGCACACCGCCGATCGAAACCAGCGTGTCGGCGTTCGAGGCGATCGCGTCGGGGATGATGTATTCGAGCTTGCGCAGCTTGTTGCCGCCATAGGCGAGGCCGGAATTGCAGTCCTCGCGCTTGGCGTAGATCTCGACCTTGCCGCCGAGATGCTTCGACAGCCGCTCCAGCTTCTCGATGGGCGTCGGGCCGAAGGTCAACGGATAGCGTGCGAATTTTTCCAGCATCGTCAGTCATCCCGATTGGCGTTGGTGTCTTGGAGGTGTCCTGGACGTCGCTAGCATTGGTCTGCAAAAATGTGCTCTCATTTATTCCGGCGATATTGCCCATGGTCTTGCGCCAACGGTCCTGTGAGCTATCATTTCTTTCGTAAAAGAAACGATGTACGGAAGTTTCTTCCATGCCCGCCCGACTCGACCGCATCGACCTCAAGATGCTGAGGTTGCTGCAAAATAACGGCCGGCTCAGCAACGCTGAGCTGGCCGAAACCGTCGCGATCAGCCCCGCCACCTGTCATCGCCGTACCCAGCGTCTGTTCGAGGAGGGCTTCATCGCCGCCGTCCGTGCCATGGTCGCCCCGAAGAAGGTGGCGAAGGGCACACTGGTGATGGTCGGCGTCGTGCTCGACCGCTCGACGCCGGAGAGCTTTGCGAGCTTCGAGCAGGCGATCGCCAAGCTCAAATTCGTGCTCGACTGCCACCTCGTCGCCGGCGACTTCGACTACTTCCTGAAAATCCGCGTCGGCGACATGGAGGATTTCAACCGCATCCACGGCGAGCAGCTCATCGCGCTGCCCGGCGTCCGCCAGACCCGCACCTTCTTCGTGATGAAGGAGGTCGTCGACAACGCGCCGCTGGAATTCTGAGCAGGGCCGTCACGGCAACTTCACTTGCCTTGCGTGCGCACGCGGGCGAGCCTCGCAGCTTCTCAACGAGGAGATCCCACCGTGCGCCTTCCTATTCTCGATCCGAAAGAGCTGACCGACGAACAGAAGCCGCTCTATGACGACATGCGAGCCGGCATCAAGGACCACTTCAAGGGCTTTGTGAACATGCGCGACGACGGCGCGCTGCTCGGGCCCTGGAATCCCTGGATCCGTGAGCCGCGCTTCGGCGGGCCGGTGTGGGAGCTGGTCAAGGCGATCGCGTCGAACTCGCTGCTGCCGGCGCCGGTGCGCGAGGTCGCGATCCTCGTCACCGGCTCGCACTTCCGCTCCGGCTACGAGCTCTATGCTCACGTGCTGGTCGCCGAACAGCGCGGCCTGTCCGACGAGAAGCTCGCGACCATTGTAGCCGGCCAGCGTCCGGTCGACCTCACCAAGCAGGAAGCCGTTGCCTACGACATGGCCTCCGCGCTGGTCAGCGGCGGTGTGCTGCCGGAACTGACCTGGCGCGCCGCGGTGAAGGAGTTCGGCGAGCATGGCGCGGCGGAGCTTTCTTATCTCGTCGGCGTCTATTGCATGGTCTCGGTCACGCTCAACACCTTCGACGTGCCGGTGCCGGAGTAGCGTGGCGCCTAGTTGCGTACGGCGTAGAGCGGCGTGCGCAGCGTCACCTGATAGGACGGCTTCGGCACCCAAGCGATCTGCGCGGTGAGGCCGAACAGGCGGTTGTCGTTGTCGTCCATCCGGTCGAGGTCGAAGCGCAGGATCGGTTGCGTGAAGGGTTCCGCGAGTGTCCGGCCTGCGATCTGCGCGCCGCCGAACGACTGCACACCGAGGCGGCCGGTGAACTTCCAGTTGCTCGGCCACTGATAGTAGCCGCCGGCATAAAGGATCGTGTTCGGCTTGATGCTGGCGAATTGGCTGGCGATGTCGGTGTGGGTGTATTGCAGGCCCGCAAGCCAGCCCCGTGTCTCGTCCTCATCCAGCGCGTAGTCGAATTCCAGGATGTTGTTGAACGACGTCGTCATGCCCGGTTCGTTCGGCACCGATTGCGTCAGGGTCGATTGCAGCGTGATCGTCGGGATATTGCCGCCGTTCTGCTGATACAGATCCGCCTGCACGCCGATGTTCCAGCTGGTGATGTCGAACGCCGACCAGCCGCCGCCGAGATCGGTCGCCGAGCCGGACACGCCGCCATAGAGCGAGACACTATCGCTGACGTCGACGGTCAGCGGCAGATCGACGGCGATCGATCTCGCGGCCGGCAAGCCGGTCGGCAGCATCGTGCCTCGGCGCGCCGCCAGTGCGTCGAGCGCGGCCGACAATGAGGTGTTGCCGAAGCCGAGCCCGAGCGTGCCCGCCGGGATCGTCGCATAAGTCGTGCGCAGATCGAGATAGATGTTTGGGACAGCCGGTTTCGCCGGTGCGTCCTCCTCGTCGTCAGCGGCGAAGGCGCCACCCGCCGAAATCGTCAAACCGAGGAGCCCCATCGCGACAGCGCGCAAAGCCGGACGGTGCGATAGGCAGTAATATGACACGTGACAATCCGACGCGTGGCGCTCTGATGACGGAACCGTTCGCTAGATGGAACGTGACCACTCGTGTGGTCAAGCGCTATCCGCGAACGATGGACTGCGCCGACGTGCGCGGTTACCCTGCCGTGATCGCACTGACATCCGCGCACGCCAGAGCGCAGCCCGGACAACGGAGAACGACAGCCATGAACACGTCACGCCGCATCCTCCTCGCCGGACTGGCGGGGCTCGCCGTCGCTCCGACCGTTGCGGGGGCCGCTCCGACGCCCCTAGCCGACGAGGTGACGGTTGCCGAAGAACGCTTTGCCCGCATGATCGCCGCGGCGCATGCGCCCGACGTCACCTGCGCACGGCAGGCCGAGCGCTACGCGGAGACGCATTGGCCTGAATATGTTGTGGCAGCCAGGGCGGTGCTCGACGCGCGCGTCTGATTCCCGCTTTTACTTCTCCACCGCTCGCCTGACCTGCTCGCCGATCTGCGAGAGCACCAGCTGCGCCTGCGGCAGGATCGCGCCCATGGCGTGAAAGTTGTGAACCATGCCGTCATGGCAGACGTGCTCGACGGTGACGCCCGCGGTGAGCAGTTTGCGCGCATAGGCATTGCCTTCGTCGCGCATCGGGTCAAACTCGGCGGTGTGAATGATCGCGGTCGGCAGGCCCGCCAGCCGTGTCGCGCGCAACGGCGAGACGCGGGGATCGGCGGCGTCGATGCCGTCCGGAAGATAGTCGGAAAGGTCGGCTTCGATCGTGACGCGATCGATCAGATGGCCTTCGGCGAACGCCTCGCGTGAGGGTGAGGTCTCCTCGAAATCCAGCACCGGGCAGATCAGGCATTGTGCGACGATCGAGAGGCCGGCGTTCTGCATCGCCTCCTGGCACACAATCGCAGCGAGCGTGGCGCCGGCGGAGTCGCCGCCGACCACCAGACGTTCGGCGTCTATGCCGAGCGATGGGGCCTCGCGCGCGACCCATTCGGTAGCGGCAATCGCATCGTCCACGGCGGCGGGAAATTTGTGCTCGGGCGCGAGCCGGTAGTCGACCGAGACGAGGCGGCAGCCGGTCACATGCGCCAGCGCCGCCGCGATGCGGTCGTGCGTCGCAACGCTTCCGGCAACGAGCCCGCCGCCATGAAAGAACACGAAGCCCGGCGCGCGTTCACCCGCGCTTGCGGGCGAGTAGAGGCGATAGGGGAGTTCGCCTCCAGGGCCGGGCAGCATGCCGTCGGACGTGGTCACATCCGGCGCCTCCGCGCGTGCGAACTGCATCAGCTTCGCCAGCGACTGCCGCCGTGCCTCGACGCTCGGCCGGCTCCGCGCCTGCGGCGCGGCCGCAGCCATCATGGTCAACAAACGCTTTGCGAGCGGATCGAGCGGCATGGGAAACTCCGTAGCGCAGTCGACATTATAGCCGGTTTGTTCTTCGATAGTGCCTCGATGCTTACCCCCTCCTGGAGGGAGAAGGTTGCAGTTCCGCGCAGCAAATCGTTTAGAAATTGGGACAATAGTGCCCGGACATTGCGGCATCACGCCAAGGGGAGGCCGGTCATGGCCGAGATCAGGAAGCCGATCGAATATTCGCCGAGCTGGACCTTCTTGGAGGGCAGGTGGCACGACGGCAACGTGCCGATCATGGGCCCGCGCACGCATGGCGCCTGGCTCGGCTCGGTCGTGTTCGACGGCGCGCGCGCATTCGAGGGCGTCGCGCCCGATCTCGATCGCCACGTCGCTCGCGCCAATCAATCGGCGATCAACTTTGGCCTGAAGCCGGTGGTCGACGCCAACACCTGGCTCACGCTTGCGCGTGAGGGCATCGCGCGCTTCGCGGTGAATGCCGAGCTTTACGTTCGTCCGATGTACTGGGCGCAGAACGGCTCGGGCGGCGGTGTGCTGTTCGATCCGGAGACCACCAATTGGTGCCTGTGCATCTACGAGGCGCCGATGCCGAAGCCCGTCGGCAATGCCATCACGCTGTCGCCGTTCCGCAGGCCCACCGCCGAATGTGCGCCGGTCGAAGCCAAGGCAGCCTGCCTCTACCCGAACAACTCGCGTGCGTTGGCCGAAGCCGCGGCGCGCGGCTTCCAGAACGCGCTGATGCTCGACATGCTCGGCAACGTCGCCGAGTTCGGCAATTCCAACGTGTTCATGGCCAAGGACGGCGTGGTCTTCACGCCGGTGCCGAACGGGACCTTCCTCAACGGCATCACGCGCCAGCGCGTCATCAGCCTGCTTCGCGGCGATGGCGTCACCGTGGTCGAGAAGACGTTGCGCTATGCCGACTTCCTTGCCGCCGACGAGATCTTCTCCACCGGCAACTTCGCAAAAGTCGCGCCCGTGATCCGCATCGATTCGCGCGAGCTGAAGCCGGGCCCGTTCTACACCAGGGCGCGCAAGCTCTATTGGGACTTTGCGCATACGGTGAAGCTGGCGGCGTAGGCGGCGCACTTCCTGTCATTGCGAGCGCATGCGCGCCAAGTACTCCGCTGTCATCGCCCGACTTGATCGGGCGATCCAGTATTCCAGAGACGTTCGTTGTTCACCGAGAAGCCGCGGCGTACTGGATGCCCCGCCGGAACCTGTCATCGGGCTCGCCGAAGGCGAGACCCGGTGGCGGGGCATGACAGCTAGCTTTAGCTACGCCTTCGGAACCGGCTGAACTGGAACGCCTGCGTCGAATTCCACGGCGTGTGGTGGACCTCGCTCCGCGTCTCGACCAGCTCGAACCCCGGCCCGAGCTCTGCGGCGAGGCTCGCGCTGTTATGGCGCTGCACCGGCAGGCCGCTGCATTTCTCCGGACCATCGGGCGCGAACGTGGCGATGATGACGTGGCCGCCAGGCGCAACCGCCGACCGCAGGCGCTCGACGTAGGCGGCCCTGTCGCGCGGATCGGTCAGGAAGTGAAACGCCGCGCGATCATGCCACACATCGTAGCTGCGCGCAGGCCGCCATGCCGTGGCGTCGGCGACGATCCAGTCGACGGCTGCGGCGGCCGGACCAATCCGCCGCTTCGCAGCGTCGAGCGCATTGGCGGAGAGATCCAGCACGGCGACATCGCGATATCCGTCCTGCAGGAGCGAATCGACCAGCCGCGAGGCGCCGCCGCCGATATCGATGATGCCTGCGCGATGATCTGGACTGGCGGCGTGGATCATCTCGAGCGAGATCGCCGGAATATCCTGATACCAGCTCACCTCGGCCTCACCCTTGGTGGCGTAGACGTTGTCCCAATGCGTGCTTCGGTCGGACATGGCAGCTCCAGCCATCGCCGGGATGACGGCGAGCAAGAGGCGGCGCCTCTACAAATCCGCGGACCCCGCGTCCGCCGCATGCGGACGCGCTGGCATGAACGAAAGACCTATTCGTCCTTCTTAGACATCCGCTCCAGGCGCTCCTGCATTTCCTTCATCTGCTGGCGAAGCTCGTCAATGTTGCTGTCCTTCGGCGTCTCGGCGTTCGCATCGGGCTCCGGGCTGGCCGCCGGGCGGGGCGCTGCGAAGGGCTTGAACATCGAGAAGGTTTGCTGGAACAGCTCCATGTTGCGGCGGACTTGTTCTTCCAACGGAGCGAAGGGCGTGCCGGACAGCGTGTTGGCGATCTGCTTGCGAAACTTTTCCTGCTCCTGGGTCAGCGTCGCGATCGACTGCTCCAGATATTTCGGCACCACCATCTGCATGCTGTCGCCGTAGAAGCGGATCAGCTGGCGCAGGAAAGTGGTCGGGAGCAGGTTCTGGCCGGCCTTGTTCTCCTGCTCGAAGATGATCTGGGCGAGCACGGAGCGGGTGATGTCGTCGCCGGTCTTGGCATCGTAGACTAGGAAATCTTCGCCGTCCTTGACCATGGCGGCGAGGTCCTCGAGCGTCACGTAAGTGCTCGTTCCGGTGTTATAGAGCCGGCGATTCGCGTATTTCTTGATGGTGGTGGGTTGGTCAGATTTCGCCATGGGCTCTCACTTCAAAGACACTGAGAACAGGAACCTGCGGCATTGCCGCAAGGCGCGGGACGAGTACGCAACGCAACAAAATAAGCATTTTCAAAGGGGTCACGCTACCGTTTTGTGCGCCACGGTTAGTCGCACAGCAAAAACTTGCTTGCGAAAGCGCCAAGAACGCTATTTTGAATGCGCTGCGGCATGAATTCGGTCGCCGGCCGATTGACATGCCTCAACGACGTTAACAGGATGCCTTACGAGACTGGCTGGCCGTTCCCAGCGCCCGCCTGCCCCTTTTTTTCAGAACCTCAAGCCTCAGGAGATGCCCATGTCAGACGATGTCGTCATCGTCAGCGCCGCCCGCACCCCGGTCGGAAGCTTCAACGGAGCGTTCGCGACCCTTCCCGCCCACGATCTCGGCGCCGTCGCCATCAAGGCCGCGCTTGAGCGTGGTGGCATCGAGCCCGGCCGGGTCTCGGAAGTCATCATGGGGCAGATCCTGACCGCCGCTCAGGGCCAGAACCCCGCCCGCCAGGCCTCGATTGGCGCGGGTATTCCGGTGGAAAGCCCGGCCTGGGGCGTGAACCAGCTTTGCGGCTCGGGCCTGCGCACGGTCGCGCTCGGCTACCAGGCGCTGCTCAACGGCGATTCCGAGATCGTGGTCGCCGGCGGCCAGGAATCCATGAGCATGGCTCCGCACGCCCAGTATCTGCGCGGCGGCGTCAAGATGGGCGCGGTCGAGTTCGTCGACACCATGATCAAGGATGGCCTGTGGGATGCCTTCAACGGCTACCACATGGGCAACACCGCCGAGAACGTCGCACGGCAGTGGCAGATCACCCGCGCGCAGCAGGACGAATTCGCGGTCGCCTCGCAGCAGAAGGCCGAGGCCGCGCAGAAGGCCGGCAAGTTCAACGACGAGATCGTTCCCGTCACGATCAAGACCCGCAAGGGCGACGTCGTCGTCAGCGCCGACGAATACCCGCGCCATGGCGCCACGCTCGACGCGATGGCCAAGCTCAAGCCCGCCTTCGAGAAGGATGGCACGGTCACCGCGGGCTCGGCCTCGGGCATCAATGACGGCGCTGCCGCCGTGGTGCTGATGACCGCCAAGCAGGCCGCGAAGGAAGGCAAGAAGCCGCTCGCGCGCATCGTGTCCTGGGCGCAGGCCGGTGTCGATCCGAAGATCATGGGCTCGGGCCCGATCCCGGCCTCGCGCGCCGCGCTGAAGAAGGCCGGCTGGAACGTCGGCGATCTCGACCTGATCGAGGCCAACGAGGCCTTCGCGGCGCAGGCCTGCGCCGTCAACAAGGATCTCGGCTGGGATACTTCGAAGGTCAACGTCAACGGCGGCGCGATCGCGATCGGCCATCCGATCGGCGCCTCCGGCGCGCGCGTGCTGGTGACCTTGCTGCACGAAATGCAGAAGCGCGATTCGAAGAAGGGCCTCGCCACGCTGTGCATCGGCGGCGGCATGGGCATTGCCATGTGCCTTGCCCGCGATTGATGTGGGCGAGGCACCAAACGAAAACATGCATCGCGCAACTGACGCGTGCGCTGCACACCTGACTCAGTGCGTTGCACGCGGCTAAAAAGGCGGCGGTTGCAAATCAAATATTCTTCGCAACTGCGCAAGCCTCGACTAAATACAAACGCCCGGCTCAACGCCGGGCGTTTTGTTCTTGATGTCCGTCAAACCAGCCGCATAATCCGTCGTTAAAAACCATCGCTAATCAGCATCAATGATTGAGTCCAAGGGAAGGAAGCTTGAGATGGCACGAGTTGCACTGGTGACGGGTGGTACGCGGGGCATTGGTGCTGCGATCAGCAAGGCGCTGAAGGCAGCTGGCTACAAGGTCGCAGCGAGCTATGCCGGCAATGATGCCGCGGCGGAGAAGTTCAAGGCCGAGACCGGTATCGCCGTCTATAAATGGGACGTCGCGTCGTTCGATGCCTGTGCGGAAGGCGTGAAGAAGGTTGAAGCTGATCTCGGTCCCGTCGACGTGCTCGTCAACAATGCCGGCATCACCCGCGACACCGCCTTCCACAAGATGACGCTCGAGCAGTGGAACGCCGTGATCAACACCAATCTCGGCTCGCTGTTCAACATGACGCGCCAGGTGATCGAAGGCATGCGCGCGCGCAAGTTCGGCCGCGTCATCTCGATCTCGTCGATCAACGGCCAGAAAGGGCAGTTCGGTCAGGTCAACTATTCCGCGGCGAAGGCCGGCGACATCGGCTTCACCAAGGCGCTCGCGCTCGAGAACGCCAAGGGCGGCATCACTGTGAACGCGATCTGCCCCGGCTATATCAACACCGAAATGGTGCAGGCGGTGCCGAAGGACGTTCTGGAGAAGAACGTGATCCCGCAGATCCCGGTCAGCCGGCTCGGCGAGCCCGAGGAGATCGCGCGCGCGGTGGTGTTCCTCGCGGCCGACGAGGCCGGCTTCATCACCGGGTCGACGCTGACCATCAATGGCGGCCAATATCAGACCTGATATGGCACAAAGCCTTTATATGGCGCCAAGCCTTTAAGCTAAAAGCCTGTAGCTTCAGGCGCGACAAGGCGATAGTGAAGACGAAAATGCCCGGCCTCGTGCCGGGCATCCGCGTCCTCAGAGCCCTTCAATTGATGACCCCGCGCACAGCCACGCTGATCGGATTGACCGCAATCCTGATGTGGTCGCTGCTCTCCGTGATGACGGTGGCGACCGGGAAAATCCCCGCCTTTCAGCTTGCCGCGATGACGTTCGCGATCGGCGGTCTCGTCGGGCTCCTCACCTGGATCGGCCGCGACGGGGCCGCCACGAGCCTGCGCCAGCCGCTTGTCGTCTGGGCGGTCGGCGTCGGCGGCCTGTTCGGCTATCACGCCCTCTATTTCCTCGCCCTGCGTTTCGCGCCGCCGGCCGAAGCAGGCCTTCTCAATTATTTGTGGCCGCTGTTGATCGTGCTGTTCTCGTCATTCCTGCCGGGCGAGCGGCTTGCCGTGCATCACATCATCGGTGCCGTGCTCGGCCTCGTCGGCACCGTGCTGCTGTTTGCCGGCAGCACCTCCGGTTTCGCGCCGGGCCAGGTGCCGGGATTGATCGCTGCGTTCGTCGCGGCGTTCGTCTGGGCAACCTATTCGGTGCTGTCGCGCCGGCTGAAGGCCGTGCCGACCGATGCCGTCGCAGGCTTCTGTCTCGCCACCGCGGTGCTCGCCGCGCTAATGCATGGTTTGCTTGAAACCACCGTGTGGCCCGAGACCACGCTGCAATGGCTCTCCGTGATCGCGCTCGGCATCGGCCCCGTCGGTGCAGCATTCTATGCCTGGGACATCGGCATGAAGCGTGGCGACATCCGCGTGCTCGGCGCCGCCTCCTACGCGACGCCGCTGCTCTCGACCGGCTTCCTCATCGCTGCCGGTTTTGCCAAGGCCAGCGCCAACATCGCCATCGCCGCCATTCTGATCGCCGGCGGCGGCCTGATCGCGGCGAAGGACATGGTGCTGCGGAAGCGATGACTGTCATTCCCGGGGGGCGATGCGCAGCATCGAACCCGGAATCCATTTATCGGCGTCAATGATGGAGAGATGGATTCTCCGATGCGCAATTGCGCATCATAGCTCGCCGCTTTGCGGCGCCCCGGAATGACAGCTTGCCTAAGGCTCCCAGCCCTTCGGCGCGAGCTCGAATTTTGCGAATTCGAACGCGGGTGCCACGGTGCAGCCGACCAGCGTCCACTCGCCAGTGGTCTCTGCCATCTGCCAGGCGTCGGCCGGCACGATCGCCTGCGGCCGCTCGCCGCTCACAAGATCGGTGCCGAGGCGCACCTCGTGCTGGGAGCAGCCTTCATGCGCGATGCGCAGCGTCAACGGGCTGCCCGCATAATAGTGCCAGATCTCGACCGCATCGATGCGGTGCCAGTGCGAGCGCTCGCCGCGCGCGAGCAGGAAGTAAATCAGGGTCGAGCGCGATCGTCCGTTGGCGTCCGTTGTCTGGTCGCGAAAGGTCTCGCGGTAATGCCCGCCTTCGGGATGCGGGCGGAGTTCGAGGCGCGCGATGATCTCGGCTGCGGTCGGCATCGATTCCCGTCAGGACTTGTTCTTGCGCTCGCGCAATTCGCCGAACACGACGGCGGCATCAGCACCCTTCATGTGTAGCCTGGCTGCGACCGAGGGTTCATCAGCGCGCAGGAACACATTTGCTCGCTTCTCTTCACCAAGCAGTGAGGGAATGGTCGGCTTGTTCTCGGCGCGGAGCTTGGCAACTTCCGCCGCGCGCGCCTGGAGCGCCGCATTGTCCGGCTCGATGGTGAGCGCAAACTTGACGTTCGAGGCGGTGTATTCGTGGCCGCAATAGAGCTTGAAGTCGTCGGGCAGGGCCCGCAGCTTCAGAAGCGAATCCCACATCATCGGGTAGGTGCCTTCGAACACCCGGCCGCAGCCGATCGAGAACAGCGTGTCGGCGGCGAACACCGTCTTCTCGGTGTCGAACACGTAGGAGACGTGGTCGAGCGTGTGGCCGGGCGTCTCGACGACGCGCCCCAGCAAGGTGCCGATCTTGACCACGTCGCCATTGGCGACGCGCAGGTCGACGTCGGCAATCTTCGTCGTCTTGTCGTGCGGCGCGACGACGCGGCAATTGTATTTCTGCTTGAGTTCGGCGACCCCGCCGACATGATCGCCGTGATGATGGGTGATCAGGATATCCGTGAGCTGCCAGCCCTCGCGCTCCAGCGCCTTCAGGATGGGGCCGGCCTCCGGCGCGTCGATCGAAGCGGTTGCCTTGGTTTCCACATCGTGGATCAGATAACCGAAATTGTCGTTTAAACAGTTGAAAGTACGAATTTCGGCGGCCATGACATCTCCATCGCGCTCAGCCCCGCCAGACAAATATGGCGTTAACGTTGCGCAGGCAATGCAATATTCCGCGCGCGGCGGCGGCCTTGTGCATGTTACATTGCCGTCATGAGCATCGACGTCGTCGACCTCCGCGAGTTCTATTCCCGTCGACTCGGGATTGTGGCGCGGCAAATGATCAACCGCGGCATCAGGCAGCGCTGGCCGAACGCCGAGGGCCAGCGCGTGCTCGGCATCGGCTATCCGACGCCCTATCTCGGCCTGTTCCGCGAGGACGCGGAGCGCTGCATCGCCTTCATGCCGGCGGCCCAGGGCGTTCTGAAATGGCCGACGGGACGGCCGGCACTGGCTTCGCTGGTGGATGAATTCTCGTTGCCGCTTCCTGACGCCGCGGTCGACCGCATCCTCCTGGTCCATGCGCTGGAGATGTCGGACGATCCGGCCGCGCTGCTGCGCGAGGTCTGGCGCGTGCTGTCGCCGTCCGGCCGCGTCATCGCGGTGATCCCGAACCGGCGCGGGGTGTGGACCCGTACCGACAATACGCCGTTCGGCCATGGCCGGCCCTATTCGCGCTCGCAGATCACCGATCTGCTGCGCCAGACCTGGTTCACGCCGACCGCCTGGGGCGAAGCGCTGTTCATGCCGCCCTATGCCGGCGGCTGGGTGCTGAAATCGGCGCAGATGTGGGAGCGCGCGGGCGCGGCGCTGTCGCTGCCCTTCGCGGGCGTGCACATCGTCGAGGCGACCAAGCAGGTCTACCGCGCCATCCCCGCCAAGCGCGAACGGGCACGGTTGATTCCCGCGCTGACCAAGCCAGTGCTGGTGCCGTCGTCCACGACGGTCACGCGCAGCTGAAACTCGATGAAATCATGCTGGCCATCGCCGGCGTTCACCTCTCCCCACGGGAGAGGTGATGCGCGCAGAGCTCGCATCGAGCTAACCAATACTCAATGCCTCAAAAGCAAATCGTCCCGGCGTGGCCGGGACGATTGCAATTCGATAAATCCGATAGGGCCTGCGGCTTACTCGCTGGGCGCGTGATCGTCGCCGGAAGCGGCCGGAGCGGCTTCGCGCTCGGGACGCGGACCATGCGGCCGGCGCCGGCGGCGCGGATAACGCTCGCCGCCGCCACCGCCGCCCTCGAAGCCGCCCTGGCCGGCATTCACCTGCGGCTGCGCGCCGGTGATGAAGGAGGGCAGGCGGTCGACGCTGCCGGCATCGGCAACGACGGGCTGCGGCTGGTTCTGCGGTTGCGGCTGGGGCTGATACTGCGGCTGCGGACGATGATCGCGCTCGCGGTGCTCGCGCGGCTGCTGCTGCTGGTCGCGCTGATAAGGCTGCTGGTTGTCGCGCTGCTGATGATCGCGCTGGCCGTCGCGCGTGTAAGGCTGCTGCTGCGGTTGCGGAACGAAGCCCGGTTCCTGGCCGAAATTCGAGAAATTCTCGCCGTCGTCCTCGCCGAAGTCGCTGCTCGTGCTGATCGGCTCGTCGCCGCGCGGCTGCTGGTTCTGGCGGAACTGTTCCTGAGCGGCGGCGATCAGGCGGAAATAATGCTCGGCGTGCTGGTAGTAGTTCTCGGCTGCAACGGGATCGCCGGAGGAGCGCGCGTCGCGCGCAAGCTGGAGATATTTCTCGGCGATGTGCGAGGCGGTGCCGCGGATCTTGATGTCGGGTCCGTTGGACTCGTAGACCCGGGTCATCGGGTTCTGGCTGCGCCGGTTGTTGTTGTTATTATTGTTGCGGTTGCGCATCCGCTGCTTGTTCTGACCGTTTCTCATGTCCTGCCTTTAATTCCAGCCTAAAGGTTGCACGCACTACTGATTGCTGAGAGTGACCTGGTGACAGCGGCTCACATTTCTCGCGCGCACCGCGCGCAAGAGCGGCTTGAACCCTGCCGATGTTTGTCGACCGTCGCGTTCAACAAAGACGCGTTCCCCACTCGCCAGCATTCATCGCCAGCGAACCCATTCATTTTGCCTGCCGAAACAAGCCCAGCTTTCTCGCGTAAGTCTTCAAGCGCAATATCAGGCTTTCGTTCACGTTGCGGTCGGAGAGCAGCGCAGCTCCACTGGCCATCGCGCTCAACAGGACCTGCGGCTTGGAACCTTCAAATCAGTAAAGCTCTCGCCCGAGAGCCCGGCTTTCACCCGTAGGTCTACGGGGCCGGTACCGATGTGTTGACCGGAACGTAGTCGTTCCGACGGGATATTCCAAGAGGTTTTTACAGGCCAATCCGGCTTTTATGGGGGCATTTTTCGGGCCGAAACGGCCCGCAGGATGCCCGCCAGATCGGCGCTGGGTGGCCTGTCCACTGTTAACGCGGCGGCCGCCATCAAGGTTTCGATATCGCGGGCCTGCCCCTGTCCGGCCTCGACGATCAGGGCCCCGCCGGGCGCGAGCCGTTCGGCCGCCTGCGGAATCAGGGCGCGATAGGCGTCATAGCCATCATTGCCGCCGTCGAGCGCCAGATGCGGATCGTGCTCGCGCACCTCGATGCTCAGTTTCGGAATTTCCCCTGAGGGAATATAGGGCGGGTTCGACACGATGAGATCGAACGGGCCACGAAGCGCTGCCGCATAGGAGCAGGCGACGAAGCCGGCGCGGTCGGCGAGGCCGAGCGCAGCCGCGTTGTCGCGCGCGGTTTCGAGTGCCGTCAGGCTGACATCGGTGCCGACGCCGAACGCCTCGGGAATCTCGTGCAGCAGTGCGAGCAGGATGGCGCCCGATCCGACGCCGATATCAGCGATCCGCGGGCGCCGCCCGGATATCGTGAGCCCGCGAAAAATCTCGAGCGCCAGCTCGACCACGGTCTCGGTGTCCGGTCGCGGCACCAGCGTCGCCTCGGACAGGCGGAACGGCAGGCCCCAGAATTCCCGCGCGCCGAGAATGCGCGCGACCGGCTCATGCGCAAGCCGGCGCTGCGCATATCCTTCGAGCCGCGCGGCCTCCTCGGGCGTGAGTTGCCGCGCCGCCTGCGTGACCATGCCGGTCAGATCGAGCTCCAGCGCGGCGCCGACGAGCAGGCGCGCATCGAGGGCGGCCTCCTCGAGGCCGGCCGATTGCAGCCGCGCGGTGAGGGCGCGCCGCGCGCTCTCGATGCTGTTTCCGGAATCGCCTGTCGCCAATGGAGCCATCCTGCCTGGCATCGTGGATAGATCGGCGGCATTGCTTGCGTCAACGGAAAGGAGCGCGTTTGATCGCACCTCGCGGCGAAGGAGGCATCCATGACGGCTTATGACGATCAGAACGTCTTCGCAAAGATCCTGCGCGGCGAGATTCCCTGCTTCGAGGTGTTCAGGGACGACCGCAGCTTCGCCTTCCTCGACATCATGCCGCGCTCGCCCGGGCACACGCTGGTCGTTCCCCGGGCGCCGGCGCGCGGCATCCTGGACATAGCGGATGACGATCTTGCTGCGGTCGCCCGGACCGCGAAGCGGATTGCGATTGCTGCGATGAAGGCGTTCGATGCCGAGGGCATTATCCTCCAGCAGTTCAGCGAGCGGGCCAGCGGGCAGGTGGTCTTTCACCTGCACATGCACGTCATGCCGGTCAGGGCCGGCGTCGAACTGCTGCCGGCGCAGACGCGCAAGGAAGAGATGGCGGTGCTCGCTGAACAGGCCAAACGGATGATTGCGGCACTTGGTGGCTGAACTTGGCGTCTGACTAGACCATGTACCATAGTGCGTGAGTCAGGCACGGCTGAAGTCTGCTTGTCTGCCATTAGGCGCCGAATAGCGAACGTCGCCGGAGGTAGAGCTGTTGCGACCCATCATCGCTACAAACTCGAGATTGACGAGTGCAGCTTCGCTCCACCCAAACTACCAGCCAGCGATCTTTCCTCGAACCTTCATGATTTCTTGTTCAGGGGGCGGGGTCGAAGAGGGTAGCCAATCGGACATTCGAGCGCGGCATGATCCCAGCGTCCGGTATCAGCTGCCGCCCGATAGGTGCTTTGCAGAAACGCCATGAGCGTCGCCTCCGGCTCGCTCGATTTTCGCACAAGATCGTAGGGCAGGAGATATTCGCCGAGCTTCTGATCGAAGTATGCGCCCGCCGGCATTACCTGTTCGTCAGCAAAGCCATTCGGGGTGGGATAGGCATAGGAGTAGAAAGCCGCAAAGTCTGTACCACCTCCGCCCGGCCAAAAGCCGGCGGATGAGACCTCGTCGCTGTAGGCCTCGCGGGTCACAACGTCCGGCAAACCCGGGACGCCACCCGGGTGAAGCGGAGCGGGACGCCCAGAGAAGCGCGTCACCGCGAGATCGAAGCTGCCCCAGAAGAGATGGACCGGACTGACCTTCCCGGTGAACCCCGTCCGAAACCGATAGAACACTCCGTTGATCGCGACGAGGGCGCTGAAGAACCGCCTCACGGCGTCTGCGTCGTAGGGCCTGATTTGGCGGTCCTCCCTGAACGGGATCGGATCTGGGACTTCACTGGGCCGAGCGTCGAATTCTGGTGTTCCGCCGAGATGTCTTACCAAATCACAGAACCGGGCGTGAAATTCGGCGACGGACATTCGCCCGAGCGGCATTTCAGCCCGGCACCCATCAGCTGCCTCTCCGATCAGGACATGACGGGAGAGATCGAAGACGATCTCGATACCTGATGCGTCTGGAATCAGCGAAGTCGTGAGCCCGCGTGCATTCACGTAGAAGGTCGCGTGCCAGGAATGGTTGACCCACGCCGTTCTCGCGAGCCTATACTTGCCGACAATCTGGCAATACAAATGAAGCGCGGAGCAGGTTTCGCGCCATGCCTCGAAGGGGATCTCCGGCCAGACCGCGCTCATAGCGTTTCCTCCCTTATGTTCGGTTCGGCTTGGGCAAGACCTCGCCTCGGCTACAGGCGACCCTGTGTCCGCTTTGGGCACAAGGCGACGTTCCGGGGCGGGGGCCGCGTGTCCGCTTTACCCTCGAAAGCAAACATCCCGGATTTTATGGGTACACGCCCTAGACGCCAAGGTAGCGCTGGAGCAATTCCGGCTGGGCCTTGAGCTCCTGCGCCGGGCCCTCGTGCACGATGTGGCCATTGTTGATGATGTAGATCCGCCTCGCCAGCGCCAGCGTCGCCGCCAGGTTCTGCTCGACCAGCACGATGGTCTGGCCGGCGGCCGCGAGCTCGCGGCAGGCCTTGACGAGATCGTGGACGATGACGGGGGCAAGCCCCTCGAACGGCTCGTCCAGCAGCACGATCTTGGGATCCCGCACCAGCGCCCGCGCGATCGCGAGCATCTGCTGCTCGCCGCCGGAGAGCTCGGTGCCGCGGTTGTTGCGCCGCTCCTTGAGCCGCGGAAACATCTCGTAGATGCGGCCGAGCGGCCAGCGCTTCGGCGCGGTGATCCCGGCGAGGACGATGTTCTCCTCCACCGACAGGCTGCCGAAGATGCGGCGCTCCTCGTGCACGAGCTGCATTCCCGCCTGCGCGATCTTGTGGCTCCTGCGTCCGGCGATGTCGATGCCGTCGAACTTCACGGTGCCGCTGCGCGGCGTCACGACACCCATCAGGCTTTTCAGTGTCGTGCTCTTGCCGGCGCCGTTGCGGCCGAGCAGCGCCACCACCTCGTGACGCTCGACGTGCATGGCGACGTCGAACAGGATGTGGGAATCCCCGTAGTAGCTGTTCAGGCCGTTGACCTCGATCAGGCTCATGCGGCGATCTCTCCGTGCACGCCGCCGAGATAGGCTTCCTGCACTGCGGCGTTGGTCCTGATTTCCTCCGGCGTGCCGTCGAGCAGCACCCGGCCCTCCTGCAGCACGGTCACGCGCTCGACCAGCTCGAACAGCGAATCCATGTCGTGGTCGATGATGATCATGGTGCGGCCGCGCGCGATCGATTTGAGCAGTCTGACGGTCTCGACCCGTTCGCGGGGGCTCATGCCGGCGAGCGGCTCGTCGAGCAGCAGCAGGCGCGGCGAGGTGGCGAGCGCAAGCCCAATCTCCAGCCTGCGCTTCTCGCCATAGGCGAGCTCGGCGACCTGCGTGTCGGCACGGCCTGTCAGGTTGACCAGCGCGAGCGTGTGCTCCACCTGCTCCGTCAGGCCCTTGACGCCTGGGAGCTTGCGGAACAGATCGAGCCGGAACTTTCCGCGCAGCTCGGCGAGCGCTGCGATCGTCAGGTTCTGCCGCACCGTCAGTCCGGTGAAGAGCTGGTTGACCTGGTAGCTCTTGGTGAGTCCGAGCTGGCAAACCTCGGTGACCCTCAATCCCGTGATGTCCCGTCCCTCGAACACGATCTGGCCCGAGGTCGGCGGAATCTCGCAGGTCAGCATCTTGAAGAAGGTCGATTTGCCGGCGCCGTTGGGGCCGATGATCCCGCGCAGCTCGCCCTGATTGACGCTGAAATCGATGTCGCTGTTGGCGACGAGACCGCCATAGCGCTTGGTGAGGCCGGTGGCTTTCAGGATCGGACCGGAATAGGCGGGGTGCTCGACCTGCTTGGCCAGCATCGGCGCCGGAGCAGGTTGTCGCGCGGCCTCGGCGTCCGCGGCCTGTTGCTCCGCTTCCGCATCCTTCCGCGCCCGTTTGCCGGACACAAGACGATAGAGGTCCGCAAGACCGCCGACGATGCCGCCGCGCAGGAAGCAGACCAGCAGCACGAACACCACGCCCAGCACGAGCTTCCAGGTCGCTCCCAGGTCGAGTGCTGCCTGCAGAAAATCCTGAAGGAAGAGCCAGACGGCCGCGCCGACGAGCGGTCCGAACAGCGTGCCTCGACCACCAATGGCGGTCTGCATCACGAGCTGGCCGGAGGTGTCGAAGGTGAAGGCGTCGGGCGGCATGAAGGCCTGGAGCACGCCGAGCAGGCCGCCGGCGAAGCCCGCGTAAGCCGCGGCGATCACGAAGGCGGTCAGCTTGTAGCCGTGGATGTTGTGGCCGACCGCAGTGGCGCGCAGCGGATTGTCCCTGACAGCGCTGAGGATGGCGCCGACCGGGGAGCGCACGATCCTGAGCGCGATGATGACGCCGACGAAGTAGCACAGCGCGATGAACTGATAGAGCGACCAGCCGTCGGTGAAGTGAATGGTGGTGAAGCCGAGATTGAAGCTCGGCATCGGCACGCCAGGCAGGCCGTTCTCGCCGCCGGTGAAATCCGAGAGCGGATTGAACTCGACGAAGAAGAACACCTCCGCGATCGCCACGGTGATCATAGCGAAGTAGATGCCGGTGCGGCGCAGCGCGATCAGGCCGACCAGATAGCCGGTCGCAGCTGCCGCGATCATGCCGATGATCAGCGCGCCCAGCACGTTGCCGAAGCCGGCGCGGGTCAGGAGGTAAGCGGCGACGAAGCCGCCGGTGCCGTAGAAGGCGGACTGGCCGAACGACAACAGGCCGGTGAAGCCGAACAGGATGTCGAAGCCGAGACCGAACAGGCCCCAGACCAGGATCCGGTTCACCGTGTTCGGCGCGAAGCCGAGATGAGGCAGCACGAAGGGAGCCACGATCAGCCCGATGGCCGTCAGTGTCTCGATCAGGTACGGGCGTTGCTTGAGCATCAGGGGATCACTTATTCGCGGCCCTGCACGCCGAGCAGGCCATGCGGTCGCACCACGAGCACGAGCGTCATCGCCGCAAACAGCATCGCATAGGCGTAGCCGGGGTTGAACATGGAGGTGATGCTGATGATCTCGCCGGCGATCAGGCCGCCCAGGATGGCGCCTGGGAACGAGCCGACGCCGCCGATCACCACCACCACGAAGGTCTCGACGAGGATGTCGTCGCCAACGCCCGGCGTCAGCGAGACCACCGGCGCATTGATGATGCCGGCAAAGCCCGCAGCCATCGCGCCGATGCCGAACACGACCATGAAGACGCGGTAGACGTTGATGCCGAGCGAATCCACCATGACGGAATCCTCGATGCCGGCACGCACGATCATGCCGAGGCGGGTCCGGTAGAGAACGAGGAACAGCGCACTGAGCGCGATCGCGACGATGCCCACCACGGCGAGGCGGTAGGTCGGATAGTACATGAAGCCGAGATTGGTGATGCCCTGGAACAGCGCCGGCGGCGGAACGATCTGCGACTGGCTCGAGAAGATCAGGCGCACGACCTCGACGAAGCAGATGCCGAGCCCGAAGGTCACGAGCAGCTGATCCTCGTGCGGGCGATGATAGAAATGGCGGATGATGACGCGTTCCATCAGAACGCCGAGCAGCATCACGAACAGGGAGCCGGCGATGACGGCAACAGTGAACGAACCCGTATACTGGTATGCGACGAAGCCGGCATAGCCGCCGATCATGAACATCGCGCCATGCGCGAGGTTGAGCACGCCGAGCGTGCCGTAAATGATGGTCAGGCCGGAGCTGATCAGTGCGAGCAGTGCGCCGAGCGCGAGCCCGTTGAAGAGTTGAGAAACGAGATTGGGCCAACTAATCATGCAATGATCGCGGTTGCGACGCGCGCGAGCTGCGTCAAAAAAGGTGACGCCGCAGGAGCAGGAAGCGACCTACGGCGTCACAGGGGTTAGCTCGGGCTCAGGTGTAGTCGCCGAGATGGCAGCCGAAGGCGTCCGGCTTCTGCATCAGGCCTTCACCCGGGACGATCTCGACGACGTCGTACCAGTCTTCCTTGTTCTTCATGTCCTTTTGCTGCTTGCCCTTCACGATGATCACCGGACGGACGCACTGATGGTCCTCGGGCCGGTAATGCACGTCGCCGACCAGGGAGGGCAGGGTCTCGCCCTTCTCATAGGCCTTGATCACGTCGGGCGGATCGAAGCTGCCGGCCTCCTCGCACATGCGGGCCCAGTGCGCGAAGCTGACATAGGCATTCTCCGCGCCCCATTCCGGCTTGTAGCCGTACTTCTTCTCGAAGGCCGCGTTGAACATTTTGGCCAGCGGGAACTTGTCCTCGATCGTCCACCAATAGTCGGTGGCGGCGTAGACGCCCTGCATCAGGCCGCCGGTCTCGCGCGCGATGAAGGGCACCTGGTAGGGGACGACCAGCTTCATCTTGTCGAGCACGCCGAACTGCTTGGCCTGCTGGGTCGACAGCACCGCGTCGTGGCCCCAGTTGACGTTGATCAGCACGTCGGCGCCGGAATTCGCGACGTTCAGCAGGTATGAGGAATAGTCGGGCGCGCCGAGCGGCGCGACCTGGTTGGTCGCGGTGGTCCAGCCGGTAGTCGCGAGGAAGTCCTGCATCGACTTGGTGACGGTGTGGCCGTAGGTGTAGTCCGGCGTGAGGTAGGCCGCCTTTTTGTTCTTGCCGAACTCCTTCACCATCACCGGTCCGATCGCCGCGGCTGCGGTCTGGCCGAAGAAGTTCTGGCGGAAGCCGTAGCGAACGCAGTCCTTGCCGGTGGTGTCGTTCGAGCCGGAGATGCCGCACACGAACAGCACGTGCTCGCGCTGGGCCAGCTTGTTCAGCGCGACCGCAACGGCGCTCGACGTGCCGCCGGTGATCATGATGGCCTTGTTCTCGCTGACGAAGCGCTGCTGCGCCTGCACCGCCTCGTTGGGCTTGGCCGCGGAATCCGCAACGCCGAACGTCAGTTCCTTGCCGAGCACGCCCTTGCTGGTCTTCGGCGAGATCTTCTTGATCAGCTCGTGACCTTCGTTGATGTGCTCGATCGCGAGCTGATAGCCCTTGAGCTCGTCTTCGCCCTGCACGGCATAGGTTCCGGTGCGCGGCACGGAGATTCCGATGAAGGCGGAGGAACCAGAAACGCCCGCGGGGTAGGTGCCGATCGCCGCCTTGTCCTCGGCAAATGCCGGCATCGCGGGCAGCATCGAGCCGCCAATGATGCCTGCGGTGCTCTGGAGCAGGCCGCGGCGTGAGATGCCGCGGCCGAGGCCACGGCGGATGAGATTGTCAGTCATGGTCGTTTCCTCCGAACATCGGTCTTGTTTCTTAGGGCCAAACACGACCTGTCCGGCGGCAGACGGCTTCGCTTGGCCTGTTGCGCCGGGCACGTCACATCCGCGTGTAACTCTTGGTCGTAAGCATTGCTTGTGAAGACCTTCTGTCAATTTCGCCTTTGGTCGAACGACGAAAATTATGTCGTGAAAACATATCGGATCACGATATATATTAGTCTTTGTGAGTACGAGGCTGACGGATTCGGCGAGAGAAATGGCGCGGCAGACGACAGTGGCGGGTGCCCGGAAACAACAAGCCTGGCCGCAAGAGGCGGAGAGGCAAGAGGCCGGGTGGCCTGCGGGTGAGGTGAACGACCAACGCGCGCCGCCGCAGTCCGGCGATGCCTCCCGCATGCCCGAGCCGCGCAGCCGGCCTGCCGGCTGGCGCGGGCCGACCACAGGTTCCCTTCAGACGAAGCGTGCGCCCGGCCCGATGAAGAAGCTGAGTGTGCGCGCCCAGAATGTTCTGAAGGAACTCGCAGTCGAACTTGCCGGCGAACAGCCGCCGAAGGGGACGTGGTCGCCCTCGCGCGAGCTGCTGCTGGCGCTGACGGCCGAGCGCCTCGCGACCGCACGCAACTGCGGACCACACACGATGCGGGAGATCATCGACTGGGCGCAGGGCTGCGGCGTCACCATCAAGCCCGTGATCCGGCGCGGCGGCTCGCTGTCGGAGATGTGGACGGAATTGATCGCAAATGCGTCGGCAGGTGCCTTGACCAGCGCCGAGATCGTCAGCGCGCTCCAGCGCTCGATCCGGCGGAAGAGCGTCCGCATCCCGATCGCGTTTCAGGTCATCCTGGTGAAGATCCTGCTGTCGAGCTTCGAATAGGCCGCTCTCGAGGCGCCGATAAATGTGCATCCGCGGCGCACGTTGGTTGGCTCCACGTGTCCTTCCTTGCTAGTCTCGATAGCCGCCCGCTGCACCGGTGGGCTCGACGTCGAAGGCAGGGAATGGCTCAACCGAAGCGGAAGACGACACGCCCGGCGCGTGCGGTGCCCTCAAAAGGCGGTGCGATGCGCGAGGCCGATTATGCGGCGCTTGCGCAGTTCCGCTACCAGCTGCGCACCTTCCTGGCATTCAGCGAGGCCGCGGCCCAGCGGGCCGGGTTGACGCCGCAGCAGCACCAGGCGTTGCTGGCGATCAAGGGATTGGCCGACAGTAACGGTGCCAGCGTCGGCGACATCGCGCGCTTCCTCCTGATCCGGCACCATACTGCCGTCGAGCTGGTGGATCGCATGGCGAAGCTGAAGCTGATCGGCCGGGAGGCCGATCCCGGGGATGCGAGACGTGTCCTGGTCAAGCTGACGGCCAAGGGCGAGCAGAGGCTGCGATCCCTCTCGCGCATTCATCTGCAGGAGCTGAGTGCTGCTGCTCCCGCCCTGGGCAAGATCCTGCGATCGTTTCGGGCCAAGAGCGCTGAAGAAGACGCGCTGAACAAGACGCGCTAAGGCGCGGGATCTAAGCCGCCGCGCCTTGCGCGGCGAGCTGCGCGGCCTGGTGCTCGGTGGTCAGCGCGTCGATCAATTCGCCCAGCGCTTCGCCCGCGATGACCTGCGGCAGCTTGTAGAGCGTCAGATTGATGCGGTGATCGGTGACGCGCCCTTGCGGGAAGTTGTAGGTGCGGATGCGCTCGCTGCGGTCGCCGGAGCCGACCTTCTCCTTGCGCTCAGCCGAGCGTGCGGCGTCGACGCGCTGCCGCTCGGCGTCGTAGATGCGCGAGCGCAGGATGTTCATGGCGGAGGCGCGGTTCTTATGCTGCGAGCGGCTGTCCTGCATCATCACGACGATGCCGGTCGGGATGTGGGTGATGCGGATCGCCGATTCCGTCTTGTTGACGTGCTGGCCGCCGGCGCCCTGCGCGCGCATGGTCTCGATGC
Organism: Bradyrhizobium sp. AS23.2; assembly: GCF_001908185.1. GTDB lineage: Bacteria > Pseudomonadota > Alphaproteobacteria > Rhizobiales > Xanthobacteraceae > Bradyrhizobium. The sequence goes on from NZ_LGHM01000013.1 coordinate 59,395, forward strand.
GCAGGTCGTCGTTCTTGATGTCGACGTCGACATCCTCGACCTCGGGCAGCACGGCCACCGTCGCGGCCGAGGTGTGGATGCGTCCCTGCGTTTCCGTGTCGGGCACGCGCTGCACACGGTGCACGCCGGACTCGAACTTCAGCTTGGAGAATGCGCCGCGGCCCTGCACCTCCGCGATGATTTCCTTGTAGCCGCCGACGGTGCCTTCGCTCGCGGAGATCACCTCGACCTTCCAGCCCTGCAAGCTCGCGAAGCGCTCGTACATCCGGAACAGGTCGCCGGCGAACAATGACGCCTCGTCGCCGCCGGTGCCGGCGCGGATTTCCAGCACCACGTTGCGGTCGTCCATCGCATCCTTGGGCAGCAGCGCGACGCGAATCTTCTGGACCAGATCCTCGATCCTGGGCGTCAGCTCCTCGCGTTCGGCTTCCGCCATGCTGCGCATCTCGGCATCCGTTGCGGGATCGGCGATCAGCGCCTCGGTGTCGGCGAGTTCTTTGACGGCAGAGCGATAAGCCTTCACTGCCTCGATCAGCGGCGTGATCTCGGCGAGCTCGCGGGTGATCTGGACGTAGCGCTCAGAGGCGAGCTGGCCGAGCGATTCTGCCTCCAGAGAGGCGTGATGCGCGAGCAGGACGTCCAGTTTGGCTTCGGGGAGTGACAACATAGGTTCAGTCTCAAATGGGCGGAAGGAGGCGAGGCGGCGGGAAGCGGGCGACAGGCCCGCTACAAAGCCAGGCCTTCGGCCTCGGCAAATTCCGTCAGCTTCTGCCGGATCGAGACGCTGCCGGCGGGCGCGTCCAGCAACGGGCCGAGCATCGCTTCGGCCTTCTTCGCATCGAGATCGATCACCATCGCCTTGACCGGGCCGAGCGCGGTCGCCGAGAGCGACAGCGAGCGATAGCCCATCGCGATCAGGGCGAGCGCTCCGATCGGCTTGGAGGCCATCTCGCCGCAGAGCGAGAGCGATTTCTTCGCCGCGTTGGACTTGCGCGCGATCTCGCGCAGCACGCGCAGAATCGGCGCCGACATGGTGTCGAAGCGCTCGGAGACCTTGGCATTGCCGCGGTCAACCGCGAACAGGAACTGGAACAGGTCATTGGAGCCGACCGAGATGAAGTCGACCTTCTTCAGGAGCTCGTCGAGCTGATAGAGCAGCGCCGGCACCTCGACCATGGTGCCGATGTCGATCCGCTCCGGCAGCGTGTGCCCGTGCTGGCGCAGATAGGTGAGCTCGCGCTCGACCAGCGCCTTTGCGGCGTCGAATTCGGCGACCTCGGAGATCATCGGGAACATGATGCGCAGCGCGCGGCCGCCGCCGGCGCGCAGCAGCGCGCGGATCTGGCCGCGCAAAAGGCCGGGACGGTCGAGCCCGAGCCGGATCGCGCGCCAGCCGAGCGCGGGATTCTCCTCGATCACCGCTTCCATGTAGGGCAGCGCCTTGTCGCCGCCGATGTCGAGGGTGCGGAAGGTGACGGGCTTGGAGCCCGCGGCATCGAGCACGGTCCGATAGAGCGCGAGCTGGTCGCTGGTGCGCGGCAGGCTCTGGCCGACCATGAACTGCAGCTCGGTGCGGAACAGACCGATACCGGCGCTGCCGGTGTCCTCGATGTGCGGCAGGTCGATCGCAAGACCCGCGTTGATCATCAGCTCGACCTTCTGGCCGTCCTTGGTGACGCAGGGCCGGTCGCGCAGCGCCAGGTACTGTGCCTGGCGGCGGGCGCGGAAGCGCACGCGCTCGGCAAAGGCCGCCTCAATCTCCTGCGACGGGCGCACATAGATCGAGCCCGACGTGCCGTCGACGATGATGGCATCGCCGGGGTCCGCAATGCCCGGTGCGTTCGGTACCTCGCCGACCGCGGGAATGCCGAGCGCCCGTGCCACGATCGAGACATGGGAATTGGCGGTGCCTTCCTCCAGCACGATGCCGCGCAGACGCTTGCGGTCGTAGTCGAGCAGCGCCGCCGGACCCATCGCGCGCGCGATGACAATCGCATTGTCGGGCAGTTGCTCGCGCGAGGGGGCGTGGTCCTGGCCGACCAGCTGCCGCATCAGGCGGTAGCCGAGATCCTCGAGATCGTGCAGCCGGTCGCGCAAATAGGGATCGGTCGAGCGCAACATGCGCGCGCGGGTGTCGGACTGCACGCGCTCGACGGCGGCTTCCGCGGTGAGGCCGGTGGCGACCGCCTCATGCAGCTTGTGCGACCAGCCCTGGTCGTTGGCGAACATGCGGTAGGCTTCCAGCACATCGCGATGCTCGCCGCCTTCAGCGACGTCGCCGCGTTCCAGCATGCGGTCGAGATCGGCGCGCAACTTGGCGAGCGCGGTGTCGAGCCGCTTGATTTCCTTCGGAAGGTCCTCGGCGATGTAGTCCTTGATGACGACGCGCGGCTCATGCAGCACGACATGGCCGAGCGCGATGCCTTCCGACAGGATCGCACCGACCTTCTGCGCGGAATGGCGCGCGGCAGGCTCCAGGCCCGGCTGTGCCAGCGCGGACAGTTCGCCGGATGCGATCAGCTCTGCCAGCACCATCGCGGTGGTCTGCAGCGCCTCGAGCTCCTCCTCGACATAGTTGCGCTTGGCGCGGTTCTGCACCACCAGCACGCCAAGCGTGTTGCCGGCGCGCAGGATCGGCACGCCGAGGAAGGAGTGATAGATCTCTTCGCCGGTTTCCGGGCGGAACGAGAAGGCCGGGTGGTTCTGGGCATCGCTCAAATTGAGCGGGGTCGCCTCACTGGCGACGAGGCCGACCAGGCCCTCATGGGCGCTCAGCACGGTGTGGTGCACCGCCTCGCGGTTGAGACCTTCGGTGGCGTAGAGCTCGAGCGTGTTGTCGATGCGCAGCACATAGACCGAGCACACCTCGGCCACCATGTTGGCGGCGATCAGCACCACGATCTTGTCCAGCCGCTCCTGGGCCGAGACCTGCTCCGCCATGGTTTCGCGGAGCCGTCTCAACAAGACTCGGGGACCTCCCGACGCGCTCCGCATGTGCCGTCAATCTCCTCCGTCTGCCTGGCCCGGCGGTATCGGCCGGCGGCTGGCCCAAAACTCCAGAAAAACAAACAATTTGTTTGTCCGGCGCAGGCGCAAGTCCAAATCTGTCTCGATTTGGCGCTTGCGCCGAATCAGCGCCGCCTGAACTGGGACACAGTCTGCGGCAGCCCACCCTCTTCGCCGTATAGCGAATTGAGGCTTGTTTTGCCAAGCAAAACGCCTGCCAAACGCGAAGGTGTGTACACCTTCGCGTTTGCTGCGACCGCTAAGAGAAAATTCGTCTAAACCTGATCGAGACCGTAGAGCGTGTGCAGGGTGCGCACCGCGAGCTCGGTATAGGCCGTGTCGATCAAGACCGAGAATTTGATCTCGGAGGTTGTAATGGCCCGGATGTTGATATTCCGTCCGGCGAGAGCCGAAAACGCCTGGGCGGCGACGCCGGCATGGCTCCGCATGCCGCTGCCGATCACCGAGATCTTGGCGACGTCGGTGGCGGTGTCGAGCCGTGCATAGCCGATCTTGGCCTTGGCGGCGGTGATCGTCTCCTTGGCGCGGGTGTAGTCCGCGGCCGGCACCGTGAAGGTGAGGTCGGTGGTCTTGCCGTCCTCGGAGACGTTCTGCACGATCATGTCGACGTTGATGTTGGCATCCGCCAGCGGGCCGAAGATCGATGCCGCAACGCCGGGCTTGTCCTCGATCTGGCGCACCGAGATCTGGGCCTCGTCCTTCGAAAAGGCGATGCCGGTGACGACGTGGCTTTCCATGATCTCCTCCTCGCTGCAGATCAGCGTGCCGGGCGGCTGGTTGGCATGCGGGTCGATATCCTCGGGCTTGTCGAAGCTGGAGCGGACGAAGATCGGCATGTTGTGGACCATGCCGAGTTCCACCGAGCGGACCTGGAGCACTTTTGCGCCCTGGGAAGCCAGTTCCAGCATGTCTTCGAACGCGATCTTGTGGAGCCTCTTGGCCTTCGGCACGATTCGCGGGTCGGTGGTGTAGACGCCGTCGACGTCGGTGTAGATGTCGCAGCGATCGGCCTTGACGGCAGCGGCGATCGCGACGGCCGAGGTGTCCGAGCCGCCGCGGCCGAGCGTGGTGATGCGGTTCGTCTCGGGATTGATGCCCTGGAAGCCGGCGATGACCGCGACCTCCTTGCGCTCCTGGAAGCGCTTGATGATCTCGCTGCCGTCGATGTCCTCGATCCGGGCCGAGGCGTGGGCGTCGCTGGTCTTGATCGGGATCTGCCAGCCCTGCCACGAGCGGGCCTGGATGCCCATGCCCTGAAGCACGATGGCCAGCAGGCCCGAGGTCACCTGTTCGCCGGAGGCGACGACGGCGTCGTATTCGCGCGCGTCGTGCATCGGCGAGGCCTCGGTGCACCAGGCCACCAGCTCGTTGGTTTTGCCGGACATCGCAGAGACGACCACGGCCACTTCATGGCCGGCGTCGACCTCACGCTTCACATGGCGTGCAACGTTGCGGATACGTTCGATGTTGGCGACGGACGTGCCGCCGAATTTCATCACGAGGCGGCTCATGACGACGCGTGCATTCCCTCATAAGGATAAGTATGGTGACCCGCGCGAGGCGATGCTGCGGATATCCGACCGCGCGTATACAGAGGGGCGGGGCCGGGGGCAAGCGGGTTCCTGCGGGGGCCCATTCCGGGCAATGGGTTAATCGAGGTTATGGCGCGCTATATTGACGAGATCCTGCAGCCCGGCGAGCGGGTGCTGTATTCGACCAATGCGCACTGGATCTTCCATTTTCCGGCCATCGTGGCCTGGATCGCGGCCCTGGTCCTGTTCGTGGCCTCCCGCCGGATCGATGTCTACAGCATCATGATCCTGTGCCTGTACGGCTCCGGCCTGGTGGCGCTGGTCGCCCTGTACTGGACCGTCAAGGGCTGGTTCCATCGCTGGACCACCGAGACCGACGTCACCAACCTCAGGGTTGTACACAAGACCGGGTTCATCAAGCGCCGCACCTTCGAGATGGCGCTGGACAAGGTCGAGAGCGTCGATGTCGACCAGTCGATTCCTGGACGTATTCTCAACTACGGCGACGTGACGATTCGCGGCGTCGGCGAGGGGATCGAGACGATCAGGACCATCGCCTCGCCGCTCGCCTTCCGTAGTTCGATCACCACGCGGTAGGGCCGCGCCACTTCATGAGCATGCAGCAAGATACTTCCGCAACCGCAAGCACCCCGCCGGGCTCGACCGTAGACGCCGCCGAGATCGCGAAATTCTCCAAGCTCTCGGCAGAGTGGTGGGACCCCAAGGGCAAGATGGCCCCGCTGCACCGGATCAACCCGCTGCGGCTCGGCTACATCCGCGACGCCGCCTGCCGCAAGTTCGAGCGCAACGTGCGCAGCCTCAACTGCCTCGGCGGCCTGCGCGTGCTCGACATCGGCTGCGGTGCCGGCCTGTTATGCGAGCCGCTGTCGCGGCTGGGGGCGCAGGTCATCGGCGTCGATCCGTCGGCGAGCAACATCGCAGCGGCGAAGCTGCATGCCGACAAGGGCCATCTTGCGATCGACTATCGCTGCACCACGGTGGAGGAGATCGATCCGCGCGAGCGTTTCGATATCGTGCTGGCGATGGAGGTGGTCGAGCACGTCGCAGACGTCGGCATTTTCCTGAAGCGCTGCGCGTCGATGCTGAAGCCGAACGGGCTGATGGTGGTCTCGACGCTGAACCGGAACTGGAAGAGCTTTGCGCTCGCCATCGTCGGTGCCGAATACGTCCTGCGCTGGCTGCCGCGTGGCACCCACGAATGGAACAAGTTCGTCACCCCCGACGAGCTGACAAAATATCTGCTCGACAACCGCCTCGTCATCACCGAGCAGACCGGCGTCGTTTACAGCCCCTTCGCCGACAAATGGACTCTCTCCTCCGACATGGACGTGAACTACATGGTCGTGGCGGAAGGCATGGTGTGAGGGGGGTGAGCTGTTCCTTCACAGACGGTGTCGTCCCTGCGAACGCAGGGACCCATAGCGCGGAATCTATCGGTAGTGCATGGTCGTGGACGTGCGGGTTGGCAGCCTCCGCATAACTGCTCCCTGGGGTTATGGGTCCCTGCGTTCGCAGGGACGACAGGGAGTTTGTGGCGCGGGCATCGCTCCCATGACATCCGCGAGGTTGACCGCGTGGGCGGCAACTTGCAGGTTGGCCGCAATCTCTCCTGCTCTGGCACTCCCCACCCCATGCTCACCGTCACCAGCCTCTGGATTCCCTTCACGGTCATTGCTGCGCTCGGGCAGGTCGCGCGCAACGCGATGCAGCGATCGCTGACGAAGCCGCTGGGGACCTGGGGCGCGACCAATATCCGCTTCCTGTTCGGCTTCCCGTTCTCGCTGCTATTCCTGGGTGTGGTGCTGGTCGTCTCCGGCGATCACCTCAGTATGCCGCCGACGATGTTCTGGCCGTGGCTGCTGTTAGGGGCGCTCAGCCAGATCGTCGCGACCGGCCTGATGCTGCTTGCGATGAACGACCGCTCCTTCGTGGTGACGACGGCATACCTGAAGACCGAGGCGATCCAGACCGCGATCTTCGGCTTCGTCTTTCTCGGCGATCACCTCACCTGGCTCAAGGTGCTGGCAATCGTAATCGCGACCGTCGGCGTCGTCATCACCGCGCTCCGGCCCGGCGGCGAAAAGAGTTTTGCCGAGCTGAAGCCGACCATCACGGGGCTCGTCGCCGCGGCGGCATTCGCGCTCTCAGCGGTCGGCTTCCGCGGCGCCATCATCACGGTGCCGAACGTGTCCTTCGTGACGGCCTCGTCCTTGACGCTGGTGCTCGGCCTGTTCGTGCAGACGCTGGTGCTGACGATCTATCTGGTGTGGCGTGCGCCGAAGATCCTGCAGGCGATCCTGGGCCTGTGGAAGCCGTCGGTGCTTGCCGGCTTCATTGGCGCCTTCGCGTCGCAGTTCTGGTTCCTCGCCTTCGCGCTGACGGCCGCCGCCAATGTCCGCACGCTCGCCTTGATCGAGGTGCTGTTCGCGCAAGGAGTGGCCTATTACTCGCTCAAGCAGCCGATCGCGCCGCGCGAGATCTTCGGCATCGCGCTGATCGTGGTCGGCGTGGCCCTGCTGGTGGGGGTCTAGCTGGCTGTCATTCCTGGGCGCCTAAGGGCTATGGCGCGCAATTGCGCGCCTGAGAATCTCGAGATCCCCCGATGCGCAATTGCGCATCTGAGGTCTGGTCCTTCGGCCCATCCCGAGATGACGCGCTTCGCGCGTCAGTTCCGGTCTTCCGGCAGCGTCGGCAGCGGCGACACCTCGATGCCCTCGTCGATCAGCGACTTCGCCTCTTCGGGCGAGGCCTCGCCGTAGATCGGGCGGTGCTCCTTGTCGCCGTAATGCATCGCGCGGGCTTCGTTCGCAAAACGCTCGCCGACATTGTCGGCGTTCTTGACGATGTGGTCGCGCAATTCCTTCAGCTTGGCGCGCAGCTCACGCTCCTGCGCCATCATCAGCGAGGTCGATCCTGACGGCGCAGCCTCGGGCGCGGCGGTCGTGGCCGGCTCCGGCGGCGGTGTTGCGCGTCCGCGGCCCTTTTTGCCGACGATGCGCGGGGCCATGATCGCCTTGTCGACCTTGGCCGAACCGCAGATCGGGCAGGTCACGAGCTTGCGCTTCACCTGCGAATCATAAGCCGACGAGCTCTGGAACCAGCTTTCGAATTCGTGGTCGTGGTCGCAGCGGAGCGCGTAACGGATCATGCCGATCCCCGTACGAGTTGCAGATGGTCCGGCCCCGCCTTGGGGTCGGCGACGCCGAAGCGGCGGCCGTGCTGGAGCGAGGGGATTGCCCGCCGCGCCGTCTCGACCTTGGCCGGATCGATCTTGGCCATGATGATGCCGGGCTCGACATCGCCCTCGGCGAGGATCTCGCCCCAGGGATCGATGACCAGCGAATGGCCGTAGGTCTCGCGCTTGTTCTCGTGCAGGCCGGCCTGCGCCGCGGCGAACACGAAGCAACCGGTCTCGATCGCGCGCGCGCGCAGCAGCACGTGCCAATGCGCCTCGCCGGTCTTGCGGGTGAACGCCGACGGCACCGTGAGGAAGGACGCGCCGCTCTCGGCCAGCGCGCGGTAGAGCGCAGGGAAGCGCACGTCGTAGCAGATCGTCAGGCCGACGCGCCCCCACGGCAGGTCGGAGATAACAGCCGTCTCGCCCGGCTGGTAATTGGCGGACTCGCGATAGCTCTCGCCGTCCGGCAGCTCGATGTCGAACATGTGGATCTTGTCGTAGCTCGCGAGCACATCGCCCTCGGGCCCGATCAGGAAGGAGCGGTTGACCGCCTTCTCCGGCGAGAAGCGCAGCGCCAGCGAGCCGACATGGATATGAATCCCGAGTTCCGCCGCGAGCGCCCTGTATGCCTTCAGTGACTTGTCGTCCTTTTCGCTCTGCAGATGCTCGAACAGCGCCTTGCGGTTGAGCTGCATCATGTTGCTGACTTCGGGCGTCTGCACGTAGTCCGCACCATTTGCCGCAGCCTGCCGGATCAGCCTGGTGGCCTGCTCGAGGCTCGGCTCGGGCATCAGGCCGGTGCGCATCTGCACCATGGCGGCGGTGAAGGTCCGATTCTCGCTCATGACACGGCCTTCACGCTTCCAAGCATGCCATCGAGCTTGCCTTCGCGGTCGAGGGAATAGAGGTTGTCGCAGCCGCCGATATGGGTTCCGCCGATCCAGATCTGCGGGAAGGTCGAGCCTTCACCGGCGCGGTCGTACATCTCTTCGCGCCAGGACGGGTTCTTGGCGATGTCGAACTCCGTGAAGGTCGCCTTCTTGCGGGTCAGGAGCGATTTGGCGGCGGAACAATAGCCACAGCCCGGCCTCGTGTAGATCTCGACAGCAGCGGTCATGTCCTCTGGCGCTCTCATGTCATGAATTCATTGAACTATATGGGACGGGGGCCGCTCTCGACAACCCGGGCGAAGACCAGCACGTCGACCTGGGCCACTTTGGCGCGGAGCAAGGCCCGCGCGCAGGCATCCAGCGTCGCGCCCGAGGTCAGGACGTCGTCGATCAGGACGATCCGGCGGCCCTGGACCTCGGCCTGACGGTCGGGGGATACCTGGAATGCGCCCTGCACATTGGTGGCCCGCTGGGCCCGCGACAGGCCGATCTGCTGCTCGGTGGCGCGCACCCGGCGCAGCACCTCGCCACGTACCTTCACCCCGCTCTGCCGTTCTATGACGCGCGCCAGCGCGCCGGACTGGTTGTAGCGGCGGCGCCAGGCCCTTCGCCAATGCAGGGGAACGGGGATCAGCATGTCGGCGCGGGTGAGCAGCTCGCCCCCCGCGCGCGCCATCCAGCGGCCCATGGCCGGCGCGAGATCGGTACGGTCCTGGTATTTCAGCGCATGCACCAGTGTGCGCGCGACGTCGTCATAGCGCACCGCTGCGCGTGCCCGCTGGTAGGCCGGTGGGCTTGCGATTGCCTCCATCGACAGCATGTCGGGGCCGGGATCATAGACGAAGGGAATGCCGAGCCGCGGGCAATAGGGCCGTTCGATGAACGACAGCCGCGCCCAGCAGGCCGCGCAAACCCCCTCGCCATCGACCGGTTCGCGGCAGGACACGCACAGCGTCGGCAGCGCGATGTCGAGTGCGAGCTGGGCTGCCCTCGTCAGGACATGACGGCCAGCCGTCCATGCCGCACGCAGAGGCGCGGAGATGGAACGGGCAGGGGCGCTTTCAGCTTCCATTGGGAGAGGCTAGCGCTACGGGATGACCTGCTCAAGCCACGCCTCGGTCTCGTGCCCCGGCTCTGCGGAGCGTCACCATAGCGCGTTGAAGACGCGCGTGATCGCGCTTTCGGTGCCGCACCGCGTCCGGGACACGAGAGAGGAGATTGCAATAGCCGGCATGATCGGCGTAACCAGCGGAATGGCTCAGAACGCGCAAACCCCGCCCGCCCTGTTCGATCGCGCGTTGCTGCATGCGCGGCAGCAACGGGCACGTGCGCAGGGCGAGGTGACCTTCCTGCTCGATCGCGTCGCCGAGGACATGTCCGACCGGCTGGCCGCGGTGATGCGGGAGTTTCACGCGCCTGTTGATATCTGGACCCCCGGCGACGGCCTCGCGGAGTTGCGCGCGCGACTGCCTTCCATCCAGCGGATCGCGCTCGATGTGTTCGGCGATGAGAAGTTACCCTTCGCATCCGAAAGCCTCGACCTCGTCGTCTCGGCGCTGGCGCTGCAATTCGTCAACGACCTGCCCGGCGTGCTCGCGCAAATCCGTCGCGCCTTGAGGCCAGATGGGCTGCTGCTCGCCGCGATGATCGGCGGCGACAGCCTGACCGAGCTGCGCCAGGCCTTCGCCGCGGCCGAAGCCGAATGCGAGGGCGGCGTTTCGCCGCGCGTGGCGCCGTTCGCTGATCTGCGTGACATCGGCGCGCTGTTGCAGCGGGCAGGCTTCGCGCTACCGGTCACCGACGTCGATCGCGTCGTGGTGCGCTACGCCAACGCTTTCGCGCTGATGCAGGATCTCCGCCGCATGGGCGCGGCCAATGTGCTGATCGAGCGGCGCCGCACACCGAGCCGGCGCGCGACGCTGCTGCGGATGGCCGAAATCTACGCCGAGCGCTTCGCCGACGCCGACGGCCGCATTCGCGCGACGTTCGACATCATTTGGCTCTCCGGCTGGGCGCCGCATGCAAGCCAGCAGCAGCCGCTGAAGCCGGGGTCGGCGAAAGCGAGCCTGGCGGAGGCGGTGAAGAAGGCGGGGAAAGAGTGACGTGTGTCCCGGACGCGCTGCAGCGTTCTTACGCTGCTGCGCAGAGCCGGGACCAGTTCGCGGCAGGCATGGGCCCCGGGCTCTGCAGCGCATCGCTGAACTGGACGATGCTTCACATCGCCAGGGAAGTGCTGCGCTGCGTCCGGGGCACGGAAACCTCACATCAGCAAATCGATCAGATGCGGGATCAGCGGAATGTCCGCGGGCGGCATCGGATAGTCGCGCAGCTTGTTGGCGCGGACCCAGGCGAGGGTCTGGCCTTCGCGCGGGGTGACCTGACCTTCCCAGCGCCGGCAGATGTAGAGCGGCATCAAGAGATGAAACGTCTCGTAGCCGTAGCTCGCGAAGGTCAGCGGGGCCAGGCACGGCTCGGCGACGGTAATGCCGAGCTCCTCGGAGAGCTCGCGGATCAAGCTCTGCTCCGGCCGCTCGCCAGCCTCGAGCTTGCCGCCGGGAAATTCCCAGAGGCCGGCCAGCGTCTTGCCCTCGGGGCGCTGCGCGATCAGGACGCGCTTGTCGGCGTCTACAAGCGCGCACGCCACCACCAGTGTCAGTTTGAGATCGGCCATGCCTGAAATGTCGCTCGCTGAAGATGATCCGCAACGGTTCGTTAACCCCGTTTCGGCCCGTGTTTCCGAGATCTCCATAAGTCATATTTAATTGACGGTTCCTAGGGTGGAAACGGTCAAACCACTCCGGGCCCGATCCATGCGCGCTACGCTTCGCACCATCGTCCGCCGGTTTATCCGCGACCGGCGCGGCAATATCGCGGTGATCTTCGCACTCTGCTGCGTTCCCCTGATCACGGTGGTCGGCTGCGCGGTCGATTACGCCCGCGCGACGCAGATGCAGTCCAAGCTTCAGGCCGCGGCCGATGCGGCCAGCGTCGGCTCGGTCGCGAAAGCGTCGCCGGCGTTTGCCGCGGCGGGCTCGATGACCTCGGACGGTCCGATCCCCGTTGGCGCCACCGATGTCCAGAACATTTTCAATGCCAACGTTGCCAACCTGACCGGCTACACGCTGGGCAGCGTCACGCCGACCGTGGTCAAGACCGGATCGACGGTCACCTCGACCGTTACGTTCAGCGGCACCATCAACACCATGTTCCTCGGTGTGATCGGCAAGACCGCGCTGAAGGTGACCGGCACGTCGACCGCCACGGCCACCATGCCGCTCTATGTCGACTTCTACCTCCTGATGGACAATTCGCCGTCGATGGGCGTGGCGGCGACGCCGACGGACGTCAGCACCATGGTCGCCAACACGTCCGACAAATGCGCCTTCGCCTGCCACGACTACAACGACGCCAATAACTATTACAATCTCGCCAAGAAGCTCGGCGTGACGACGCGGATCGACGTGCTGCGCAGCGCGACCCAGTCGCTGATGGATACGGCCGCGGCGATCGAGACTTATTCGAACCAGTTCCGCATGGCGATCTACGATTTCGGCGCGTCGTCGAAGACCATCGGCCTGCGCGCGCTGTTCTCGCTCTCGGCGAGCCTGTCGAGCGCCAAGACGGCGGCCGGCGGCATCGACCTGATGGGTGTCTACGGCAACAATGACGCCTATACCGCCGACAAGGACACGCAGTTCAGCACGGTCTTTCCGGCGATCAACAACGTGATCAGTGCGCCCGGAGCCGGGACATCGGCGGCGCCGATGAAATATCTGTTCTTCGTCTCGGACGGCGTCGCCGACGAGTACAACACCGGCTGCGCCAAGCCGACGGTGAGCGGCGGACGCTGCCAGTCGCCGATCAACGTCTCGCTCTGCACCACCATCAAGAACCGCGGCATCAAGATCGCGGTGCTCTACACCACCTATCTGCAGCTCCCGACCAATTCCTGGTACATGAGCTACATCGACCCCTTCAACAAGGGACCGTTCGGGCCGTCGCCGAACAGCGAGATCGCGAAGAACATGCAGAGCTGTGCTTCGCCGGGACTGTATTTCGAGGTGAGCCCGACACAGGGCATCTCGGAGGCGATGAATGCGCTGTTCAGGAAGGCGGTCGCGGACGCGCGGATCTCGGGGTGATATGATCACCTCGCCCCGCTTGCGGGGAGAGGTCGGAATTCGCGCGTAGCGCGGATTCCGGGTGAGGGGGACTCTCCGCGGGTCCAACTGTCACCGTCAATGCGGAAGCAGCCCCTCACCCCGACCCTCTCCCCGTAAGAACGGGGCGAGGGAGAACAGCTACGACCTGTAATCCCCGTTGATCGCGACATATTCCTTGGTGAGGTCGCAGGTCAGCACGCGATCGCGGCCCTTGCCGAGGCCGAGCGAAACCTTGATCGCGATTTCCGGCGCCTTCATCGCCTCCGACACTTGCGCCTCGTCATAGGACGGATCGCGCGCGCCGCTCTTGGCGACGCGGATGCCGTTGAAGGAGATCGAGAGCTTGTCGCGATCGGCCGGCTCGCCGGCCTTGCCGACCGCCATCACCACGCGCCCCCAATTGGCGTCCTCGCCCGCGATCGCGGTTTTCACCAGTGGCGAGTTGGCGATCGACATCGCGATCTTGCGCGCCGACGCCTTGGTCTTGGCACCCTCGACCGTGATCTCGACCAGCTTGCGCGCGCCCTCGCCGTCGCGGGCAACCTGCTCGGAGAGGTTGGCGAGCACCTGGTTGAATGCCTTGACGAACGCCTTCAGGCGCGGATCGCTGGCGCGGCTGATCTTTGGCGCGCCATGCTCGGCGGCAGCGCCCGTCGCGAAGGCGAGCAGGGTATCCGAAGTCGAGGTGTCACCATCGATGGTCACCGCGTTGAAAGTGTCCTCGACACCGCTCTTGAGCAGCGCCTGGAGCGCGGCGGGCGCGATCGGCGCGTCGGTGAAGATGAAGGACAGCATCGTCGCCATGTCGGGCGCGATCATGCCGGCGCCCTTGGCCATGCCGTTGATGGTGACCTTGGCCTTGCCGAGCTTGACGGTCGCGGTCGCGACCTTCGGGAAGGTGTCGGTGGTCATGATCGCCTTGGCCGCGGCGAGATAATCGCCGGGCTCGGCGGCGTCGGCCAGCCGGCCGAGCACGCCGTCGAACTTGGTCGCGTCCAGCGGCTCGCCGATCACGCCGGTCGAAGCCAGGAAGATTTCGCCCTCGCCGCACCCGACGGCCTTGGCCGCGATCTTCGCGGTCAGCGCCGTGGAGGCGCGGCCGGTCTTGCCGGTGAAGGCATTGGCATTGCCGGAATTGACCACCAGCGCGCGGGCCTTGCCGCCCTTCAGCTTGGCGCGGCACCATTCCACCGGCGCGGAGGGGCATTTCGACCGGGTGAAGACGCCGGCAACAGTGGTTCCCTTGTCCATGACCGCCAGCAGCACGTCGGTGCGGTTCTTGTAGCGGATGCCGGCCTCGGCCGTCGCGAGACGGACCCCCGCAATCACGGGCATGTCGGGGACGTGTTTCGGGGCGAGCGGGGAGACGGTTGAGGACATCGCGGGGCGCCTTGATGGGGTCTGGACATGCAGATGGCCGGGCGATGCCCGGCCATTGCGATGCTCTAGATACTCTTGGCGTCAGCGAAGTGACAGCGAATTCTTACTTCTTCGCCGGGGGAGCCATCTTGCTGTCGGACGGCTTGGCCGCGTCGGCCGGCTTGGCATCCGGCTTGGCATCCGACTTGGCGTCCGGCTTGGCCGCATCAGCCGCCGGCTGGTCCAGGCGCTCGACCTTGGCCTCCGCGCGCAGCTTGGAGACATAGTCGGCCTGGGCCTTGCGGGTGACGTAGTTCTCGATCTGGGCCTTGACCTGCTCGAAGTCCGGCGCCTTGCGGTTGCGCTTTTCCTCGACCTTGATGATGTGCCAGCCGAACTGCGACTTCACGGGGTCGGAGATCTTGCCCGGCTCGAGCGAGAAGGCCACCGCCGAGAATTCCGGCACCATCTGCTCCTTGGTGAAGAAGCCGAGGTCGCCGCCATCGGCAGAGCCCGGATCCTTGGACTTCTTCTTGGCGAGCTCGGCGAAATCGGCGCCCTTGTCGAGCTCGGCCTTCACCGCCTTGGCCTCGTCCTCGGTCTCGACCAGGATGTGGCGCGCGCGCACCTCCTGTTCGCCGGTGATCTGCTTGGAGGCCTCTTCATAGACCTTCTTCATGGCGTCGGGGGTGTTGGCGGCCTTGCCCTCGTTGGCGAGCAGGCTGTCCATCAGCAGGCGGTTGCGGGCAAACGCCAGGCGCTTCTTGAACTCCTCGCTGTCGGCGACCTTCTTGTCCTCGGCAGCCTTGGAGACGATCTTCATGTCGATCAGGAAGGACAGGACGTTCTCGTCCTTGGTCGCCGGGTCCATCTGGGCGAGGCTCGGTCCGAGTTCCTCCTCGGCCATGGCGACGTCGCTCTTCTTGATTTCCACGCCGTTGACCTTGGCCAGCACCGGATCGTCGGCCGCCCGGAGCGGGCCCGCGAAAGCCAGGGACAGCGCCAAAGCGAGGCAGCCAGCCAGGGCGGACGCGTGGCGGAAACGCTGGCCGGTGGTTACCGGGAACGAGGTGGTCATGGAAAATCCTTTTGTTGAAGCAGGGGGCTGCTCGAGCGGGGCGGACACTCGCCCAATTCAGGGGGGCTTGGCAACGCGAAAAGTCTGTCAAAATGATGAATTAGCCGCAAGGTGGCCGCCGTTGACAAGGCTAGGGGCCGGCCATATCTCTCACCGGTCGCGTCCATGGCGATGGCGTTTATTTTGCTGCGTTTTTGGCCGTTGAACCCTGACTTGCTCAATTCCCACCCATATGGCGGATGACCCCGCAGTCCGGGCACTGGCACCACAAGGCGTCACGGTGAGTTGATAGGCAAGAAGGTGACAACCTCTTGGCTGCAACGCGGTTAATTCGCGAACACAGGAACTAGGCATGATCGGCGCGCTCGCCCGCAAGTTTTTCGGCTCCGCCAACGACCGGCGGGTGAAGGGATACCAGTCCCGCGTCAACGCGATCAACGCGCTGGAACCCGAGGTCTCGAAACTCTCCGACGAGGCGCTGAAAGCCCGGACCGCCGAATTCAAGAAGCAGCTCGCCGAGGGCAAGACGCTCGACGATATCCTGGTGCCCGCCTTCGCCACCGTGCGCGAGGCCGCCAAGCGCACCCTCGGCCAGCGCCATTTCGACGTCCAGCTCATCGGCGGCATCGTGCTGCACGAGGGCGACATCGCCGAGATGAAGACCGGCGAAGGCAAGACGCTGGTCGCAACGCTTGCGGTCTACCTCAACGCGCTCGCCGGCAAGGGCGTCCACGTCGTCACCGTCAACGACTACCTCGCCCGCCGCGACTCCGGCTGGATGGGTCAGATCTACGGCTTCCTCGGCATGACCACCGGCGTGATCGTCCACGGGCTGGACGATGCCGAGCGCAAGGCGGCCTATGCCTGCGACATCACCTACGGCACCAACAACGAATACGGCTTCGACTACTTACGCGACAACATGAAGTACCGGCTCGAGGACATGGTCCAGCGGCCGCACTTCTTCGCCATCGTCGACGAGGTCGACTCCATCCTGATCGACGAAGCGCGCACGCCGCTGATCATCTCCGGTCCGCTCGACGACCGCTCCGACTTCTACAACACCATCGATTCGTTCCTGCCCAAGCTCGACAAGTCCGACTACGAGGTCGACGAGAAGCAGCGCACGGTGACGCTGACCGAAGGCGGCATGGAGAAGATCGAGACGCTGCTGCGCGATGCCGGCCAGCTCAAGGGCGAATCGCTCTACGACGTCGAGAACGTTTCCGTCGTGCACCACATCAACCAGGCGCTGCGCGCCCACACGCTGTTCACCCGCGACAAGGACTACATCGTCCGTGACGACGAGGTCGTCATCATCGACGAGTTCACCGGACGCATGATGCCGGGCCGGCGCTATTCGGAAGGCCTGCACCAGGCTCTCGAGGCCAAGGAGCACGTCCAGGTCCAGCCCGAGAACCAGACGCTGGCCTCGATCACCTTCCAGAACTACTTCCGCATGTACGAGAAGCTTGCGGGCATGACCGGTACGGCCGCGACCGAAGCGGACGAATTGTTCGACATCTACAAGCTCGAAGTGCTGGAGATCCCGACCAACCTGCCGATCGCGCGCCTCGACGAGGACGACGAGGTCTACCGCACGCAGAAGGAAAAATACGCCGCCATCCTCGCCGAGATCGAGCGCGCCAATTCGCGGCTCCAGCCGGTGCTGGTCGGCACGGCGTCGATCGAGAAGTCGGAAGTGCTCGCCGAGTTCCTGAAGCAGAACGGCTACAAGCAGATCGATTTCGGCAAGGAGCACGCGCTCGACAAGCTCTATGCCGCGGCCCGCGCCGGCAAGCCGGCAAAGCTGTTCGCGGTGCTGAACGCGCGCTTCCACGAGCAGGAAGCCTACATCGTCGCGGAAGCCGGCGTGCCCGGCGCGATCACGATCGCGACCAACATGGCCGGCCGCGGCACCGACATCAAGCTCGGCGGCTCGCTCGAGATGCGCATCCAGCAGGAGACTGCGGGCATCGAGGACGAAGCCGAGAAGGCCAAGAAGATCGAGCAGATCAAGGCCGACATCGCGCGCTTCCGCGACATCGTGCTCAAGGCCGAGGAAACCGTCGAGATCGAGCCGGCGAAGGGCTCAAAGCCCGCCAAGACCGTGACGAAGCCCGGCGGCCTCTACATCATGGGCTCCGAGCGTCACGAATCCCGCCGCATCGACAACCAGCTCCGCGGTCGTTCCGGCCGTCAGGGCGACCCCGGCCGCTCGAAGTTCTTCCTGTCGCTGGAAGACGATTTGATGCGCATCTTCGGCTCGGATCGTCTCGACAGCATGCTCCAGCGTCTCGGCCTGCAAGAGGGCGAGGCCATCATCCATCCCTGGATCAACAAGGCCTTGGAGAAGGCGCAGCAGAAGGTCGAGGCGCGCAACTTCGACATCCGCAAGAACCTCCTCAAGTTCGACAACGTCCAGAACGACCAGCGCAAGGTGATCTTCGACCAGCGCGTCGAGCTGATGAAGGACGAGAGCGTCGCCGAGACCGTCGCCGACATGCGGCACGCCTTCATCGACGACCTCGTCGCCAAGCACGTGCCCGAGCATGCCTATGCCGAGCAGTGGGACGTCGCGGGGCTCAAGGAAGAATTGAAGCGCGTGCTCGATCTCGACCTGCCGGTCGACGAATGGGCCAGGGAAGAGGGTATCGCCGACGAGGAGTTGCTCAACCGCATCGAGAATCGCGCCGACGAGCACATGGCGGCGAAGGTCGCGCAATGGGGCCCCGACGTGATGCGTTACGTCGAGAAGACCATCCTGTTGCAGACGCTCGACCATCTCTGGCGCGAGCACCTGATCATGCTCGACCATCTGCGCCAGGTCATCGGCCTGCGCGGCTACGGCCAGCGCGATCCGTTGCAGGAGTACAAGACCGAAGCCTTCAACCTCTTCCAGGAGATGAGCGCTCACTTACGCGAGGCCGTCACCGCGCAGCTGATGCGGGTCGAGATCGTCCCGCCGGAGCAGGAAGCCCCGCTGCTGCCCGCGATGGAAGCGCACAAGTTCGACCCGAACACCGGCGAGGACGAAATGGCCGTCGCCAACGTCTCGCTCGCCCCGCAGCACACCGACGCAGCCCTGCGCGATCCGAAGAACCCGGCAAGCTGGGGCAAGGTCGGCCGCAACGAGGACTGTCCGTGCGGGTCAGGCAAGAAGTACAAGCACTGCCACGGGCGGTATGCGTAGCACCTGAAGCGTAGCTGTGAGGCACGTCGTCGGCGCCTCACTCTCCGCCGTCGTCGCGCGGCTCGTCCGGGCGACCGAGGACGCCGCGGCGCATCGGCTCACTCATAACCGTCTCTGAATACCGGATCGCCCGCTCCAGTGCACAAGTGCGCACGAGGCGGGCGATGACCGCTCACGTGGCGCGCAGCTTTTCCCGCATCGTCATCCTGACTTTCGTCGGGACGATTTTCCGGGCCCTACCTCGGCTCGGCAGCGTACGTCGTCGGTGTCATGAAAAGCTGATCTTCAAGCGGCGGAGCAACCTCGAACATCTGCGCGCTGTTGCGGAAATGGAAGACACGCCGGATCCGGTACAATTCACTTCGTTCCGCGGCGACGTCGACCTCTCGCCTGGTCAGCCAAAACGCCGTACGCTCGTGCCCACATGTCGTCTTGATCTCCAGCAGCCGCTCTCGGCCGTCAGGCTCAAAGGATCGCACGTCGTAACCGTATCCATCGCCGTCCAGGTCAGAAACCCATCGAACGTCGGCAGCAAGGTCGTCACGCCCAGCTCGTCGCAGGCGGTCGCGCTCGAACTCCACGACGAATTTCTCGCCGGCTTTTCCTAACTCACGATTTCTGGCGTCCCGCTCGGCCGGATCGAACTTGCCAACAAGTCGCCGGACGGCTGGCGTCAGCATCTTGTCCAAATCGGCGAAGGATGGCGGAGGAACGAGGATCGCGTCGTCGTTCAGCGAGAGCGGTTGAGTGTCTTCGCTCGTGGGGTAAAGAAAGCTTGGCTCTCGCCCGACATTCCGCTCAACAGCCGCCACCAAGGCGTCCTGATAGTGCGCCAACGGCTTGTAGCCGTTGATCCATTGTGCCCCGAGCATATCCAGAACGGCGGAGATGTTTTGGAGCTTTCGTTCGATTGATCCTTCTGACCGGTGGACGGTCTTCATCAGTTGGCGCCGGTTCTCCGCCTTGCTGTAGCGCACGCCGGCTCGTTCCGAGGCCAACATTTCGAAATAGCTGTCGACCACGGAGGAGACCTCGCTCTCCGTCCAACGTGTCCCAGCGATCGCTTCAGTTTGTTCCCGGTCCAAGCTCTAACCTCTTGGACTCAGAACGTATCAAGGGGAAGGCCAAGCGCAATCGAGCTGCGCTGCTGCACGAATGATCGCCCGCGCCCTACTTCACCGCCCCGAACCGGCTGTCGAACGAGTTCGACGACACCACCGGCGCGGCACCGGCCATCTGCGCGCTGTCACCCGCACCATCGGACGCCGACGGCTTCAGCGCGGGCCGCGTCGCGGCGACCTTTGTCTCGGCCGGCTTCGCCGGCTCGGCGGGTTTGGCGGTTGCGACCGCCTTGTCCTTGGACGCATCGTGACCTGGCACGAACCTCGTCACTGCGGCCTTGAGCCTGGACGCCGCGGTCGGCGGCGCTGCGGGCTTGGTGGCCGGGGCCACGGACGCCGTGGCTTGCGGCGGCGGGGTGGTGGCCGTGGTGTCAGCCGTGCCCATGCCCATCTTGCGGCCGAGGTTGGAGAAGAAGCCGCCTTGCGATTTCTCCTGGGACTTTTCGGCCGGCGCGGCCGCGGCGACGCGGGTGCTGGTTGCGGGCGCGCTGACTGCGACGACCGGCTCTTCCTGCGGTGAGGCCGCGGCCGGCTCGAGGTTCGGCTTCGGCGGATTGACGTGTCCAGGGATCGTGCCCGGCGCCTTGGCCATCGCCAGCATCTGCAGCGTGGTGCCTTCGGCGCCCTCGGACAGGCCGGTCGAGCCTTCCGGAATCTTCGCGGCAAAGATCTTGTTCATGCCGCCGTCGATGCCGGTGTTCATGCGCGCCACCGGCGTGCCCTTGGCGACGAGCTTTGCGTATTCCGCCTCGTCGCGTCCCTGCTTCTCGCGCACGGCGCTGGCGATATCCTCGGGGATCACATAGGCCGGGCACTTTGCGGACGCGTCGAACACGGGATCGCGCTTGGCGTCCGGCGCCTTCGCCGCATCGAAGACGTACTTCTTCTCGCAGAAATCGACCTTCGGCTCCTGCCGCGTCACCTCGAAATGATCATAGCCTTCCTTGATCATCTTCCAGAAGGCCATGTTCGGATTGTTGCGGTGCTTGGCCATATTCACCGGCGTCATCCGGAACGGATAGGCCTGGAACTGGAACGCCTTCTGGCCGCCGAAGAAGGACTCGCGACCGAGAGAATAGATCTCGGCGATCTGCTCGTCGGTCATCGCGTAGCAGCCGCGCGAGGAGCAATCGCCGTGCACCATCAGCTGCGAGCCGGTACGGCCGAGCGCGCGGTCGAACGCGTTCGGGAAGCCCGTGTTGAAGGAGAGATAGTAGGCCGACTGCGGATTCATCTGGCTCGGGTTGATCGAGTAGAATCCTTCCGGCGCCTGGCGGTCGCCTTCGCGCACTTTCGGGCCGAGATCGCCCGACCAGCGGCAGATCGGATAGGTCTTGAGCAGCGCGAACTGGCCACTTCGGGTCTGCTTCCAGATCTCGAGCTCGGCCTCCTGCTTGAACAGGCGGATCAGAATCGGCGACTGCAGGTCCATGTTCTTCTCGCCCATCGCGGCGACGAGTTTTGGCGGGACCGGCTGGTTGGCTTTGGCGTTGGTCGCGAGCGACACCTGGTCGGTATCGCAGCCGGCGAGCAACGCGCTGGCCGTTAGCGCAAGTGAAGCCAAGAGCGCGCGAGCGAGCGAACGAGAAATCAAGATGGACCCCACACCGTGCCGGGCAAGGAGCGCGAACCCCAATTTTGGAGCATGACCTGACCGGAGATCCGGGACCCGTCGTGACGGGCATTTTTCAGGCCACGCTCCAGCGCTTATGCCCTGAAGCCATTGATTAAAATTCTAACCTCTGGGTCATGTGGTCGCAACCCGAGCGGGGATCACGAGCCCGTTGGCCCAGTGGCATGGTCAACAGAGACTAAACTTGGACGCGACTTGAGGCGTAACTTGGGACGCAACTAGGGCCTTTCGGCCGGATTCGGACTCAGATCACCGATTTGGGCAGAAAAAGGGTTAACGCGGGGTTACCGAGGGAGGCTGCCCGGGAGGTCTCGTAGGGTGGGCAAAGGTGCGCAGCGCCGTGCCCACCAACCGTTAGAGCTGCTCGGAATGGTGGGCACGCTTCGCTTTGCCCACCCTAAGGCACCAAAACGCGCGCGAATCAGCCCAGTCTCCGGCCGATATCGAGGAATTTCTGCCGCCGCTGCTTGCGGATGGCGTCCCCGTCCAGGCCGCAGAGCTCGTCGAAGGCCTTGGCGATGGCGTCGCCCGTGGTGGCGATCATGGCGGCGGGGTCGCGGTGGGCGCCGCCGACCGGCTCCTTCAGGATCGAGTCGATCACCCCGAAGCGCAGCATGTCCTGGGCGGTGATCTTCATGTTGTTGGCGGCTTCCTGCGCCTTTGTGCCGTCGCGCCAGAGGATGGAGGAGGCGGCCTCCGGCGAGATCACGCTGTAGATCGCGTGCTCCAGCATCAAGACCTTGTTGGCGGTGGTGATCGCGATGGCGCCGCCCGACATGCCCTCGCCGGTGATGATGGCGACGTTCGGCACGGTCAGCGCCAGGCAGGCATCGGTCGAGCGCGCGATCGCCTCGGCCTGGCCGCGCTCCTCCGCGCCGATGCCGGGATAGGCGCCAGCGGAGTCGGCGAGCGACAGCACCGGCAGGCCGAACCGCTCGGCCATCTCCATCAGCCGCACGCATTTGCGATAGCCCTCGGGCCGCGCCATACCGAAATTGTGCTTGATGCGGCTATCGGTGGAATCGCCCTTTTCCTGGCCCATCACGCAGATGGCCTCGCCGCGGAAACGGCCGAAGCCGGCGACCAGCGCCTCGTCCTCGCCGAACTTGCGGTCGCCCGCGAGCGGGGTGAACTCGGTGATCAGGCCCTTGATGAAGTCGTTGAAATGCGGCCGCTGCGGATGCCGCGCGACCAGCGTCTTCTGCCACGGTGTCAGGTTCAGATAGAGGTCGGCCAGCGCCTGCGCCGCCTTGTCCTCGATCCGCTCGATCTCCTCGGCGATGTCAGTGCCGGAGGCCGCGAGCGTACGCAGCTCGTCGACCTTGGAGTCGAGCTCGGCGACGGGCTTTTCGAAGTCGAGATAGCTGCGCATCTGGTCTGGCATCAACTCAGTATAGGGAAGACGGGGCGAAGAGGCGAAACGGATTTGAGCTCGCGGAAAGAAGTGTAGCTTCTTCAATGAGTTGGCCTGTGTGCTCCCAGGAGCCCGCCAAATCATTCGTGAGGCCACGGCTCTTTCTGCGGAGATGTGGCCGAAGTCAAGGCGGTTTCGCCTCGTCGTCCCGGTTGGGCACGAGACCTCACCGCTCCGCCAGCGGGTGCAGATCGCGCACGAGGCTCTTCAGGCGCTCCTCGACCACATGGGTGTAGATCTGGGTCGTCGAGATGTCGGTGTGGCCGAGCAGGGTCTGCACGATGCGCAGATCCGCGCCGTTGTGCAGCAGGTGGCTGGCGAAGGCATGGCGCAGCACATGCGGGGAAACCAGCCGGGCCTGCAGGCCAGAGGCGACCGCCAGCTCCTTCAGGTCGCGGGCAAAATGCTGCCGCGTCAGATGCCCGCTCTCGCCGAAGGAGGGGAATAGCCATTTCGAGGCGGCAAGGCTGTTCTTCTTGTCCGCCTTCGCGGCTTCCGTCGCTGCGAGATAATCGGCCATCGCCTGGCGCGAGGCATCGTTGAGCGGCACCAGGCGTTCCTTGTCGCCCTTGCCGCGCACCACGATCATGCGGGCGTCGCGCTTGGCCGCCGTGCGCGGCAGCGCCACCAGCTCGGAGACGCGCAGGCCTGTCGCGTAGAGCACCTCCAGCAGGCAATAGAGCCGCAAGCTGCGCAGCCGCTGCGAGGCCGAGGCCTCCGCCGCCTCGCTCAATTCCTTGGCGCGGCGAAGCATGCGATCGACATCCGCGATCGAAAGCACCTTCGGCAAGCCGCGCCCGCGCTTGGGGCCGGACAGGATCGCCGCGGGATCTTCGGTCCGGATGCGCTCGGTCAGGAGAAAGCGGAACAGATGCCGCATCGCCGACAGCCGCCGTGCGACGCTCGACGATTTGAAGCCGCGTGCATCGAGATCGCCAAGATAGTCGCGCAGGACTTGCGTCTCCGCGTCCGCAAATGTGTGGCCGACGCGGCCGAGAAACTCGGAGAAATCGGTGAGGTCGCGGCGGTAGGCGTCGAGCGTATTGGGGCCGGCGCCCTGTTCCGCCGCGAGCATGTCGAGGAACAGGCCGGTGAGCTTGCTATCTGAGGACTTGTTTGCGGAAGACTTGGCACGCATGCCCCGCAGCCTAGCTCCTATTTCTTGAGAAATTTGTCAGGCGGGATCGTCACCGTCATTTCCCGCGGCTTGGGACTGACGAAGTTCGCCAGCGCGAAGACCACGCCATAGACGATGCCGGCGATCACGGCGACGACCGTCAGGAAGCGGAACAGGCTGGGCATCGGGAACGGTCTCGGGCGGCCAAATTAACCAATGAAATCATCCAACATGTTCGCCGTTTCGTGGCAAGAGTCCTCTGGCGAGCCCCCCTGCGGGGTCGTATAGGTGGCCAAAGGATGCCGCCTTTGGCGGCAGATCGAGCGAGATTCATGTCCGAGGCCGCTTTGCCGATACCTGCTTCGCCTGAGACCGACATCCTGTCGGCGCTCGGGACGCGCTCGATCGTGCTCGTCGGCATGATGGGGGCGGGCAAATCCACCATCGGCCGCCGCCTGGCGGCCCGGCTCAAGCTGCCCTTCGTCGATGCCGACACCGAGATCGAGGCGGCGGCCGGCATGACCATACCGGAGATCTTCGAGCGCCACGGCGAGCCGCATTTCCGCGACGGCGAGGCGCGGGTGATCGCGCGGCTGCTCGACGGTGGCCCCCTGGTGCTGGCGACCGGCGGCGGTGCCTTCATGCGCGAGGAAACGCGGAACCGCATCTCGGAGAAGGCGATCTCGATCTGGCTCAAGGCCGACCACGACGTCATCATGCGCCGGGTGCGCCGCCGCGCCGATCGTCCGCTGCTGCAGACCGCCGATCCCGAAGGAACCGTCGCGCGCCTGCTCACCGAGCGCGAGCCGGTCTACCGCAACGCCGATCTCACCATCGCCTCGCGCGACGTGCCGCACGACAAGATCGTCGAGGAATGCATCGAGACGCTGCGCGCCCATCTCTGCGGTGAGCGGGCGTCCCAACCACCAGCCGATGTCGCGAGTGCCGTTCGATGACTGCGCCTTTGAAACATTCCGATCCCGTGAACGTCGACGTCGCGCTCGGCGATCGCGCCTATGACATCGTCATCGGCCGCGGCGTGCTGGCTTCGCTCGGCGAGCGGGTCGCCGCTTTGCGTCCCGGCGTGCGCACGGCGATCGTCACGGACCGCACCGTCGCGAACTACTGGCTCGAGCCCACCGAGGCATCGCTCGCCGCTAGCGGCATCCCGACGTCGCGAATCGTCGTCGAGGAAGGCGAGATCTCCAAAACCTATGCCGGCCTCGAAAAGGTCAGCGAGGCCCTGATCGGCGCGAAGATCGAGCGCAACGATCTCGTCATCGCGCTCGGCGGCGGCGTGGTCGGCGATCTCGCCGGCTTTGCGGCTGCGATCCTGCGCCGCGGCGTCGATTTCGTGCAGGTGCCGACCTCGCTGCTGGCGCAGGTCGATTCGTCCGTCGGCGGCAAGACCGGCATCAATTCGCCGCAGGGCAAGAATTTGCTCGGCGCCTTCCACCAGCCGGTGCTGGTCATCGCCGACACCGCCGTGCTCGACACGCTGTCGCCGCGGCAATTCCGCGCCGGCTATGCCGAGGTCGCCAAATATGGCGTGCTCGGCGACGAGGCCTTCTTCACCTGGCTGGAGAAGAACCACGCCGACATCTTCAAGGGCGGCTCGGCGCGCGAGCATGCGATCGCGACCTCCTGCCGCGCCAAGGCCGGCGTCGTCTCGCGCGACGAGCGCGAGGCCGGCGAGCGCGCGTTGCTCAATCTCGGTCACACCTTCGGTCACGCGCTGGAAGCCGCGACCGGCTTCTCCGACCGTCTGTTCCACGGCGAAGGCGTCGCCATCGGCATGACGCTGGCGGCGCAGTTCTCGGCGAGGTTCGGCATGCTCGGCGAGGCGGATGCGGCGCGTGTCGAACGTCACCTCATCGAGGCGGGCCTGCCGACCCGTTTGCAGGACATCGCCGGTTTCGCGCAGGAAGGGCTTGGCGACGCCGACGCGCTGATGGCGCTGATGGCTCAGGACAAGAAGGTCAAGCGCGGCAAGCTCACCTTCATCCTGCTGGAGGCTGTGGGGCGCGCCGTGATCGCGAAGGACGTCGAGCCGGCCCTCGTGTGCGATTTCCTCAAGGAGAAGCTTGCGCAAAAGACGTGATGCGCGGCTGGAGCGTTTTCGAGCGAAGTGGACAACGGTTCGCGTAAAGAAAACGCGTCAAAACAAGAATCTAAAGCCCTTTCCGATTCCATCGGAACGGGGCTTTGAGCGGCTGTTGAGTGGTGCATGGACTGGCTCGGATTCACCATCGTCGTCCTCTGCCTCCTGGTCTCGGCGTTCTTCGCCGCGAGCGAGACCGCGCTGACCGGTGCCTCGCGCGCCAGCATGCTGCGGCTCTCCAAGCAGGGTAATCGCGACGCGGACGTCGTTTCGGATCTGCTCGACATGCGCGAGCGCCTGATCGGCGCGCTGCTGCTCGGCAACAACATCGCCAATATCGGCGCCTCCGCGCTTGCGACCGGCATCTTCACGGCCTGGTTCGGCGACGTCGGCGTGCTCTATGCCACCGGCGTGATGACCGCGCTGGTCGTGATCTTCGCGGAAGTGCTGCCCAAGACCATCGCCATCAACGCGCCCGACCGGATGGCGCTTGCGGTCGCGCGCCCGATGCGGCTGACCATGTACGTGCTGGGGCCGCTGCTGCGGGTGGTGGAAGTCATCGTGCGGGTGTTGATGCGTCTGTTCGGCCTCGCGGGCGAGCACCAGGCGATCCTGTCGCCGACCGAACGCCTGCGCGGCGCGGTCGATCTCCTGCATCACGAAGGCAAGTTCGAGAAGCAGGACCGCGACATGCTCGGCGGTCTCCTCGACCTGCGCGAGCTCCAGGTTTCCGACGTCATGATCCATCGCACCGAGATGATGATGATCAACGCCGATCTGCCGCCGGAGGAACTGGTGCGCGAGGTGCTGGCGACCGAATACACCCGCATTCCGCTCTGGCGCGAGAAGCCGGAGAACATCATCGGCGTGCTGCACGCCAAGGATCTGTTGCGCGCGATCCGCGCCTCCGACGGCGACACCTCGCGCATCGACGTCTCCACCATCGCGCTGCCGCCCTGGTTCGTGCCGGAGATGCGACCCGTCTCCGAGCAGCTCAAGGCGTTCCGCCGCCGCAAGACCCATTTCGCGCTCGTCGTCGACGAATACGGCGAAGTCGAAGGTCTTGTGACGCTGGAAGACATTCTGGAAGAGATTGTCGGCGACATCTCCGACGAGCATGACGTCGTGGTCGCGGGCGTGCGGGCCCAGCCGGACGGATCGGTCGTGGTCGACGGCTCGGTGCCGATCCGCGATCTCAACCGCGCCATGGACTGGCGCCTGCCCGATGAAGAGGCAACGACCGTCGCCGGCCTCGTCATTCACGAGGCGCGCTCGATCCCCGACCGCGGCCAGAGCTTCACGTTCCACGGCTTCCGCTTCCGCGTGCTGCGCCGCGAGCGCAACCGCATCACCGCGCTCCGTATTTCACCGGTGCCGCGCGAGGCGGAATTGGAAGAAGCCAAGCCGCGGCGGGCCGGGACGTCGTTTTAGCTGCCACCAGCCGGTGTCATCGCCCGCGAAGGCGGGGCATGACAGCGAGCTAGCTCCCGCCTTCGCCCGGCGCCTGCGCGTGGATCGCCAGCGCATGCACGCTGCCGGAAAGTTCCGCAGCCAGCGCCGAATTTATCATGCGGTGGCGCTCGACCCGGCTCTTCCCTTTGAAGGCTGGAGACACGATATAAACGCGGAAGTGCGTCTCGCCGCTCGGCCGGTGGCCGGCGTGACCCTCATGCAAATGTGACTCGTCCACGACCTGCAGGCTTTCCGGCGTGAAAGCTTCCTGCAACTTGTTGCTGATAGTGTCTCTCATAACCATAAGTGCCATTAAGGTGCGCGATCGCACTCCGTCAATGCCATAGGCCGCTCCTGGCGGCCGTTCCTAAGCGCCGAAGTGAAGCTTCGGCTGCGGGTTTGTAGCTAAATGCAATGTCAAGACTTGAAGGTTTTTGCATTGCGTAGTCAAAGTCAGCCATGCCGATCGATTCATCAAAGTTCTTCGACTCCATTCGCGTCAAGCCGCGGGGCAAGCAGCCCGAGGTGAAGCCGCGCGACACCGTGGTCGCCTGCGAATGGGCCGGGTGTCAGAACAAGGGCGCGCATCGTGCGCCCAAGGGGCGTGAGAACCAGCGTGAGTACTGGCACTTCTGCCTGAACCACGTGCGCGAGTACAACCAGAACTACAATTTCTTCTCCGGCATGAATGCCGACGCCGTCGCGCGCTACCAGAAGGATGCGCTGACCGGCCACCGTCCGACCTGGAAGATGGGCGCCAATGGCGGCGTCAAGAAGGGATCGGAAGCCGAGATCGACGGCGCCTTCGATCCGTTCAGCATGTTCTCCGAGATCAACGGCCGCGCCAACTGGCGCCGCGGGCCCGAGGCCCAGCCCAAGGCCGAGACGCGCAAGGTGATGAACGCCGAGCGCAAGGCGCTTCAGGTCATGGGCCTCGGCCCCAACGCCACGCTCGCCGACGTCAAGAGCAAGTACAAGGCACTGGTGAAGCAGCATCACCCCGACGCCAATGGCGGCGACCGCTCCACCGAAGACCGCCTGATCGAGATCATCAAGGCGTATAATTATCTGAAGACGGTGGTGCGGGAGGCCTAGGCCTCGCACCGTAGCCGGCGCCAAGCCCTCGGTGTCGTCCCGGACAAGCGCAGCGAAGCGGAGCGCCGATCCGGGATCCATAACCCCAGGGAGCAGTTTGGCGAAGACTAGTAGTTACTAGTCCCCTCTGCGGTACAACCACCTGCGCTCACCGAGAAATCACGCGGTATGGGTCCCCGCCCCCCCGTGCGCAATTGCGCACCAGGCGGGGACGATAGCGGATGAGTGGCTCCGCCGTCGCGCACCTCCTGCACTTTACTCCGCACCAGCCTTCGGCATCGCCCCCACATACGACGAGCTCGGCCGGATCAAGCGCCCCGTCCGTTGCTGCTCGCGCCCATGCGCGGTCCACCCCGCGGCGCGCGCCACCGCGAAGATCGGCGTGAAGGCCTGGCGCGGGATCGCGAGCGCATCGAGCAGGATCGCGGTGAAGAACTCCACATTCGTCTCCAGCGGACGATCCGGATTCTTCTTGCGCAGGGCGCTGCGGATATAGGCCTCGACCTCGCCGGCAAACGGCAGGTCGGCGCCGTTGGAGGCGAGCGCCTCGATTGCGGTCTTCAACACGTCGGCGCGCGGATCGCGCACGCGATAGACGCGGTGGCCAAAACCCATCATCCGCTCGCCGCGCGCCAGCGCCGCATCCACCCAGGGCTGGATGCGTTCGCGCGAGCCGATCGCATCGAGCATTTCCAGCACCGGCTCGGGCGCGCCGCCGTGCAGCGGACCCGTGAGCGCGCAATAGCCCGCGGTCACGGCGGCAAACATATCGGCTTGCGTCGAGGCCACCACGCGCGTGGCGAAGGTCGAGGCGTTCATGCCATGGTCGCAGACGGTGACGAGATAGGCATCGAGCGCGGTGGTCTCGCGCAATGCCGGCGCGCGCCCATGCAGCATGCGAAGCGTATCGGCGGCATGGCTCATGCTCGGATCGGGCGCGACCGGGTCGAGCCCCTTGGCGCGTCGGACCAGCGCGCCTGCGATCACCGGAAACGCGCCGACGATCGTCGCTTCATGCTGCAGTCCGTTCTCGGCGCGAAGTCCTGCGACCGCCGCGCGGAACCCGTCGACGATGCCCATGCCGCGGGCCGCCGGCAATAGGTCCGGCAGCCGGGCGAAGGCGCGCTCGCGTGCGGCCCCGAGGCTCGCCCGCACGTTGGCCTCGCTCAGCGTGGTCTTGCTGGCGCCGTTCCAGAGCCGGGCGGTGACGCCCTCAAAGCTCGATTTGGCGGCCAGTCGGCCGACATGCTCGCCGGCGATGATCAACTCGCCGCGCTCGCCGTCGACATGGCTCAGCACGGTCTCGGCCGCGGGAACGCCGTCCAGCCCGATCTGGCTCTTGGTGAGGTGGATGTTCATGGCCCAAATCTCCTGTTCACGGATGGAAAGGTCGGGCCTCTCGACAGATTGATCAATCTTGATTACATAAATCAATATGAAAAATTCTACGGAGCTATACCTCTCCGCCCGTGAGGCCGCTGCCGAGCTCGCGATCTCGCCGGCCACGCTCTACGCCTATGTCAGCCGCGGCCTGATCCGCTCCGAGCCGACGCCGGATTCGCGCAAGAACCGCTACCGTGCCGAGGACGTCCGCGCCCTGAAGGAGCGCCGCGTGCCGTCGCCGGAGCCGCGCGGCCTGCGCAGCTTCGATGCCGACCTGCCGGTGATGGACACGGAAATCTCGACCATCACCGAGGACGGCGCGATCTACCGCGGCGTCAACTGCGTCGATCTTGCCGAGAGCGACACGCTGGAACACACGGCGACGCTGCTCTGGGACGTCTCCAACGTCGATCCTTTCGCGCCGGAGAATCAGCCCGAGATATCGGAGGAGATGCGGACGATCGGGGAAGCCGCGCGCCGGGCAGCGCCGATCGACCGCGCCATCGCCGTGCTCGCGCTTGCCGCGAGCGCCGATCCCCGTGTTTTCACCCGCGCGCCCGACGGCCGTGCGATGGTCGGAGCGCGCATCGTCCGTCTGCTGGTCGCGACCATGCTCAATACCGAGCCGTCGTCCGAGCCGCTGCATCAGGAGATCGCGAAGGCCTGGGCGCCCGACAACAAGCATGCGCCCGAACTGATCCGTCGCGCGCTCGTCCTGCTCGCCGATCACGAATTGAACGCATCGACCTTCACCGCGCGCTGCGCGGCGTCGACCGGCCTCAACCTTTACGACTCCGTCATCGCCGGTCTCGCCGCCCTGAAAGGGCCGAAACACGGCGGTGCCGGCGTGCTGGCCTCGCAGCTCGTCAAGACGCTGGTCGACCGCGATGTCGCTCCGATGGTCCGCGAACGCGTCGCGCTCGGCGAGCGCTTTGCCGGCTTCGGCCATGGCGTCTACAAGCGCGGCGATCCCCGCGCGCAGTCGCTGCTGAACGCGCTGTCGCGCGCCGGCGCGCCGCGAAAATTCACCAGGGAAGTGCCGGAGCGGATTGCGGAGGCGACCGGCGAGTTCGTCAACATCGACTATGCGCTCGCCGTGCTCGTGCATGCGCTGCGCCTGCCGGCCGGCAGCGAGCTCGCGCTGTTCGCGATGGCCCGCAGCGTCGGATGGATCGCCCATGCCAGCGAGCAATTGCAGTTCGGCAAGCTGATCCGCCCGCGGGCGCGCTACGTGGGGCCGGCGCCGGGGCGGCGGATGGGGGTTGCGGACTCCAAGAGTTAATTCTGCCCGGTCATTGACCCTCATGGTGAGGAGCGCGGAACGCGCCGGACGATGCTCCGCATCGCCGGGCGAACCATGCAGGCCACCGCTCTCACCCTGCGGCCATCCTTCGAGACGCCCGCTTCGCGGGCTCCTCAGGATGAGGGCGGAGTGTTTGGCGATAGGACTAAGCCCGCGGCTTGGCCGCCGCCACACCGCCGCCGTTCCGGTGGCGGATGATCCAGATCACCACGCCCAATATGATCGCGACGCCGACGACGGTCAGGATCCAGATGTGCTTGGCCAGATGCACGTGGTGCGGCAGGCCGTAGTATTCATGCAGGGCTGAGACGGCCAGCACGCCCGGCAGCACATGCGCCGGCGCCCACACCAGGATCGCCGGGATATTGACCGCGTAGAATCTCGCAGGCGCCATACCGAGCGCACCGGCGGTAACAGGGACGAAGGCGCGGATCGGTGGCACGAAGCGGCCGAAGAACACGGCCCAGGTGCCGAAGCGGTGGAAGAATGTCTCGCTCTCGGCGATCACGCGCGGATAATTGGTCAGCGGCCAGGTACTGAGGATCTCTCGCTGGCGCCGGTGCCCGATCCAGTAGGCCGAGCCGTCACCCAGGACGGCGCCGGCCGCCGCCGCCAGCAGCACCCATGGCAGCTTGAGGTCACCGCCGGGAACCAGGGCGCTCAGCGCCAGGATAATGGTCGAGCCGGGGACCACCGATCCCACCACCGGAACGGCTTCGAGCAGCGCTGCCAAAAACAGAGTCAGATAGGCCAGCCCCGCATGGGCCGAAACGAAGGATATGAAGGGATCGAGGATGGACGTCACGTCGTCTTTCGTGGTGGGCTGAGGCCCTGGGGTTCACCTTGGGGTTCAGACCCTACATAAGTAGGGAGCGGCGATAAAAGTGCCATTCGCGCAGGCAGGGCCGTTACCCCCGCCCGAAATTCGAGCGCGATTCGCAAGGCAGCCCTCCAAAAACTGCGTTCCTTACCTATCTAAATGAAAAGACAACGGAACTTTGATTGGCACGCGGGCTTCTGCCGGCCCCTTGTCTCTGATAGGTTGATTTTCAGCACCCAGCCGCAGCCAACGTGCGAATAACCGGTTTCGGGACCGCCCGGGACCTCGGAGGATTGATGACGACCGCCGCCATGTCCAAAGTTGAGGAAGTTTCCGGTCTGCCCGACATGAAGGTGTCGGTGCGCCAGGTGTTCGGGATCGACAGCGATCTCGAAGTGCCCGCCTATTCCGAAGTCGATCCTCATGTGCCCGAAGTCGACGCCGACTATCGCTTCGACCGCGCCACCACGCTCGCCATTCTCGCCGGCTTCGCCCGCAATCGCCGCGTGATGGTGACCGGCTATCACGGCACCGGCAAATCCACCCATATCGAGCAGGTCGCCGCGCGACTGAACTGGCCCTGCGTGCGCGTCAACCTCGACAGCCACATCAGCCGTATCGACCTCGTCGGCAAGGACTCGATCGTGGTCCGCGACGGCAAGCAGGTCACCGAATTCCGCGACGGCATCCTGCCCTGGGCGCTCCAGAACAACGTCGCGCTGGTGTTCGACGAATACGACGCCGGCCGCCCCGACGTGATGTTCGTGATCCAGCGCGTGCTGGAGGTCTCCGGCCGCCTGACGCTGCTCGACCAGAACAAGGTGATCAAGCCGCATCCCGCGTTCCGCCTGTTCTCGACCGCCAACACGGTCGGCCTCGGCGACACTTCGGGCCTCTATCACGGCACCCAGCAGATCAACCAGGGCCAGATGGACCGCTGGTCGATCGTCACCACGCTGAACTATCTCAGCCATGACGAGGAAGTGGAGATCGTGCTGGCCAAGGCCAAGCACTATCGCACCCAGGAAGGCCGCGACATCGTCAACAAGATGGTTCGCCTCGCCGATCTCACCCGCAACGCCTTCGCCAACGGCGACCTGTCGACGGTGATGAGCCCGCGCACGGTGATCACCTGGGCGGAAAACGCCGACATCTTCGGCGATATCGGCTTCGCCTTCCGCGTCACCTTCCTCAACAAGTGCGACGAGCTCGAGCGTCCGCTGGTCGCCGAGTTCTACCAGCGCTGCTTCAACGCGGAGCTGCCGGAATCGGCGGTCAACGTGGCGCTCAGCTAAGGTTTGAGATGTCGTCCCGGGCGAGCGAGCTCTTGGCAACGCAAAGCGTTGTTCAGGGCGAGCGCGACACGGGACCGATGACCACAGGACGTGGTTGTTGCGAAGATTGGGCTGTCAGTGTGCTCACTAACTGCTCCCTGTGGCCATGGGTCCCCGCTTTCGCGGGGACGACGGTGAGACCGAGATGAGCACATCATCCAACTCCAAATTCCGTAGCACCAAGGAAGCTCCGACCGAGCCGTTCAAGCGCTCGGTGGCTTCGTGCCTGAAGGCGATCGCCAAGACGCCGGAGCTTGACGTCAGCTTTGCCGCCGAGCGCCCGGGTCTTGCGCCCGGCAAGGCGCGGCTGCCCGAGCCGGCGCGCAAGATGACCAGGCGTGACGCCGCGATCGTGCGCGGCCACGCTGATTCCATCGCGCTCAAGCTCGCCTGTCACGATCCGAAACTGCATCGCAAGCTGATGCCCGGCAATCCGCAGGCGCGCGGCGTGTTCGAGGCGGTCGAGCAGGCGAGAGTCGAGGCCATCGGCGCACGCCGCATGGCGGGCGTTGCCAAGAATCTCACCGCGATGCTCGACGACCATTTCCATCGCGGCAAGTTCGACGAGATCACCGACCGTGCGGATGCGCCGCTCGCCGACGCGCTGGCGATGCTGGTGCGCGAGCGTCTCACCGGCTTGGCGCCGCCGGCGGCTGCGAAGAAGATGGTCGATCTCTGGCGGCCGATTCTCGAAGACAAGATCGGCAAGCGGCTCGACCGGCTGGATGGCGTGGTCGAGGACCAGACCAGGTTCGGCGACGCCGTGCATGATCTCTTGACGGCGCTCGAGCTCGGCGACGAACGCAACGCCGACACCGAGGATAGCGACGACAACGAGGAAAACCGCGACGGCGACAACGACCAGTCCGGCGCCGAGGGCTCGCCCGATTCCGATGCCGCCCAGGAGATGAGCGCCGACCAGGCGCAGGCGACCAGCGAGGAGATGAGCGAGAGCGCGATGGAAAGCGCGCAGGCCTCGACCTCCGACACGTTCGACGACGGCGATCTCGGCGACGACGAGACGCCGGGCGAGGCGACGCGTCCGAATTCGCGCGGCCAGAACGAGCCGCGTGGCCCGGAATACCACGCCTTCGCGCCGAAATTCGACGAGGTGATCTCGGCGGAAGACCTCTGCGACCATGACGAGCTGGAGCGCCTGCGCGCCTATCTCGACAAGCAGCTCGCGCATCTGCAGGGCATCGTCGCCCGTCTCGCCAACCGGCTGCAGCGCCGGCTGATGGCGCAGCAGAACCGCGCCTGGGAGTTCGATCTCGAAGAGGGCATTCTGGATCCCGCGCGCCTGTCGCGCGTGGTGACCGATCCCTATCATCCGCTGTCCTTCATGCACGAGAAGGAAGCGACGTTCCGCGACACCGTGGTGACGCTGCTGCTCGACAATTCCGGCTCGATGCGCGGACGCCCGATCACGGTGGCGGCGACCTGCGCCGACATCCTCGCGCGCACGCTGGAGCGTTGCGGCGTCAAGGTCGAGATCTTGGGCTTCACCACGCGCGCCTGGAAGGGCGGGCAATCGCGCGAAGCCTGGCTTGCCGCCGGCAAGCCGGCCAATCCCGGCCGCCTCAACGATCTCAGGCACATCATCTACAAGTCCGCCGACGCTCCCTGGCGCCGCGCGCGCAAGAACCTCGGCCTGATGATGCGCGAGGGGCTGCTGAAGGAGAACATCGACGGCGAGGCGCTGGACTGGGCGCACAAGCGCCTGCTCGGCCGGCCCGAGCAGCGCAAGATCCTGATGATGATCTCGGACGGTGCGCCGGTCGACGATTCCACGCTGTCGGTCAATCCCGGCAACTATCTCGAGCGGCACCTGCGCCACATCATCGAGGAGATCGAGACCCGCTCGCCGGTCGAGCTGATCGCGATCGGCATCGGTCATGACGTGACGCGCTACTATCGCCGTGCGGTGACGATCGTGGACGCCGAAGAACTCGGCGGCGCCATCACCGAAAAGCTCGCCGAGCTGTTCAGCGAGACCAACACCGCGCCGGCGCAGCCGGCGGGGCGCCCGCGCCGCAAACTGCATTCGTGAGCACGCATCGATCCCGCCGCAGCTTTATCGGCCACGCGGCGGCGGGATTTTCCACTCTCGCATTCTCTCGACTGGCGCAGGCGCAGCTTGCGACCGAGCCGCCGCCGAAACCGGCGCAGATCGAGCACGCCGTCACCGCGCCGGTCAGCATCGAAGTCAATGCGCGGCCGATTCCCAATTTCGAGCCGCGCGATCGCTCGCGCACGCGCTTTGGCTCGCTGGAGTATCGCAGCGGTCTCGTGCTGACCTCGCCGCATCGCGTCTTCGGCGGTCTGTCCGGCATCCGCTTCCTCGATGCCAAGGGCGAGCGCTTCCTCGCGCTTTCCGACCAGGGCACCTGGTTTACCGGCGCGATCCGGTATTCCGGCCGTAGCATGGTGGCGCTCGATGACGTCGAGGCAGCGCCGATGCTCAATGCCGAGGGGCGGCCGATCACGGAGAAGCGCCTCTGGTACGACACCGAGTCGCTCACGCGCGATGGCTCGTTCGTCTATGTCGGGCTGGAGCGCGTCAACCAGATCATGCGCTTCGATTTCGCTAAAGGAGCGACGCGCGCCCGCGGCGAGGTGCTCGCCGTCCCGCCGGCGGTGCGCAAGCTACCCTACAACAAGGGGCTCGAGGCGCTCGTCTTCGTGCCCAAGGGCCGGCCGCTCGCGGGCACCCTGATCGCGTTCTCGGAGCGCGGGTTGGACGCCGATGGCAATCTGGTCGCGTTCCTGATCGGCGGTCCGTCGCCGGGCCAGTTCAGCGTGCGCCGCACCGACAAATTCGACATCAGCGACGCGGTGCTGCTGCCCTCCGGCGAGCTTCTGATCCTCGAACGCAAATTCTCCTGGTTCACCGGGGTCAACATCCGCATCCGCTCGATCCCGCTGAAGTCGATCGCGCCGAACGCGCTGGTCGACGGCCCCGCGCTCTTCGATGCCGATCTCGGCCACGAGATCGACAACATGGAAGGCATCGACGCCCACGTCACGCCCGAGGGCGAGACCGTGCTGACGCTCGTCTCCGACGACAATTTCTCGCTGCTCCAGCGCACGCTGCTGTTGCAGTTCACGCTGGTGGAGTAAGGCACCGTCGTCTCGACACTCTCCGCTGTCGTCCCGGACAAGCGAAGCGCAGATCCGGGACCCCTGCGCGAGCGCTTGCGCTCGTCGCGATAACCACAGGGAGCGGTTTGGCGAAGACTCGTGGTTACCAGCGTCGTCCAACGACTCCTCCCTGTGGTTATGGGTCCCCGCCCCCGTGCGCCATTGCGCACTAGGCGGGGACGACGGCGGAGATTGAACTCGCGCGCATGAGTCCGTTACATACATTCATGCCGCATCTCCGCGCCGTCCTCGCCCTTGTCCTCACGCTCGCCGCGCTGTCGCCGGCCTTTGCCACGGCCGAGCACCAATATGCGAGGGGTGAGTTCGCCATCATCCAGGGCGGGCGCGCACCGAATGGCAAGCTGTCGATCGCGGCGCATGGCGGGAGCGAAACCGGTGGCGACGGCTTTCATATCTACCTGATGGCGGAGCCGGGGCATCGCCGGCTGGCGGCGCTGGACAATGTCAACGAAGACAACATCCTGGACACCGCGCCGGGTGCCTTCCGCGCCGCCTGTTCACAGGATTCGCGCTGCGTCGCCGTCACCTTCCGCAGCGAGCGCCATATCGTCACGTTGAACCTCTACGCGGTCGAAGGCCGCCGCGCGCGCCTCGTCGATGCGCCGGATCTGTTCGCCGGCGTGACCGGCCGCAGCATCGATCGCAAGACCGACGGCGACATGCGCACATCCGTGCCGGCGCTGACATGGCAGGCGCCGCGCCGCTTTCACCTCACGGACTACCGCGTCTTCGTCCTCGACGACACCGCGCTCGCCGACAAGCTCGGGCCTCTCGGCAAGACGACGAAGCGGGACGGCGGAGGCAATACAATCCAGTTCTCGGCCGAGGCTGACGGCGAGCTTCTGCCGGGCAATCGCATTCGCATGGGCGAAACCCGGCCGGGCAGGTTCGAGGATCTGAAGTAGGCCCCGCTGTCGTCCCGGCGGCGCCACACTCTCCGCCGTCGTCCCGGGGCGCGCAACGCGCGAGCCCGGGACCCATAACCACAGGGAGAGGTTTGACGAAGACTCGTGGTGACCACCTTCGGTCCACAACTTCTCCCTGGGGTTATGGGTCCCCGCCTTCGCGGGGACGACAGTGGGGGTGTCGCGATCCCGTGATATGACGGGCGCAATGCATGGCGCCACGGGCCGCCATTCCCCCCGCGCGGCTGGCAATCCGCGTTTGGCTCACTACACTCCCTTCATTGCTCCTCTCATCCCCGGAACTCCCCCGCATGAGCGCCCTGTTTTCCCCGATCAAGCTGCGCGGCCTGACGTTGAAGAACCGTGTCGTGGTGTCGCCGATGTGCCAGTATTCGGCCGATGACGGCGTCGCCACCGACTGGCACTTCACCCACATCAACAATCTCGCGCTGTCGGGGGCTTCGATGTTCTGCATCGAGGCGACCCATGTGGAGGCGATCGGCCGCATCACGCCGGGCTGCCTCGGGCTCTACAGCGACGCCTGCGAGGCCGCGCTGAAGCAGATCCTCAGCTCCGTGCGCAAGCATTCCTCCACGGCCGTCGCGATGCAGCTCGCGCATGCCGGCCGCAAAGCGTCGAGCGCGCGGCCCTGGGACGGCGGCCAGCTCATTCCGGTGAGCGAGGGCGGCTGGCAGACGGTGGCGCCGTCGGCGCTGCCGCACAAGGAGGGCGAGGCCGCGCCGCTCGCGCTCGATGCCGCCGGCCTGAAGCGCATCCGCGAGGCCTTCGTCGACTGCGCGAAACGCGCCGTCCGGCTCGGCATCGACGCGATCGAGTTGCACGGCGCGCACGGTTATCTGCTGCATCAGTTCCTGTCGCCGATCTCGAACAGGCGCACCGATGATTATGGCGGCAGCCTGCAGAACCGCATGCGCTTCCCGCTCGAGGTCTACGATGCGGTGCGCGCGGTGTTTCCGCACGACAAACCGGTCGGCATGCGGGTGTCGTCGACCGACTGGGTCGAGGGCGGCTGGGATCTGGTGCAGACCATTGAATTTGCGAGCGCGCTCAAGGCGCGCGGCGTCGACTGGATCGATGCCTCCTCCGGCGGCGTTTCGCCGCTGCAGAAGATTGCGCTCGGCCCCGGCTACCAGGTGCAGTTTGCGGAAGCCATCAAGCGCGAGACGGGATTGCCCACCATCGCCGTCGGCCTCATCACCGAGGCGAAGCACGCCGAAGAGATCGTGGCATCCGGCAAGGCCGACATGGTCGCGCTCGGGCGCGCCATGCTCTACGACCCGCGCTGGGGCTGGCACGCCGCCGCGGAAGTCGGCGGCGAGGTCGAAGCACCGCCACAATACTGGCGCTCGCAGCCGTCGACGCAGAAGGCGCTGTTCGGCAAGACCACGTTCGGGGCGCGGTAAGGCGCTGCCGGCAGGGTTTGCGACAGCGGAGCTGATTGCTCCGCCGTCGTCCTGGCCTCGCATCAGCGCGCTCGCACATCGTCGTAACCACAGGGCGTAGTTCGGCGAAGCGATAAATTCAGGTTGTGTGATCGCGGCTTCCACCTCACGCATCCGTAAAACCCCTCACCTTCCGCCCCCCGCAAATCTGGCTTAACCTTCGTGCACTCGAGGCATCACGGAGGCGGGCCATGCGGTTTCGTGTTCGCAAGACTGCCCACGTGTTCGAGCGCGTGGGCCTCGCGATGGCGGGGGCGGCGTGCGGGTTGTTCGTCGGCGCCTATGTCGGCACGGCGATCTCGCACCTGACCACGCAGGGCTTCCTGCTGTTGATGATGCTGCTCGGCTTCGTCGGTTTCTATCTCGGCATCGACACGCCGCAGCTTCCCTTCGACGAGGCGCACAGCCGCATCGACGCCGCGGAATTCCTGAGCTCCGCTGGCACGCTCTGCGCCACCTTCACCGCGCTCGCCTCCGTCGCCATCATCGTGCTGCGGCTCGAGCCGCACATCGTCTGGAGCTGGCTCGCTTTGCTCGGCTGGGTCGCCGGCGTCGCCATGCAGATCGTCGCGGGCGCAAAGGCCAGGATGCGGAAGTAGGGCGGGGCGCTTACCCTTCCCGGGAAGGGTAATCGAGCAGCTCGCTAAAACACCACGCCGACCCGCGTGCCGCGCTTCCAGGCGATGCGGCAGCGCTTCCGGGTGTTGACGTGCAGCAGCTCGAACCGATCGGGGATCTTCACCTGCCCGCCGAGATCGATGCAGGCCCCGCCCGGCGAATAGTCGATCAGGGTGCAGACGATGACCGGCGCGCGCGGGTCGGTGATGATCTTGGCCTGGCGGGACACCAGCCCTGCGGGCTTCACGCGAGCATGTCGGCGCGGATGCATTGGCACTCTCCTCCAATTCCGCGGGAGCATGATCCGGCAAAGTGTGAGCGGTTTTCCGAGAAGATCATGCTCGACCAATGCGGTCGCGGTTGTCTTGGGGAGCGATGATGCGAAGGAGATGATGCGATCAGGCTAAGGCGGGGCTGAGAATTTTAACGAAAAGTAGTGGCGAGTGGAGAAAGTGGCGGTAGTGGATTGCTGCTGAAGTGCTCCGCCATCGTCATTGCGAGGAGCGAAGCGACGAAGCAATCCAGAGTCTTTCCGCGGAAGGCTTCTGGATTGCTTCGCTGCGCTCGCAATGACGAGTGGTGAGAGCGGAGCACGCCTCACACCCCTTCGGCCTCCCCATGCGGCGGCACCGGCATCGGCACCCTCACAAAATCCTTCGGCAGGTTCACCGGCCGATACTCGGGCTCCGCCGCCATCCGCTTTTCCACGCTCTCATGCACATGCGCGCCTTCGGGGATGACGCGCGGTTCGCAATCGGGGATGTAGAAGCCCAAAAACACCTTCCGCTCCGGCCATTCCTTGTACTTCGCGCTCTTCGGCAAATATTCCAGCACGCGCCAGGCCGGCGTCATCGAATTGTGCAGCTCGCCCGTCTCCTTCGTGTAGCCCGGTTCGACATATCTGAACGGTGAGTTCTTGCGCGGAACGCCCCAGGCGAGCTGGTTCACGGTGCGCGTGTTGAAGTTGAGCCCGGCCTTCGCCGCCTCGTCGATCATCCAGATCAGCGGATATTTGGACTCGCCGCTCTCGGTCTCCTTGTAGCCGCCGCCGACGTCGCAATGCACGCCGGCGAACCACACCTGCATGATGTCCTGCGGCTCCTTCTTCTCGTCGGGCACATAGCGGTTGCGCCAGTATTCCTGCGGCTCCTCCCACTCCTTGAGGCGGAACATGCAGCGCCGCTCGTCGATCGCGATCGCCTGGCGGAAGATGTGTACGCTCGGATTGCGCAGCGTGAAGGCCAGCTCCTCCAGGCTCGGCCAATAGAGCCGGTCGGCGCGCGGCACGATCACGCTCGCCACCGTGTCCCAGACGCCGATGAAGCGGATCGTCGGCCAACGCGTCGAGGTGATGCGCGCGAACTGCGCGGCGAGGTCGAACGTGTCCTTTGGCAGCGGCCCTTGATCGTCGACGACGACGTCCTTGAGGTCCTCGATGTCGTTGCCGCGCCCGGTGCCTGAATATTGCTTGTAGGCGATGAGGCCGCTTCCTGCGAGGTTCACCTGCTCCGGAGAGATCAGGCCGACCTTGTGGATCAACCCCGCCAGCACCCGCACGGTGTAGGCGCCGCGGGAGAAGCCGAACAAATAGATCTTGTCGCCCGGCGTATAGTGCTCGACCAGGAAGCGATAGGCCGAGAGCACGTTGTCATCGAGCCCGTAGCCGGTGGCAAGCCCCAGCACCAGATTGATGTTGGCCTTCCAGCGGTGCCACGTGGTCGGCTCCGTCACCGTGCCGACCCCGGGATCGTAGAACACCAACTGCCGCGGCCTGGTCTTGTCGGTCTTGCGCAGGCAGCGATAGAGCTTCAGGACGTTGGAGATGTTCTCGCTGATCTCGTTGCCGGTGCCGTCGCAGCAGATGACGAGGTTCTTCGGCTCGGTCTTGGGTTCGGTCTTCGGTTCGGACTTGGGTCCGTTCTTGGGTTCGTCCCTGGATTCGGTCTCGTGCTCCACAGGTCAGCCCTCCCGGTGATGCTACCGGGGCGAGTATAGCGGAAATGAATGGCCGCGGGGAGACGAGCGGCGTCGCAGTTCCATTTCCGCGTCGGCTGTTGAAATTAACCATTTGTTAACCATGCGGTCGCCTAATGGGGACGAATGGGAGATGACCATGTCGGCCCATGTGACGCGACCGAAGTTGATGCCTGTTTCGGCCGATCCGGCCATCCGGTCGGTGGCGAGGCTGGCGGTTCGCGCCAAGGCCGTCCTTCAGACCAAAACGGCCGTCCTGCAAACCAAAACGACTGTCCTACGGAGCAAAGCAATGTTCGGAAAGGACGACCTAGTGGACAATCTCAGCCGCGACCTGGATCGCGTGCGCGTAAGACGCGATGCACTCGCATCCGAAGCCACGACCCTGACGGCTCAGATCGCCGAAATCGAAGCCCGCCTTTCGGAGGAGAAGAAAAGGCGGGAGCGTGATCGCGTCTTGGGCGAAATCGAAGCGATAAAGGCGCGAGTCAAACAGGCCGCCGGCGCGTTCGCGCCCGTCGTCGATGGTCTCTCCAAGGCGATCGAGCAGGCCTCGGCCGTCGTGCCCGAGGCTCGCGAGCTCAATACTTTCCTGGTCTCGGTGGCGACCGAGGTCGACAGCGTGCTCGATCCGCTGTTGCGCGAGCTGGATCAGCGAGCGGATGCTGTGCGAGCCGGCCACGCTGCACTGGACCTGCCGAGTTCGGCCAGTGAACTGCCCGTTGAGCCGCCAAAAGAGAACGACGATCGGCTGCTTCGCTTCCCGGCATGGCTGTCTCGCGACAAGGACGTGGAAAAAAAGGAAACAGCCGAGAACGCGCGCAGCTCGGCCGCGTGAACGAGCGGCGCGCTGCGCGGCTCGGACGCTCGTCT
The DNA here is from genome assembly GCF_001908185.1 of Bradyrhizobium sp. AS23.2. Taxonomy (GTDB): domain Bacteria; phylum Pseudomonadota; class Alphaproteobacteria; order Rhizobiales; family Xanthobacteraceae; genus Bradyrhizobium. The sequence goes on from NZ_LGHM01000013.1 coordinate 101,604, forward strand.
GCTGATCTGACGTTCAGAATTCGAGAGTCGTTGTCTTGCTCCGTCATTCCGGGGCGCGCCCCTTGGCGCGAGCCCGGAATCCATACTCCCGATGGTGGTTATGGATCCCGGGCTCGCGACTTTGTCGCGCCCCGGGATGACGACCTGTTGTTGGGCTCGCCGGTCGCCGAGCAGTAACGCTGGTTCTTATGCCCCCCTCAGCTGGCGTTCTTACACCCGCTCAGCGGGCCGTGCGGCGCAGGAAGGTGCTCCGTCATTCCGGGGCGCGCGAAGCGCGAGCCCGGAATCCATTGCTCAACAGTCGCTGCGGCCCGATGGATCCTCAGATGCGCAATTGCGCATCGTAGCTCGCGACTTTGTCGCGCCCCGGGATGACGAGCTGTTGTTGGGCTCGCTGGTCGCCAGACAAGTAACTCCGGTCCCTACGCCCGCTCATCTGGCCGTGCGGCGCAGGAAGGCCGGGATATCGAGCATATCTTCGTCGGTCGCATGGCGCGGAGAGGAACGGCCGTAGGGATCGAGCGGCTGGGGGGGCCGCTTGGCGCGCATAGTCCGGATTCGGCCTTGCCGGTGGCGCCGCGCCGTGGCCCGCCTCCGGGCGGAGCGGCGGGCTTTGCACCTGCGGAAGGGGTGCACCGCGCTCGATGCGATCGGCGATGCGGCGGCTGTCGTTGCGCAAGCGGCCGGCGAGCTGCGTGAGCGGGCTTTCCGCCGGTTGCGCCTGGAGCGCCGGGTCGACATTATCGATCCCGGTTGCCACCACCGAGACGCGGACGATACCATCAAGGCTTTCGTCAAAGGACGCGCCGACGATGATGTTGGCGTCCGCATCAGCCTCGTCGCGAATGCGGGTTGCGGCTTCGTCGACCTCGAACAGCATCAGATCCCTGCCGCCGGTGATGGAGATGATGAGGCCGCTGGCGCGCTTGATCGATGGGTTCTCGATCAATGGATTGGAAATTGCGGCCACGGCGGCGGCGAGCACGCGCTTCTCGCCGGAAGCCTCGCCCCGTCCCATCATCGCCTTGCCCCCCTCCTGCATGACGGAGAGTACGTCGGCAAAATCGAGATTGATGAGACCTTCCTTGACGATGAGGTCGCTGATGCAGGCCACGCCTGAGTAAAGCACCCGGTCGGCAAGGGCAAAGGCATCGGCGAACGTGGTCTTCTCGCTGGCCACCCGAAACAGGTTCTGGTTCGGGATGATCAGCAGCGTGTCGACCGACTTCAGCAATTCCTCGATGCCGGCTTCGGCAAAGCGCATGCGGCGCTGGCCCTCGAAGTAAAATGGCTTGGTGACCACGCCGATCGTGAGAATGCCAAGCTCGCGCGCGGTCCTGGCGATAACGGGTGCAGCCCCGGTGCCGGTACCGCCGCCCATGCCGGCCGTGACGAACACCATGTGTGCGCCGGCCAAATGCTCGCGGATCTTGTCGATCGTCTCTTCGGCTGCGGCGCGTCCCACCTCGGGCTGTGATCCGGCGCCAAGGCCTTCGGTCACCCCGGCGCCGAGCTGGACGATGTGCTCGGCCCTCGACATGGCAAGCGCCTGCGCGTCGGTATTGGCGACGACGAAGTCGACCCCTTGCAGCCCGGCCATGATCATGTTGTTGACGGCATTGCCGCCGGCGCCGCCGACCCCGAACACGACAATGCGCGCCTTCATCTCGCTGATGCCCGTGATGTCTGTCATTCTTCCCTCGCGGTTGCTCCGGCAAGCCGGGGATGGAGAAAGTATCAACTGCTATCTGCGCGCCGCGCGGTCTGCTTCCACGATGGAAGCGGCCAGGCGTCCCAATCGATGCGCGGTTTGTCCCGCGATCGAGCCGTCAGCTCGGCCGGTCTGCAGGGCCGCCACTTCGTCTTCCAATCGTGCCGCCCGCTCATTGACGGCCGTCGTCTCGGCGGCCGCCTGCTGCAGCTCGACAGCCAGGCGATCGGCACGCTCGCGCTCGCGCTCGAAAACTACCCTGTAGCCGGCTGCCTCGGCTTCGAGCCGCGCGGTCTCCGCCTTGCAAGCCTCGATCTCTAATGTCTCGATCGCCAGGCGTGCCGCACGTTCATTGGCCGCCGTCGTCTCGGCGGCCGCCTGCTGCAGCTCGACGGCCAGGCGATCGGCACGCTCGCGCTCGCGCTCGAAATCTGCCCTGTAGCCGGCTGCCGCGGCTTCGAGCCGCGGGGTCTCCGCCTTGTAAGCCTCGATCTCTAATGTCTCGATCGCCAGGCGTGCCGCACGTTCATTGGCCGCCGTCGTCTCGGCGGCCGCCTGCTGCAGCTCGACGGCCAGGCGATCGGCACGCTCGCGCTCGCGCTCGAAATCTGCCCTGTAGCCGGCTGCCGCGGCTTCGAGCCGCGCGATCTCCGCCTTGCAAGCCTCGATCTCTAAGGTCTCGATCTGTGCCGTGGGGACGGCGATAGGGTCTGCCTGGCGACCAATTCGCGGGCGGGGCGTGTACCGGAGTTCGGAGAAATCAACGCTCACCAGGGCTTTGCCGTCATCCGAACGCGAGCGCGGCAACCGGCGTCGTTTGGCGAGCGCACGAGCGGCCTCGCGCGAGATGTTGAGGCGGGCACCTAGATCGGCATAACTCAGGAACTCAACGGACATCGGCTGTCTCCTGGAACGAACCGGGGAGGCATTTTCGGACTGATGATGGCTGGACGATTGCAGCAGGCTAGGCTGCGTTGGTTAACGAACGGTTAACGCGCGAGGGGCGTTCTTTACCGGTGCCGTCACAGCAGATGACGGGGTTTTTCGGCTCGGATTTGTGGTCGGCCTCGGGTTCGTGCTCCACGGTAGGCCCTCTTCTGATAATGCTGCCGGGGCGAGTATAGCGGAAAACGGAGCAGTTTGAGAGAATGGCTTGGTATTAGTCGACGGCGCAGATTAGCCCGTGGAACAGCCGCTTAGGCCACATCGCGGCGGGCCCGCCACTGAGTATGTTCTCTAGAGAACGCATTCTCAGCGTCTCCAACGAATGACGAGAACTTCTCTTCGCTATTGTCAGGAGGCATCATTGCGGCAAGTAGCAAAATTTCGTGCGTAGTTAACGCATACGAACTGGACAGTTCGTGAAATCGCTTACTCTGTACCCAGCCCATAAGCGACGCGGCCGCCGCAACAAATATATCCGTAGGCCAATGATCAACAGAAGGGAATTCAATTCTTAAAATGGCTGCACCGAGTGCAGCAATGTTTACGACAACCAACGCGACGAACCACCGCCTTGCTAAGTCTCTATTCAACTTGGCTTTTCCTGCATACCACTGCCTTTGGTCGCGGATACGAAGGTTCTTGTAGGTTTCCTTCCTCTCATCGAGATTCCTGCCTCGTAACTCACTCATGACTTGAGTAATCAGTTCGCCGGCAGGCATCTCGATCGCGTGCGTGGAAACCTCTTTGTTATCCTCAAAGATTTTCCGCAGATCCCTGACAAAATTGCCGC
>NZ_LGHM01000130.1 GCF_001908185.1 Bradyrhizobium sp. AS23.2
CTTGGAGCCCATCGGAAACATCCCGCCGGCCGAAGCCGAGCAACGCTACTACGCCATGCTGGAACAATCGGCCATGGCGGCATAACTTAAACCAAATGGCCTCCGGCAAACCCGGGACGGTTCAGCTCTCAGTCCCGCACGCTTCTTCATGGTAAGAGTCACGGCTACCGAGCTTTGAAATGGTACTGCGTTGATTAGGGCCGTCAGAATATCGCGCTGTTCTCGCAGTTGGGCCGGCCTCAGTATCTGATCGGGGGCCATCCACGGGCCTTTCTGAGACGGCAAAGCACACGCAGTAGATAATGGCGTGACTTCTCGCTCACGATCATGACGGCGCTCTTGGGACCGACCAGTTTGATCTTGCGCGCTCCGGCTTGGGTGAGTCCGAGCAGAAATACGCGATACCTTCCTTTCGACGACAAGCTATATAGAGCGCGACGCAAATCCATCAGTTCAGCGAAGTCTGCCGGATCGTTCTCTCGAAGCCATGCGATCAGGTCAGTGCTAATGGCGTTTTGGATTCGCCGCTTGTATCCCGCCAAAGCCTTCGCGCCCAACGAAGGAGCTGGAGGAAAACGCAACAGGAACTCAGCGCGCGATACGGGACTTGTGTCGATTTCTGAATTCGTGTTTGCGTTCGCACTTAGATCGTTCACGGCAGTTCCCCCCCGTTGACGGAGAGCGGCCTCGTAGCGCTTCCGTTGATCTTCAGTGTAGACGCGAACTGGGCTTGCCGCTCCGTAAGTCCCACCTCGCAGCCCGCGCTCATGTTGAAGGTTGTTACCGCCATACCGATTCGTTGCCATCCCGCGAAGGTGCGAGGGATAGTTGCCCATAAGGCGTTCGTCGATGCTTGTAAGGTTTGGAAGGTTAAGAGCCGGATTGTTCCAGCGTGTCGGCCTTTGAGCCATGATATCTCCGTTCGTGCGAATGGGATGCAGCTTTGGCTGCCCGATGGAGATATTTAGAGGGGCTGCTTGTTGGGTTCCGCGCTTTGGGAGAATTATCGGTATCTGTGGCCGAGTTTGCTCCGATCTATCCCGGTAAGATGATTTTCGTTTTACCGAAATATCACTTGCGCCGTCGGGCAAAACAGTGGTTCATGGGATGCTGGTAGCCGCCATAGGGAGCCAGCACTGTGACCGACGACACGTCTTCAGAGCTTTCGAAGATCGCCAAGCTCAATGGTGATTTCAGGAGGAACTACGGAACGTTTCTTGGGGCGTTCCTGTATCTACGTTCCATCAGTGCCGCACGCGCGCGCTCTTGGTTTTGGGCCGGCCTTGCTTCGTTCGCCTGTTCCGCAACGCTCGCTTGGTTGACCCGGCACGGGTGGATTCCCCTAGTCTGACCTTAACATCCTCTGCCAGCGCTTCAAAAGTTGCGAAGCGAGCCGCGTGGTGACGTGTGAGAGAATCATCTGATAGCCAGACATAACGTCCAGCCTTGAGCCGGAAAGGCAGCAAGAGGTAGTCCTCGATCGCGTCATTCGCTGCATTCAAACGCAGCACTGCAAGCAGACCCGATCGAATCTGCCTCCGGTAGACCTTCCATTGTGGAGCATGGTCCGGCCCTCTCGTAGTCAATTGCCGAGCAGCGAGAAACGCGATCATGCGCTCGCCTTTGAGGTCAAGTCCAATGCCACCGTGAGTGCTCTCGACGGATAGTCCGAGGTTGACCTTCAGCACTTCGGCGAGCCGGCCCGCGTGCTCCGTCAATTCATCGGTCCAGCGCTTTTTCGTGTCGATCCAGTCGCAGTCGCGTGACGTTGTATACCCGCCATTCTAAGACGTTAATTGTGACCGGGCGCATGGGAGCCAATTCCAAATCGCTCGCTAGACGAGTATAAAGAATCTATACTCTCTCAGATAATTGTCACACCATCCCCTTTGATAGCGTTCAGGACGGACTATTTTGCCAGATCTCCGCCGCCTACTATCGCTCGTTGTTTGGGCCGTACTGATCTCTGGGTGTCACGCGGCTTCAGACAACAAATCGGCCCTTGACCAGCCGCTTTGGACACACGCCCTTAAGCTCAATTGGACTGAGTTGTCTTCCTATAAGAAGATCAATGCGATCAATTTCAGCTGGGACGATTATGCTTATCTTGCAATGGATGATGGCCTGGTATCTGTCAGCTCCGATCGGGGTAAGAATTTCGGAAAGCCAACGAAGATCCCCGTCGATGGCGACATACGCAGGATTTCTGCCAGTAACAAGGGAACAGTGCTGGCAGCTAATGCCAATGGTTACGCGATCAGCTTTGACCACGGCACAACGTGGGTTCCTTACGGCCTCGAGCCATCGGAGAAAGTAAGCACCTTCAGCACGCCCAACGATCATCCGGGAGTGGTGTGGGTGGAATTAGTAAAAAGCTATCCCGCCGGAGACAAAGGTGTCGGAGGCGTTCAATTACTGCGTTACACCCGCGATCGACCGGCTCCAGAACCACAAAAGCTCGACCAAGAGTTTGACCTTATCCGATCAACCGGCGATTTCACCGGTTGGGGCATTAAAGGTGCACAAATCTTTGTAACGCAGGATGGTGGTCGTGGTTGGCAGCTACATGGAACGCTGCCGCTTGCGGTGGGGGACACCGTCAGACAGGTTCAGCAATTCGGTGATCAACTGTCGGTCGGCTCGTCAAAGGGAAGACTCTTTTGGGTCGCAAACAAAATTTCCGAGCTACCTAGTATTCCAAGCGATCATCTTGTTACGGTTAGCTTTACCGGCGGCTATTCAGCTATGGCTGTCGCCACAAATAATGTTGTTCTGTATACAAGGGATTTTAGGTCTGAAACTTGGACCCAACGAATTGCCGAAACATCCGTCCAAAGCGCGATAGGTTGGGCCGGCGAGACCTTTCTCTTTCATGCGCAGAGCGGCCAACTGCGCTCCTTCGATGTTGGTTCGAAAAACGAGACGGTCGTTGTCGATGCGATGACCGGTGATGTGAAGCTGGCGGCCATGGACGACCTTGGCCGCGCAATCCTATCAACAACGATGGGAGAGCTTTTATCTAGCAATGACGCGGGCCGGAGCTGGGCAATTACGCTTCGAGTTCCAAGCCTTGGACCGATAGCTCTTGGCAAAGATGGCTTCGGTGTTGCAATCTCGCGAGATGCAGACGTTTTCCAGACGACGGACGGCGGACAAAGCTGGTCCCAAGTCAAGGTTGATCTGCCGGGCGCGGTGACAGCCATTGCCATTAGCGATCGATCCCATGCGGTTGCTCAGATCCGTCGAGGAGACGCATGGCGCTCGGATTATGTGCTCTATTCTATCGATGACGCCAAGTGGACTCCTCTACCGGGCAAAGCTGATTTTGGCTTGTTACGGTGGGGAGGACCGCAGCGACTATTTGGAATAAAGCCGGGAGGAGAAATTCAAATCAGTTTCGACGGAGGGCGAA
>NZ_LGHM01000131.1 GCF_001908185.1 Bradyrhizobium sp. AS23.2
CCCCCCACCGCCGCCGCGCGCGAGAACGGGCGACGCGACTGCCAGCGTCGCAGCAAGTGCCGCCGCGACGAGGCCAGTGAGAAGCCTGTTGTTCATCAGAAAATCCTCCTTGCCGTGCGGTGGTCACCCCACCGCACTCAGAGGATCAGAAGAGGAGAACGCGTCGTCCCCATCAACTTACAAATGCGCCAGATTCTGACGCGGAAGTTAGGGATGCACGCCCTCTCACCCCCTCTTCCCGCTCTCGCGGGGAGAGGTTCGGAGAAATGCTTGCCTCAGGCCGGCTTACCGCGTCCGCTCTTCTCGGCAGCCCGCCGCATCGCTTCGGCGAGTGCACCGCCGCCGGAGGATTCCTGCTTGCGCGGCGCCGACGAGGTCATGCGGGAGGCATTGCGCGAGTTGTTGTCCCGCTGCATGCCGGGCGCGTCCTTCTTGGCGCCGACCTCGTCGTCGAGGCGCAGGGTCAGCGAGATGCGCTTGCGCGCGACCTCGAAGTCCAGCACCTTCACCTTGACGATGTCACCGGGCTTCACCACGTCGCGCGGATCCTTGATGAAGGTCTTCGACATCGCCGAGATGTGCACGAGTCCGTCCTGGTGCACGCCGATGTCGACGAAGGCGCCGAAGGCAGCGACGTTGGTCACGGTGCCCTCGAGGATCATGCCCTTCTGGAGATCCTTGATCTCCTCGACGCCCTCCTTGAACACCGCGGCCTTGAACGCCGGGCGCGGGTCGCGGCCGGGCTTTTCCAATTCGCGCAGGATGTCGGTCACGGTCGGCAGACCGAAGGTCTCGTCGACGAAATCCTTCGGCTTCAGCGTGCGCACGATGTCGCTGCTGCCGATCAGCGCCTTGATGTCGCTCTTGGTGGCTGCGAGGATCCGGCGCACCACCGGATAGGCTTCCGGATGCACGCCGGAGGCATCGAGCGGATCCTCGCCACCGAGGATGCGCAGGAAGCCCGCGCACTGCTCGAACGCCTTCGGCCCAAGCCGCGGCACCTCCTTGAGCGCCTTGCGCGACTTGAACGGACCGTTGGCGTCACGGTGTGCCACGATGCTCTGCGCAAGGCCGGAGCCCACGCCCGACACGCGGGCAAGAAGCGGTGCGGAGGCGGTGTTGACGTCGACGCCGACCGCGTTCACGCAGTCTTCGACCACGGCATCGAGCGACTTGGCGAGCTTGGCCTGGCCAAGGTCGTGCTGATACTGGCCGACGCCGATCGCCTTGGGCTCGATCTTGACGAGCTCGGCAAGCGGATCCTGAAGCCGCCGCGCGATCGAGACCGCGCCGCGCAGGGTGACGTCGAGGCCCGGCAACTCCTCCGAGGCGAAGGCCGAGGCCGAATAGACCGAGGCGCCCGCTTCGGACACGACGATCTTGGTCATCTTCAATTCGGCCAGGCCCTTCACGAGATCGGCCGCGAGCTTGTCGGTTTCGCGCGAAGCGGTGCCGTTGCCGATCGCGATCAGCTCGACGCGATGCTTGAGCGCAAGTTTGCCAAGGATCGCGAGCGATTCGTTCCACTGCCGCTGCGGCTCGTGCGGATAGATCACAGCGGTATCGACGACCTTGCCGGTCGCATCGGTGACGGCGACCTTGACGCCGGTGCGGTAGCCAGGGTCGAGCCCCATGGTGGCGCGGGTGCCGGCGGGCGCGGCCAGCAAAAGATCGCGCAGGTTGGAGGCGAACACGCGCACGGCCTCGGTCTCGGCCGCGTTCCACAGCCGCATTCGCAAGTCGATGTTGAGATGCACCTGGATCTTGGTGCGCCAAGCCCAGCGCACCGTGTCGATCAGCCAGCGGTCGCCGGCGCGCTTGAGGTCGGCGATGCCGAACCGCTTCATGATTTTCAGTTCATAGGCGCCCGGGACGCCTGCCGGCGGCGCTTCGGCCTCGGCCTGGATCTGGAGATCGAGAATCTCTTCCTTCTCGCCGCGGAACATCGCGAGGATGCGGTGCGAGGGCAGCTTGGTCAGCGGCTCGGAGAATTCGAAATAGTCGGCGAACTTCTCGCCCTCGGTCTTCTTGCCGTCGCGCACCTTGGAAGCCATGCGCGCATTGGTCCACATCTCCTCGCGCAAGCTCCCGATCAGGTCGGCGTCTTCATCGAAGCGCTCGACCAGGATGGCGCGGGCGCCGTCGAGTGCGGCAGCGCCGTCCGCAACGCCCTTCTCGGCGTTGATGAAGGCTTCGGCCACGACCTTCGGATCGTTGCCCGGCTCTGCCATCAGTTGATCGGCGAGCGGCTCGAGGCCGGCCTCCTTGGCGATTTCGGCCTTGGTGCGGCGCTTCGGCTTGAACGGCAGATAGATGTCTTCGAGGCGTGCCTTGCTGTCAGCGGCCATGATCGTGGCCTCCAGCGCGGCATCGAGCTTGCCCTGCTCACGGACCGATTCGAGGATGGCCTTGCGGCGGTCTTCGAGCTCACGCAGGTAAACCAGGCGCTCCTCCAGGGTGCGCAATTGCGCGTCGTCGAGCGCACCGGTCGCTTCCTTGCGGTAGCGGGCGATGAAGGGAACCGTGGCGCCGCCGTCGAGCAGCGTTACCGCCGCCTCGACCTGCTCCGCCCGAACCCCAAGCTCCTGCGCAATCTTCTGGTTGATATTTGCCACGCGAGATTCCCTCTATCCAAGCACGCAACGCGGGGCGAACCACCGGCTGCGGGACGCCGCTTATGGACCAACCAGGGTTGATTCATCAAGGTGCGGTGCGGTACCGTCGACAGAGGATTTTTTGTTGAATCGATGCGATCTCGCCACAATCCTGCGGGTGTGGCGAGCTGTCTTCTTCCTGGCGCCAGACCAAAATACCCGACCCGCCATCATGAGGTGCGAATTCCGCAGCGCTGCGGGGGTGAGCCCACCGCTTGCGCCTTGACATGCAGCCCGGTTCCACGGCTGGTTGACTCGCCGGACCACCGAACTCCATGTGAGGACCAGTAATGCGGACAGCATCGGTCGGCGTCGTCAGGATCGCCACCAAGGGCCCCGGCGACGTCTCCGGACTCATGGCCATGGTCGGCTCCGGCGCGATCGATCCGAAATCAATCCTTGCCATTCTTGGCAAGACCGAGGGCAATGGCGGCGTCAATGACTTTACCCGGGAGTATGCCGTCGTCGCGCTGTGCACGGCGCTGGCGTCTCACCTCAACCTGCCGCCGCACGAGGTCGAGCAGCGCATCGCCTTCGTGATGTCGGGCGGCACAGAGGGCGTGCTCAGCCCGCACATCACGATATTCACGCGTCAGGAAGTCGAGGCGCGGCCGGCAGGCATTTCCGGCAAACGCCTGAGCATCGGCATGGCGCACACGAGGGATTTCCTGCCCGAGGAGCTCGGCCGCTCCGCACAGATCACCGAGACCGCCAAGGCCGTGAAAGCCGCGATGGAGGATGCCGGGATCACCGATCCCGCCGACGTCCATTTCGTGCAGATCAAATGCCCGCTGCTCACCAGCGATCGCGTCGAGGCAGCAGCCGCGCGCGGCAACGAGACTGCGACGATCAGTGCTTATGGCTCGATGGCCTATTCGCGCGGTGCTTCTGCGCTCGGGGTCGCGGTCGCGCTCGGCGAAATCGCCTCCGACATCCGCGACGAAGACGTGTTGCGACGCTACGATCTGTTCTCGAAGGTCGCCTCGACTTCATCCGGCATCGAGCTCATGCACAATGTCGTCATCGTGCTCGGCAACTCGGCGTCATCGGCGAGCGAATTCGAGATCGGGCATGCTGTCATGGGCGATGCCATCGACTCCGCGGCGATCATGTCGGCATTGAAGAGCGTTGGACTTGGCACCGCGCCACAGGCTGCAGCGGGTCGCGAGCTCGTCAACATCTTCGCCAAGGCCGAGGCCTCGCCGAACGGCAACGTGCGCGGCTTCCGTCACACCATGCTGGAAGATACCGACATCAGTTCGACACGCCATGCCCGCGCAGCCGTCGGCGGCTTGATCGCCGGGCTCGCCGGCACCGGCGCGGTCTACGTCTCCGGTGGCGCCGAGCATCAGGGGCCGGCTGGCGGCGGCCCGGTTGCGGTCATCGCGCGGCTGTCTTAATGACGCCGCGACCTCTCCGCCCGGCGCAACCCTGCCCTTCGCGCCGGCTCAGTTGATTCACGCGGGCCCTTGCGAAAAAGGTGACGCCGCATCTAGGGGATTAGGACGTCATGACTTTGCCGATGAGCTGGAATGAATGGGCGCAGCACGATGGCGTCGCCCTGGCGACGCGCGTCCGCAAGGGCGAGCTGACGGCGAAGGAATTGGCGCGCCAGGCGGCCGCGGGCGTGGCCAAGGTCAATCCGGCGCTGTCGGGCGTGGTCGAGCTGTTCGAGGACGTGATCGCCGATCCGGCGAAGGACGGCGCCAATCTCTCCGGTCCGTTCGCCGGCCTGCCGTTCCTGATGAAGGATCTTGGCCCGACCATGAAGGGCCGGCTGCAGGAAATGGGCTCGCTCTTGATGCGCGGCAACCGCGCGGCGGCCGACACGTTCCTGACCGGAAAATTCCGCCAGGCCGGATTGAACCTGATCGGGCGCACCACGACGCCGGAATTCGGCGTGTGCAGCTCGGCCGACAATCCGGCCGTCTATGTGACGCGCAATCCCTGGAATACCGATTACACCACCTGCGGATCGTCGGCGGGAAGCGCCGCCATGGTGGCGGCCGGCGTGGTGCCGATCGCGCACGCAACCGACGGCGGCGGCTCAATCCGCATTCCCGCCGGCGTCAACGGAAATATCGGATTGAAGGTCTCGCGCGGCGTGTTCTCGCTCGCCCCGCACATGTCCGACCTCTCCGGCCTCGTCTCGATCCAGGGCTGCCAGTCGCGCTCGGTGCGCGACACCGCGGCCTTTGTCGATCATGCCCGCGGGCCCGCGCCCGGCGAGTTCATGCCGTTCTGGACCACGGCGCAGCCCTACGGCGAGATGATCAAGCGCGATCCGGCAAAACTTCGCATCGCGCTGTCGCACACCTGGGGCGACTACACCGCAACGCCACACATCGCCGCCGAGTTGGAGAAGACCGGCCGCCTCCTCGAAGGCCTCGGCCATCACGTCGACTACGCGCTGCCGGAGCTCGATTTCCGCGCCGCCTTCGAGGCGCAGACCACCTGCTACATCAGCAATTTTGCCGTGGTGATCTCCAACATGCTGGCCGCGCGCGGACTGGAGCGGCCGCCGGAGGATCTGGTCGAGCCCGTCAACATCCGGATCTGGGAAGCCGGGCGCCACACGAGTTTCGCCGAGCGGGCGAAGATGCAGGCGGTGTTCAACACCACATCGCGCGGCTTCGGCAGCTTCTTCGAGCAGTGGGATGTGATTCTGACGCCGGTCACGGCGCTGCCGACACCGAAGGTCGGCACCAGGGAATATCTTACCATCTCCGACAATCCGGACGTGCTGGACTGGTTCGGCAATCTCTGGCGCAATTTCGCCTTCACGCCGCTGGCCAACCTTTGCGGCATGCCGGCGATCTCGATGCCGATGGCGACCCATGAGCACGGCCTGCCGCTCGGCGTTCAGGCCATTGCCAAGCAGGCCAATGATGGCCTGTTGCTGCAACTCGCCGCCCAGATCGAGCGCGCACTGGATGGCAAGTGGAACAATGGCAAGAAGCCGAAAGTGCACGTGGGCTGAGGCCGGCGTCAGCTTCTTTGCGGTCCATCCCTGACAGACGTCCGCCGATGGCGGCGCGTCACGAACCGTGAGGCCGGGTCGGCCTCAATTCTTCACGGCCGGGATCGCCTCCGTCGGCTGCTGCTGCTGGCCCTGCCGGTACATCGCGAGCGCCTTGTCGAGTGCTTCGCGCAGCGCCAGCGCCGCGGCCACACTGCAACGCAGATGCGCGGTCTGGATCACGTCGACCCTGACGGCGGCGCCGACGGGCATCAAGAGGTTCGCGGCAAGCTCGATCTGGATCGCGCCGTTGTGATGACCGAAGCAGGATGCGCCATCGAAATAGATGATCGGCGCCCGCTCGGCGCTGGAGTTCGAAATGGTGACGGGCCCCTGGTTGGTGGCGGGCGTTTCGGGGTCGGCCATGGGCACTCCTTAGGGCTGGTCAACGGACGAAGCGCCCACCATCGGTGCTTCGGCCCGCCCTGTCGAGGCCGAACCGGCCCCAGCAGACCTGCCCTGCGAGGCGTATTCAGGGTTTTGCGCCGCGCCCGACACTGGTTTAGAACGTTGTCATGTCCACCTCACCGACCACGCTCCCGTTCGAGGAACTCGCCGAGGCGATCAAGGGCCGCCGCTCCGACTACGGCCATATCAGCGGGCTCCAGCTCGACCGCTTCGCACCTGGCGAGGCCTGGTCCCGCCTGCCCTACCGTCCCGTCTTCGTCGGCGACACCGAGACCGGCGTTCTCCATGGCGGCGTCGTCACCGCGATGCTGGATGAGAGCTGCGGCATAGCGGTGCAACTTGCTCTCGAAGGCACGGGCGCGATCGCAACCCTCGATCTGCGCATCGACTACCAGAAGCCGGCGACGCCGGGCCTCGACATCAAGGCGCATTCGGTCTGCTACCGCACCACCCGCTCGATCGCCTTCGTGCGCTCCACCGCCTATCAGGAGTCCGAGGACGATCCGGTCGCGACCGCGACCGCCTGCTTCATGATCGGCGCCAACCGCACCAACATGCTCGCGGACCGCAGGAAGGATGCGCGCAGCATCCCGACGCTGGAGGCGCCGGAGGATCCGGACGGCCCGTTCGCCAACAGCCCCTTCGCGCGCTGCCTCGGCATCCGTGTGAATCATGACGGTACGCTGACGATGCCGTTTTCACCACAGATCATCGGCAATCCGATCCTGCCCGCGATCCATGGCGGCATAACCGGCGCCTTCCTCGAGACCACCGCGATGGTCGGCGTGGGGCGCGAGCTCGGCATCGCCACGGTGCCCAAACCGATCGGACTCACTGTCAACTATTTGCGCTCCGGCCGCGCCCTCGACACCTTTGCCAACGTGTCGATCGTGAAGCAGGGCCGGCGCATCGTCGCCTTCGAAGCGCGGGCCTGGCAGGACGATGCGGCCAAGCCGATCGCCAGCGCTTTCGGCCATTTCATGCTGCGGCCGACGCCCGGAAGTGACGAGGAATAGGCGTATTTTCCCTTGACGGCCGGGGCCCGGGCCACAACGATAGCGCATTCCCAGCGAGAGGTATTGGGTTGCGGCATCCGCTCGACATCATCGCCATGTTCGCCGCGCTCTGGCTGCTGGCCGCGATGGTGCTCGACGCGCTGACGCCGAAGGAGCTGACGGCGGTGATGATCGGCATTGCGATCGGGCCCGCCATCGTCATCACCGCCGTGTTCTACTACCTGCGCTGCCCGCGCACGGATTTCGCGGTGATGTTCGCCGCGCTGTGGCTGATCTCGGACATCGCCATGGCGTTCATCTCGCCGAAGGAGCTACCGCATTTCCTGATCGTGCTCGGCTTCGTTCCGGCCGTGCTGATCGGCATCGTGCTGCACTGGCAGCGCTTCCAGCGCCGCCACGAGCGGCTGGCACTACCATCCGCGAAGCGAGGCTAGCGCGGCAGCAGGTTTGTCTTCGCGAGGTCGAGCACCTCGTCGCCACGACCGTTCATCACCGCGCGCAGGACCCAGAGGCTGAAGCCTTTGATCTGCTCCGGCGTGATCGTCGGCGGCATCGACAGCTCCTGCTTGGCGGTGACGACGTCGAGCAGCGCCGGTCCGTTGTGCGCCAGCATCTCCTTCATGGCACCGGGGAGCTCGCCGGGGTCCTCTATGCGTTTGGCGAAGATGCCCATCGCACGCGCCATCGCTGCGAAGTCCGGGTTCTCCAGATCGACATTGGTGTCGACGAATCCTGCCGCCTTCATCTCCAGCGCGACGAAGCCGAGCACGCCGTTGTTGAAGACGACCACTTTCACCGGCAGCTTCATCTGCGTCAGCGTGATCAAGTCGCCCATCAGCATGGTGAAGCCGCCATCGCCCGACAGCGAGATGACCTGACGGCCGGGCCGCGCGGCCTGCACGCCGATCGCCTGTGGCATGGCATTGGCCATCGATCCGTGCACGAACGAGCCGATCAACCGGCGGCGGCCATTCATCTCGAGATAGCGCGCGGCCCATACCGTCGGCGTGCCGACATCGGCGGTGAACACGGCATCGTCAGATGCATGGTCGCTGATGACTTTTGCGAGATATTGAGGATGGATCGGCTTGCTGCCTGGCGTGCCCCTGGCGAGCGAGTCGAGGCCTTCGCGCGCCTTCTTGTAGTGCGCGATCGCAGCGTCGAGATGCTTCCGTTGTGTCTTGGTCTTCAGCAGCGGCAGCAGCGCCTCGATGGTCAGCTTGACGTCGCCGACGAGACCGAGATCGATCTTGCAGCGCCTGCCGAGATTTTCGGGGCGGATGTCGATCTGCGCGACCTGGCAGTCGGTCGGGAAGAACTGCTTGTAGGGAAAATCGGTGCCGAGCATCACGAGGGCGTCGCAGGCATGCATGGCCGCATAGCCCGAGGAAAAGCCGATGAAGCCGGTCATGCCGACGTCGTAGGGATTGTCGTATTCGACATGCTCCTTGCCGCCGAGCGCATGCACGATCGGGCTCTTCAGCGCTTCGGCCAGCTGCATCAGCGGCGCATGCGCGCCGGCACAGCCACGGCCGCAGAACAGGGTGATGCGCTCGGCGCCATTCAGGAGATCCGCGAGCGCCTTCAGCTCGTCGGTATCAGGCACGACCTTCGGCGCCGACAGTGCAAGGCCGCGCGTCGTCGACAGCGCGCGCTTGGGCGGCGCTCGGAAAGCAACGTCGCCGGGCATGGCGACGACGGCGACGCCGCGCAGGCCCACGGCCGCGCGAATGGCGTTCTCCAGCACGAAGGGAAGCTGGCTCGCATCCGAGATCAGCTCGCAATAGTGGCTGCACTCCCTGAACAGGTTTTCCGGATGGGTTTCCTGGAAATAGCCGCCGCCGATCTCGGCCGATGGGATCTGCGCCGCGATCGCCAGCAAGGGGACGCGGCTGCGATGCGCATCGAACAGGCCGTTGATCAGATGCAGATTACCGGGGCCGCAGGAGCCCGCGCACACCGCAAGGCTCCCCGTCATTTCGGCTTCGCCGGCGGCCGCGAACGCCGCGACCTCCTCGTGCCGGACATGGATCCATTCAATGGTACCGCGGCGGCGCAGCGCCTCGGTGAGACCATTCAGGCTGTCGCCGACGATGCCGTAGATGCGCTTGACGCCGGCCTGTTCGAGCGTTGCCACGAACAGATCGGCCACGTTGTTGATCGCCATGTCGGTCTCCTGATCCCGCTGGTGCAGCAAGATAGGATAAAGCGCGGCTGTGACGGCATCACGGCTTGTTTATTGCCGGCTCAGTCTTTCGCAATCGCCCGATCGTAGGCCGCAATCGTCGCTTTCGCGCGAGCGGCCACATCTGCGGCCGACATGCCGGGCTTGTAGAGGCTCGAGCCGAGACCGAACGCCGTCACGCCGCCCTTGATGTACTCGGCAAAGTTCTGGTCGGACACGCCACCGACGGCGGCGATCATCACGCCAGCGGGGAGCACGGCGCGGATCGCGGCAATGCCGGATGCGCCGAGCACGCTCGCCGGAAAGAATTTCAAGCTCGATGCGCCGGAGCGTGCGGCGAGCAGCGCCTCGGTCGGCGAGAACACGCCGGGCATCGTCACCATGCCGTGCTGATGTGCGCGCGCCAGCACCTCGGTGTCGACATTCGGCGAGACCATCAGCTTGCCGCCGACATCGTTGAGACGATCAACATCTGCGGCAGTCAGCACCGTGCCGGCGCCGATCAGCACGCTGGCCGGCGCCTGCTTCACCGCGGTGGCGATCGAACGGAACGGATCGGGCGAATTCAAGGGGATCTCGATTGCGGTCATGCCGGCGTCGATCAGCACCCCGACGATGGCCTCGGCCTCCTCCGGCTTCACGCCACGCAGGATCGCGACCAACGGCCGCTTCATCGGCGGAAAGGGAACGCTCATCTCAACAATCCTCTCACTTCGTCCAGATCGCCGCAGCCGCCATCGACAGGCCGCGGCGAACCGCTTCATCAGCATCGATCGGGTTCACGGTCACCGACAGCGCCTCGAAGGCGAGCCGATACAGCACCGCAAGCCGACCCGAGGCGATCAGCGTGATGCCAGCTTGCGGCACAGTGCCGGAAAGGCCCGCCGCCAGCTCGACGCCGATCAACGTGCCCGACAGCGTCTCGCGCGCCGCGGCCGGCGTGCCGCCGAACAGGAGCTGCCGCGATCGCGCGCCGAAGAGGAGATTGGCCGCGAAGGCCGGTGCTTCGTACGCCGCGTTCACCGCCGCCTTAAAGCTCGCAACGTCCTCGGCATCATCAGCACCGGCAACCGCGAGCGACAGGATCGTCTCACGCGAGACCACGCTGAAGAGCTCGCCGGTCATGAACGTCGAAAAATGTTCGACCGTACCGTTCTTCACGCGCACCCATTTCGAATGCGTGCCGGGCATGCAGACCAGCGCCTCGCCGGCGGCATCGAGGCCGAGCGCGCCGAGCAGCTGGGTCTCCTCGCCGCGCATCACGTCCGGCGCCCTGGCGTCGCGCTGTGCGATGCCGGGCAGGATGCGGATGTCGCGTGCCTCCCGCGGCACCCGCGCGGCCTGCTTCAGGACGGCCGAGAGCGGCGCCGGCGTGTCGACATAGCCGGCCTCGACCCAGCCGGTGCGAGCGCCGGCCATGCCACAGACAAGAACGGGCAGATCATCCGGCGCCTCGACCGCGGTGAGATGCGATTGCAGCACGGCGGCGAAGCCGGCCTTGGCCGCGGCCAGCATGCCCTCGCCGCTGCGGCGTTCGGCCAGCACCTGGCCGGCACGGTCGATCAGCCACAGCCGGAAGCTGCTGGTGCCCCAGTCCACCGCGACATAGGCGGGTTCGGTCATTTCGAATCGTGTCCTCGTCTCAGCGCCAAGACGCCGTCTCGCGACAATGAGACGAGGTCCTGCAAATCCGCCCCGGGATATCGGCTATTGCCGCCCCAAACCAGCCCTTTCTCGCGGGTCAGAGGCACCAGCCGCGCTGGCACACCGCTTGCTGAAGCTGTCCTGTTCACGTCCAGGAACCGCGCAACAAGACGCGTCAACATCAGATGAGGAAACCCATGGAGATCGGCTATTTCACGATGCCTTCGCATCCGCCGGAGTGCGGCTTGAAGGAAGGACACGACTGGGACCTGCAGGTCCTGCGCTGGCTCGACGAGCTCGGCTATCAGGAAGCATGGATCGGCGAGCACCACACCGCGCCCTGGGAACCCAATCCCACGCCAGACCTCCTGATCGCACAGGCGCTGATGCAGACCAAGAAGCTGCGCATCGGCCCGGGCGGCTTCCTGCTGCCCTACCACCACCCGGCCGAGCTCGCCAACCGCGTCGCGATGCTGGATCATCTTTCTGAAGGCCGGCTCAATTTCGGCGTTGCCGCCTCAGGCCTGCCGAGCGACTGGGCGATGTTCAACGTCGACGGCATGAGCGGGCAGAACCGCGACATGACCCGCGAGGCGCTGGAGATCATCCTGAAGCTGTGGACCGAACCGGCGCCCTTCACCCACAAGGGCAAGTTCTGGACGGTCACCAAGCCGGACACGATGTTCGACTTCCTCAAGCCCCACATCAAGCCGCTGCAGGCGCCACATCCGCCGATCGGCGTTGCAGGGCTGTCGAAGAACTCGGACACGCTGAAGCTCGCCGGCGAGCGCGGCTTCATCCCGATGAGCCTCAACCTGAACCCGGCCTATGTCTCCAGCCATTGGGACTCGGTCGTAACAGGCGCCGCCAAGACCGGACGCAAGCCGGACCGCCAGGACTGGCGGCTGGTGCGCGAGGTGTTCGTCGCCGATACTGATGAAGAGGCCTGGAAGCTTTCGACCGGCGACATGATGGGCCGGATGATGAGCGAGTATTTCCTGCCGCTGCTCGGCCATTTCGGCTTCAAGGACTATTTGAAGCACGCGCCAGACGTGCCCGATAGCGACGTCACCGTCGAATATTGCGCCAAGCGGAACTGGATCGTCGGCTCGCCCGCGACCGTCGCCGAGAAGATCGAGAAGATCTACGACGAGGTCGGCGGCTTCGGCGTGCTCTGCGTGTTCGGCTTCGACTACAAGCACAAGCCGGAAGCCTGGCACCACTCGCTCTCGCTGCTCAAGAACGAGGTGATGCCTCGCCTGAAGCATCTCGGCTCCGCGAAGAAGGCAGCTTGACCCGATGCATGATTCGGAAAAGTGCGCAGCGGTTTTCCGAATAAATCATGCTTGACTCATAGAGCCGGGTGCGGCGCAATCGTGTCGCACCCGCACTCATTTCGGAGATTTCCGCGTGACGGTCGACGCAAAGGAGTTCAAGCAGGCGATGCGCCAATGCGCCGGCGCCGTCGCACTGGTGACGGTTGGCGCCGAGCACGGCAAACGCACCGGGCTGACGGTGACGTCGGCCTGCTCGCTCTCGGACAATCCGCCGTCGCTCATCGTCTGCGTCAACCGCAATGCCAGCGCCCATGCGCGCATCCGCGAGGAAGGCGCCTTCGCGATCAACTTCCTGCACGAGGATCACGCCCTGCTCGCACTCACCTTCAGCGGCCAGAAGGGCGTCAACGGCGACGACCGCTTCGCCTTCGGCCAATGGACGCGCGGCGAGACCGGCGCTCCTGTGCTGACGGACGCCGTCGCGGCATTCGACTGCGTCCTGGCGCAGGAGTTCGAGACCAGGACGCACTCGATCTTCGTCGGCGAGGTACGAGGCGCGTCGCACCTGGCTGCGGCCACGCCGCTGGTCTATCTGCGCAGCAATTTCCATACGCCGCAGGAGATGCGCGAAGCGGTCGCGCTCGGCGACCTCGATGCGCGGCATCTGAGCTGGACGGATTTTTCGTAGGTCCCACATCGCCGGTGCGCTCCCTCGCCCCGCCTGCGGGGAGAGGCGAAAGCCACGGCTCGCTCCTCGATTGATCTTGAACAAACGGCGCTACTGCGCCGTCTCGATCTTCAGCTGCTTGATCTTCCGATACAGCGTGGCGCGGCTAAGCTTCAGCGCGCGTGCCGCGTCGGTGACGCGGCCGCCATGCTTGCGCAGGGCCTCGACGATCGTGGCGCGCTCCGCCGCTTCGAGATCGGGCTCCGTCCTTCCGCCGAACGGCGGCAGATCAAGGTCGGCGTCGGTGATGACGCCGTCCTCCGCCGTGCAGCCGGCGAGCCGCAGCACGTGGCGGAGCTGGCGCATGTTGCCGGGATAGGGATAGGCCGACAGCAGCGCCCAGGCCTCGTCCGAGAGCCTGCAATTCGGCGCTTCCTCGCTCGCGATCTGACGGATGACATCGTCCCGGTCGGCGCGTTCACGCAAAGCCGGCAGCCGCACCTCCATGCCGCGCAGACGGAAATAGAGATCGGCACGGAAGGCGCCCTGCTCCGCCATGCGGCCGAGGTCACGATGCGTGGCGCTGATCAGGCGAATGTCGACCGGTACCGGCTTGAGCGCGCCGAGCGGCCAGACCTCGCGATTTTCAAGCACGCGCAGCAGGCGCGTTTGCAGCGCGATCGGCATGTCGCCGATCTCGTCGAGGAACAGCGTGCCGCCATCGGCCTGCACGATCAGGCCCTTCGAACCGTCGCGCCGCGCGCCGGTGAAGGCGCCGGCCTCGTAGCCGAACAGCTCGGCATCGATCAGGCTCTCCGGCATCGCCGCGCAGTTCAGCGCGACATAATTGTTGCGCGCGCGGTTGCTGCCAGCGTGAATGGCGCGCGCGAATACGTCCTTTCCGACACCGGTCTCGCCATGCAGCAGCACCGGCAGATTGTGATCGCCGATGCTTCTCAGCCGCTTTACGCTTCTGATCAGGCCGGGATCGCGGCCGGCGAGCCGATGCAGCGCGTCGAAGCGATCGGCCGGCGCATCGCGGCGCGGCGCAGGGGGCCGCATGGAGGACCCGGCGCGCAGCGGCGGCGCGATTTGGCCCCGGCCCAATGGACTGCCGTCGGCGCGGCGCAGCTCGACGATCTCGTCCGTGTTGCGCGCGGCGTGGTGGTCGAACTTGATATAGCGCGACAAATCGATGCCGGATGCGATCATGCCGTCGGTCAGGCCCAGCAGCGCACGCGCCGAGCGGCAGGCGCCGACGATGCGGCGATCGTCGTCATAGGCGAGCAGGCCGCTGCCGCCGTCACCCGGCACGGTCGCGATCCAGGCGCTGCGGAAATGGCCGCGGAAGATCGCGCCTTCCATTCGCCGCGTCGCCTCCATCGTCACGGCCAGCGCAAGCTGATGCGCGGCGCGTTCGAGGTCCTCGCGGCAGGAGGTGATGTTGACGGCGCCGGCGAGACGGCCGGCGTGGTCGAACAGCGGGGCCACGGCGCAGGAGAACATGTGCCACTGCGCGCGAAAATGTTCGTCGCGATGCACCAGGATCGGCTTCTGCTCGGCAAGCGCGGTGCCGAGCCCGTTGGTGCCCTCAAAGGCTTCCGCAAAATTCGAGCCGGTATAGATCTTCCAGTCCATGAACATTCTTGCGTCGGCCTCGCCCGGCAGGCGGCTGAACAGCATGGTCGCGTTCGCATCGGCGAGATTGACGCAATAGCCCGCGTCACGCAGCACGCGGGCGAGATCGTCGAGCTCAGGCGTGAGGAGCCTGATCGTTTCCTCCATGGGCGCGGCGATGTGGCGGACTTCGGCCTCGGTGAGCGTCTGCGGCGGCCCCTGACGGGCAGGATCGAGCTTGTGGCTGATCAGGCAGCGCCGCCAGGATGTCGCGATCCGGGACTCCGCATCGACGTCGGCCACATGATTGGCGACGGACAAGACACGGGCGACATGATTCGAGGCCGAAAGGCTGGCCATCGCGGACGTCTCCACCCTGTATTATTGTGCAAAGTCTGGCACCACAGGCGGGGATGTCAATCGGGAACCGGGAACGAGTGCGCGGCGCGCTGTCCCAGCGTCGTCATGGCCGGGCATAGCCGTCCGAAGGACGGCGTCGCTTCCGCTCGCCTATGCCCGGCCATCCACGCCTTTGCCGCGCGCGCGAAAGAACGTGGATGCCCGGGACCCGGCTCCGCCAAGGCTTCGCCGGGCCACCGGTGTTGGGCCGGCGAAGCTTCGGCGAAGACGGCAAGCCCGGGCATGACGGTGTGGATGCACACCGCCTAGATGGTCAGACTGCTGCACCGCCCTCACCACGTATCGATGCAGGGTCGCTTTTTCTCCGTCCGCGCGGGCGGTTTCGGCGCCGAGCGCAGGCCCGCCATGATCCAGCGGCGTGTTTCGGCGGGGTCGATGACGTTGTCGATCTCGAACACCGAGGCAATCGAGACCGCCTTGCCGTTGGCGTAGAGTTCGGCGACCTTGTTGCGATAGTAGGTCTCGCGCTCCTCGGGGTCGGCGATCGCCTCCATCTCCTTGCGGAAGCCGAGGCGGACATAGCCTTCGAGCCCCATGCCGCCGAACTCACCGGTCGGCCAGGCCGCGGTGAAGAAGGAGGCGTGGAAACCGCCGCCGATCATCGACTGCGCACCCAGCCCGTAGCCCTTGCGGAGCACGATGCCGAATAGCGGCACGGTGAGGCTCGCGCCTGTCACGAACATGCGCGAGACGTGGCGCACGATTGCGGTCTTCTCGGCTTCCGGGCCGACCATGAAGCCGGGCGTGTCGCACAGCGAGACGACGGGTAAGTCGAATGCATCGCAGAGCTGGAGGAAGCGAGCGGCCTTGTCGCCGGCGTCGGCATCGATAGCGCCGCCGAGATGGCGCGGGTTGTTGGCAATGAGGCCGAACGGCTTGCCCTCGATGCGGATCAGCGCGGTGATCATGCCGACGCCGTAGTCGCGGCGCAGCTCCAGCACGGAATCCTTGTCCGCGACGAGATCGATCACGCTGCGGATATCGTAGACGCGCAGGCGATTCTCGGGGATCGCACGGCGGAGCAGGCGCTGATCGGCCGCCTGCCACTCCGTCACCGCGCCCTGAAAATAGGACAGGTATTTTTGCGCGACACGCGTCGCCTCCTCCTCGTCCTCGACGAGGATATCGATGACGCCGTTCGGTGCCTGGAACGAGACCGGGCCGACCTCGGCCGGATGATAGACGCCGAGGCCGCCGCCCTCGATCATCGCGGGGCCGCCCATGCCGATCGAGGCGTTCTTGGTGGCGATGATGACGTCGCAGCAACCGAGCATCGCAGCGTTGCCGGCAAAACAATAGCCGGAGACCACGCCAACCACGGGCACGAGGCCAGAGAGTCTTGCGAACTGCACGAAAGACGGGCCGTCGAGCCCGGTCATGCCGAGCCGGTCGGTGTCGCCTGGCCGGCCGCCGCCACCCTCGGCGTAGAACACCAACGGGACACGCCAGTCTTCCGCCAGCGTCAGCATGCGGTCGATCTTCTTGTGGTTCATGTGGCCCTGCGTGCCCGCGAGCACGGTGTAGTCATAGGCCACGACGATGCAGCGCCCGCCCTCCGGGCCGAACTTCTCGGCATTCACCGTGGCGACGCCCATGACGAGACCGTCAGCCGGCGTGTTCTTGATGAGATCGTCGAGCTTGCGTCGGCGGCGCTGCGCTGCGATCGCGAGGCTGCCATATTCCATGAAGGAGCCTTCGTCGACGAGCTGTGCGACGTTTTCGCGGGCGGTGCGCTGGTTGGTATTGCGGCGGCGCTCGACCGAGGTCGGCCGGTTTGCATCGAGCGTGTTGGCCTGGCGCGCGATCAGCTCGGCAAGGTCGGGGCGGATGTGATCGAGGTCGATGTCGGCTTCCGCCGCCGACGCATCGGCCGCGACGTCGAGAGGCTCCAGATACATGATCGGCTCGCCATGCATCAGCGTGACGCCGTCGCTTGCGACGAGCTTCATGACGCGGCCGCCCTGCTCGGCCATGACGAGATGCTCCATCTTCATGGACTCGATCACGGCGAGCTGCTGGCCAGGACGCACGATCTCGCCTTCCTTCACCTGGGTTGTGACGATGGTTCCTTGCAACGGCGCTGCGACCATCACCGCGCCCTCGGGCACGGCTTGCGCGACGTAAGCCTCCGCACCGTGGCCGGTTCGCTCGGTCGCGGCAAAGTAGAGCGGCTTGGCCGCGCCATCGGCCGCCTCGACCAGCTTTGCGATATTGCGATCGATGAAATCGGTCGCGATGCGGTTGGTCCTGAAATCGGGATGCGCGAGCACAGCCTGGAGGAAGGCGATATTGGTGACGACGCCGTCGATTCGAAATTCACGCAAGGCGCGCGAGGCCTTGGCGACGACGTCGTGCCAGGCTTCACCCGGCGTATGCACGATGATCTTTGCGAGCAGCGAGTCGAAGGCGGCGCTGGTCTTGTAGCCGGCATAGCCAAAGCTATCGACGCGGACGCCCGGCCCCGACGGCGGCTCGAACACGGCAAGCACGCCACCGGTCGGATGCGTCGCCCCCAGCTCGTCAAGCGTTTCCATGTTGACGCGGAGCTGCATCGCATAGCCGCGCGGCTTCGGGATCGCCCCCTGCGCAAGGCCGAGGGAACCAAGCGATGCCCCCGCGGCGACCGCGAGTTGGGCGCGGACGAGGTCGAGGCCGAGCACCTCCTCGGTCACGGTATGCTCGACCTGGAGCCGCGGATTGGCCTCGATGAAGGCAAAGCTGTCCTCGGCACTGCCGTCAACCAGGAACTCAAACGTGCCGAGATTGTCGTAAGACGCAGCCGCCGCGAGCTGCTTCGCCGCCTCGATGATTCGACCGCGCAAGGTATCGTTCAGCGAGGGGCTTGGCGCCACCTCGATCAGCTTCTGGTGCCGGCGCTGGATGGTGCATTCGCGCTCCCAGAGATGCGAGATTGCGCCGTGGCGGTCGCCGATGATCTGCACCTCGATGTGGCGGGCTTGCCGGATCAGCCGCTCGGCATAGACGCCATCGAAGCCGAACGCAGCTTTCGCCTCGGACTGGCAGCGCGCATAGGCCTCGGCGAGATCGGATGCCTTGTCGACGACCCGCATACCGCGGCCGCCGCCGCCGGCCATCGCCTTGATCACGATCGCCGCATGGTTGCCGAGCGAAGCGAAGAACGCCGTGATCTCCTCCAGCGACGACGGGCCGCTGGTGCCGGCGATGATCGGCACGCCGCAGCGCTTTGCGAGCTGGCGCGCTGCGACCTTGTCGCCGAACAGTTCGAGTGCAGCCGGCTTCGGCCCGACGAAGGCGATACCAGCGTCCGCGCAGGCCTTTGCGAAGGCGGCGTTCTCGCTGAGGAAACCATAGCCGGGATGCACGGCATCGCAGCCGGCGCTCTGCGCCGTCCTCACCACGGCGTCGATGTCGAGATAGGCCCGCGCGCCCCGGCCGGGGATTTCGACCGCTTCATCGGCAACACGCACGTGCAGCGACAGCGCATCGTCGGCGGGGTGGATCGCCACTGTCGCGATGCCTGCGTCGGCCGCGGCACGCGCGATGCGAATGGCGATCTCACCGCGATTGGCGATCAGAAGCTTCTTGAAGGACATGCAACGGTCTCCATGCCCGCGAAGCGAGGTGCGGGTCGGCAGGTTCGATCATCCTGCTTCTGCACTTTAAGCGCAGCCGTCAAGAGCGGGAAAGCCAGTCGCGACAGCCGTGCCCGCGGGCCGGAATATCAGTTGCCAGCGCGCGCGGTGACCACGCGCATAATCCGCGCCACGGCAGGCGGGATCGGCGCGATGACCAGTACCGTGAATATCGGTTGCAGCTCCCGCCCGAGGACGTGTTCGTCAACGCGCTCGACGCGCCCAAGGAGAACTGGTCCGTCGGCCACGGCCTCGCGCAATTTGCGTGAGGCCGCTGCCGAGACTCTTACGGACACCGATCCCAGAAGCCCTGGGTTCGCGTGAAGTCGGTGTAATACCAGCACAGGCCCGGAGCCGGCGGCTGCCCGGCCCACGCGGCTGCGGTTGCCGCAGCAACAAAGCCAAGCGCCGCTCCCGCAGCAATCGCACCGCCCGGGCGCCAGGAATAGCGCGGCGGCCGAACCCAGGGATGATGCGGCCGAACCGGCGGGCGATGGACTCCCGGCGGACGATGCGCGCCCGGCGGACGGGACGGAGGCCTGTGCGCCCCGGGCGGCCGGTGTGCGGGTGGACGGTGTCCAGCACCCGGGCGATGGCCACCACCACCCCCATGCCGCTGCGCACTGAAATCGGTGACCGGCGCAGCCGGCTCCGCACTCGCAGATGACATCAGGATCGTAGCATCGAGCGGCCACGCCAGCGCAACGGCGAGCAAACCAACTCCGAATGATCGACGCATTTCATTTCACTCCATGATCAAAGCGGATCCAAAACTCCTGCGCGTTTTTGTCTTTAGGAAGACGCGGGCAGCGCGTTGCAGCAATGCTGTACTTCGTCGACCGCGCCGGACATCGATGACGCACATCATCCACGCGCAACGCACGTCTCCATAATTCCATCCAGCTCGGCCTTCGAGAGAACGCCGAGCTCTGCGATGAAGACGATCCGGGCTCGCGGCACGCCTGCGGCCGGCGCTTCGCCCGGCGCGAGTGTCGCGCGGCCAGCGGCGAATTGAAGCACCATCGGCCGTCCGGGCTGCTCGACGGTCTCGAACAGGCCCTTGGCGCGCGCGAGCTTTGGCGCCAAACGATTGATCGCTTGCTGCAAACGCGGCAGCGAGAGCGGCTGGTCCGACGTCCAGCTAAGCGTCTCGAAGCGTTCCTCTGCCGGTCGTTTCGGCCCCGGCTCGCGTGGCGCGGGTGCGCGAGCCACATCCGCGGGAAACAGCAGCGCGGAGGGTATCTCGCCATGCAGCGCGTCAACCACCGCTGCGGGTGAGCGTAGCGCGCGGATCGCCTCGCGCATTCGCGCACCGGCACCCTCGTCCGCCAGATCGATCTTGCTCAGCGCCACCACATCGGCCGCCCGGAGCTGAGAGCGCACCAGCGCGTCGTCGAGGGCCGCCGGCGCTGCCGACGCGTCCATCACGCAAAGCACCGTCTCAAGCGGCGTCTCGCGCAGGATCACCGGGTCCATCAAATTGCGCACGATGTCGGCGGGATCGGCGACGCCGCTGGTCTCGATGACGATGTACTCGGGCTTCGGATCACGCCGCAGCAGAGTGGACAGCGTGCGCAACAGATCGCCTTCGAGCGAGCAGCAGATGCAGCCATTGGCGAGACTCACCACGCCGTCGCTCGCCCCCCGCGATCAGCTCCGCGTCGATGTTGATCGCGCCGAAATCGTTGACGACGGCGGCGATCCGCCGTCCCTCCGCATGCGCCAGCAGATGGTTCACGACAGTCGTCTTGCCCGCCCCCAGGAAGCCCGTCACCAGGAGAATGGGGACCGGCATGTCTCAGCCCTCGACGACGGGGCGGCGCACGGGACAGCCGGGCCGCGCCGCCACATCCAGCACGCCGTCGGTGATCAGCGGCTGGCCGCTGACGACCAGATGCCGCACGCCTTCCGAGGGGCGGTTCATCGCCGTGAAGGTCGCGCGGTCGCTGAGGCTTTCGTAGTCGAACACGACGATATCGGCATCGGCGTCCTTCGCAAGCCTGCCCTTGGCGCGCATCGCGGGCGTGCTCTGCGACAGGATCTCCGCCGGGATCAGCGCGCATTTGCGGATGCCTTCGAGCAACGACACCGTCTTGCGCTCGCGCACCCATTCGCGGATGAAGCGGGTGAAGCAGCCGGCCGAACGCGGATGCGAGGTTGCGTCATCAGGCAGCGGCCAGGCATCGCCGGTGTAGGTGGTGCCGTCCGACAGCGTCCACGGCATTGCGTCGGAGGCGATCGCACCTCCGGGATACAGCACCGACATGTCGAGGAGATCGCGGTGATGCGCATTATTCTCGGTGTCGAGGATGTGCCAGAGCACCAGCGAGGACGGCTCTTCGGCCTGCGCCTTCAGCAGCTCCTCGCGGTCGTGGAAACGATAGCCGTCAGTCACGCGCTGCACGGAATCATAACCGGTGCCGTTGCGCTCGACGAACTGGGGATCGCTAAAGAAGGCGGCCGCCAGCACGGTCGAGCCGGTGCCGTAAGGGTACGCCTCGACCGTGATGGGGAGGCCCTGCGCCTGCGCCTTCTCGATCAGCACGCGGCAGCGCTCGATGTCCGTCTTGCTCGACGAGTTGAAGTGGCAGATGTGCATATGCGCGCCGGTGGCGCCGGCATAGCCGATCAGGCGGATATAGGCCTCCGCCGCGCTTTCAGGATCGATGCGCGACATGAAGGCGACGTGGGTAAAGGTCGGCACGTCCTGCTTCGCCGCGAGCTGGCACACCGCGGTCAGCTCCTGCACGCCGGCGCCCGGCGCATAGGCGTTGAGGATGCCGATGCCGATGCCGCCCTCGTTCAGGCCGCGCGCGAGGCGTTCGAGAATGCCGGCGACCTCCGCATCGCTCGCGACGTTCTCGATCCAGCGGCGATCGCGCATGGCATTGCCGAACGCCTCCAGCGAGCTCTCAGCATTCGAGCCCGTCATCGCGCCGATACGCGCAAACGCCCAGTTGGCGGCGGCACCGTAGTTCAGCACGCGTCCCTTCCTGGCCTGGCGCTCATACCAGGACGCGACCGGCAACACGCCGGCCTCGAGATCGAGCGTCGTCGTCACGCCGTCGAACGCCTGCATGCGATCGGCCGGGATCGACTGGCCATGCGCGTGCAGGTCGATGAAGCCGGGCGCGACCACGAGCCCGGTCGCGTCGATCACCCGCTCGGCACTGCCGAGCGAGGAGCCGACCGCGGCGACCTTGCCATCCACGACCGCCACGTCGCCAACGGCGTCCATGCCGCTCGCCGGATCCACCACCCGGCCGCCAGAGATCACCAAGCCGCTCATATCAAAACTCCCGAAAGCAGAAAGCCATGGCCTCCAAAAACCCGGCAGCAGCTTTGGAGGCGGAGACCGGCCGCATCGCGTACCGTCTCTGCGCGCATAGAGGCAGATTTTGGAGGGAACGACCACCTCCGTCGATGCCGATGCAGCATGCTCGCACGTAAGGTCGGCCAAAACTGAAGGTGTATCGGGGCCACGGCACAACAACACCGCTTCGTCAATTCGCATGACAATCGACATGCGCCCGCGTCCTCGCGGCATGATTTGCCCGAGCTGTGCTTCTCGTCACACCCTCGTCCTAAAGAAAGGGCGCAGGGAAGACCGGGCGCCGGCTGGCACCCATAGAGCCCCCATGCGAGAATATTGCGCACGCAGTGCACAGGGGAGACACAGGGCAGCCGAGACCAGGCCTTCCCTGCGCAGTGGTTTGACGGCCTATGCCGCGCTCTCCCCGGAGACGAGTTCCTTTTGCCTCCGTCACCCCGCGAAATGCACGGCAACGCGCCGGTTGAGGCGCTGACGCCTTCGCAAGGGCTTGACCGTAGCAACGACGGCCAGGACCACACGGTTTCGCCGTACGCGAGCCACCCGGCTTCGCCAAGAGGCTTCGCAGGACATGGCACTGCTCCGCCAATGGCTCCGCTGGTATAAGCGCCGTTCGTCATGCACGGTTCGTCGCATGCTCACGAGGTTCATCTCGCCCTGCACGCTCGATCCCGCATCGGCGCCGCCGCGTCCACCGCAATCCAGCCCGCGTTCGTGACGACGTACGACCGCCCCTGTGGTGGGCTGGGATGGTCGACACATACGACAAAACCGAATTTCGGTAAAGTGGAATATTTTTGAGGTGGGGGATTGACGGCGGATTGGGCTGTTTTGCCCGACGGATGGGCCAACGAGGGTTCAGCCCCATGGTCTCGCCCGGTCGCGGTGGGCGTGAGGATAGGCTACGGGCCGCCTTGCGTCGCCAGCCTGATCGCCGGGTCGGCGCGGCGCTAAAGAAAGTCGTTGATTCCGTCCCGAACAATCCAGTTCCGGATCGATCCGATGGCCGATGCTTGGTAAATTGCCGCACGGTCGCTTGAGGCAGCGATCCGGGATCCCGTTACGCGAGCAGGAACATGGCCAGTAAGCATATGCTCGAAGGGCTGATAAAGTGGTCCGGCCGCGACCATTGGGCCGATCGGTTCGATCAGATATTGGAAGATCACCTTGCGCCCACCTGCGAGGAAACCGGGCTCGATATTGAGGATATCGTTTCGACCATCGGCGAAGACCTGTTCATGCGTACGGTGTGGGCCTGCGCTTTCGAGGACTTCCTGACCCGCGAATTCGACGGCGGCGAAAATGCGATCGACGACTATCTCAAACGGCGCGGCTGGAAGGAATCCGCGACAGTTCGCACCTACATAGCCGCAATGCGAAATTCGACCATGAGTCTCTATGAGATCAGCGAGATTGTCCGCGGCACCTCGTTTCGGGCGCGCGACCTTATCCGCGGCGGCGAGCCGATCCTCATCAGCGAGCGGAGCGCGACCCAAAGTCTCAAGCCATGGGACCGCATTGCCGCCCGCGTCGTTCAGGTCGGATCGCGAATGCAGATCTGTGGCGGCATTCTGGTATTCAACCACGAGACATCGGAAAACTTCATCCAGGGCATTCAGAAGTTCGACTCGCTGAGCAGCGTGGAGAGGCAGAAGCTTGCCGAGGCGAACGCGCTGGACGTCGAGGACGAGGCATTCCCGGATTGTTCTACGACGGAGGGGTTGCGGGCACTCGCTCCCTTGTTCACGACATTTTGGCTCGTCGACGCAATCGACCGAATCGAGACACCGAGGATTCCCGATTTGCGCAACGCCGAACGCGACGAGTTGATGCTATGCGAGGCGCGCTACTCGCTCGCCGCCGGCACGGCGGCCGATGACATCCGGGCCGTTCTCGAAGCACGTCCGGAATTTCGTCCTACGAGCGCGACGACCTGGAGCTGGATTGAAGCGGGAAAGAGCGGAGCCAAGCCAACCGAGGCAGCATCGGAGCTCGGCGAGCAATCGAGAGAAGCGCTGACGTTCGAAACATGGTCCGACGATGGCACGCTCGTGCTCGGCGACGTACGGCTGGACGACAATACCCTGGTGCTCAGCGTTAATTCCGCGCAACGCTCCCACCGCGGATGCAGAATGCTGTCCGACATACTCGGCAGACGCGTTGGTCCGCCCTCGGTCAAGACGGAATCGATTGAGCAAATCATGGCATCGCGCGACTCTGCCATGCCGAACCAGCTCGATATTCCCGAGGATGAGCATCGCGCCATCATCCATGACCACATGGACCGGCACTACCGCGACGTACTCGATCAACCGGTTCCAATGCTTGGAGGGGAAACGCCGCGCGCGGCGGTCAAAACCGATGGCGGACGGATCAGGGTCGTCGAGTGGCTCAAGATGATGGAGAACCGGACGGCGAAGTCTGCTGAGCCAAATAGCGCGATGGCCGATTACAGCTTCGATTGGCTTTGGATAGAACTAGGTCTCGGCGAACTGAGGCGCTGAACGTAACGGCAAGTGGCGATCCCATGGAAAACTCGCACAGGAGAGTGGGACGGAACGACCCCTGCCCTTGCGGCAGTGGCAAGAAGTTCAAGAAGTGCTGTCTCAACTCCGAAAGCCTGAACAACCCATCACTCGGGCCTCAACAGGGTGATCCGGCTCGATCGGCGCTGGAGCCCGCGGAAGGCGTGATCCGGAAGTATGATCCATCCATCGAGCCACACTCGGAGCAGTGGCTTGCGCTGGACGAACAAGAACGGATCGATCTCGTCTTGGAGTATCATCGACGCGCGCGGATCCGGCTCCCGCGCCAACAATTGCATGCTGTTGTTCATGTCGTGGTCGAGAACCAGATTGCTGATGCCGAGCTGCCAGTGCGGCACACGGTGCAGCGACTTGTGTCCGAAGGCCTGGATCGCCACGAAGCGATCCATGCGATCGGCTCGGTGCTTACCGGACACCTCAACGAAATGATGCGCGAGAAGTCCAACCGGGATCCGAATGAGGACTATTTCGCCGAGCTGGAAGCTTTGACCGCGGAAGGATGGCTCCGGTCCGCCTGATGGTTGCGCCGACGCCCGATATCGAACTGGCGGCGCGCTCCTCGCCCCTTCTCGCTCCGGTTCGGCCGCAAGCCGACTCGGTTCGTCGACGACAACCTCCGCAGAGCGGCAACATCACCGCCCACACCGCAAGCGCAGGTCTCAGGATTTCTCATCTCGCAGAGCGATGATGGCATCGATCTCCACCAGTGCCCCCTTGGGAAGGGCGGAAGCCTCGAAGGTGGTACGGGCCGGCGCCACGCCTGGAAAGAACTCCGCATAGGCAGCGTTCACTGCTGCGAAGCAAGAAAGATCCTTTACCAGAACCGTCGTCTTGACCACGCGCGACAGGCTGGCGTCGACCGACTTAGCGATAGCTTCGATGTTGCGCAGCGACTGCCTGCACTGCTCAACTGGGTCGTTTGAAACGAACTCCCCCGTCGCAGGGTCAATTGGAAGCTGGCCGGATACGAACACCAAGCCGTTTGCAACAATCGCCTGCGAATAGGGGCCGATGGCGGCGGGAGCATCGTTCGTAGAGACGGATTTCATGGACAACTCTTTTTTTTTTTTGAAGATCGATATCAGCCGGCGGCACAGAGCCGAGTGGCTCAGTTGCGCCATCAAGCTGGTGGCAGGAACTCGCCATGGTCAAGGAAACGGTCGAGCATGCGACGATAAGGATCA
>NZ_LGHM01000132.1 GCF_001908185.1 Bradyrhizobium sp. AS23.2
CCCATAGTCATTCCGGGATGGCCCGAAGGGCCAGGCCCGGAATCCATAACCCCGGCTCGTGGTTATGGATTCTCAGATGCGCAATTGCGCATCATAGCTCGCGCTCCGCGCGCCCCGGAATGACGGCATCAATGAGTATGACGAATCAACAAAGGTAAGCCGCCATGAACTTCGATTTCTCCGACGACCAGAAGCAGCTCCGCGACCAGGCGCGCAAATTCCTCGCCGAAAAATGCTCGCCCAAGGCGGTGCGCGTCGTGCTCGACGGCAAGGCGCCCTATGACAAGGAACTCTGGAAGGGCCTTGCCGAGATGGGCTTTCTCGGTGTCGCGATCCCCGAGGAATTCGGCGGCGCCGGCGCCGGTCATCTCGAGCTCTGCGTGATCGCGGAAGAGATGGGGCGGGCGAACGCGCCGGTGCCGTTCTCCTCGACCGTCTATCTCGCGGCCGAAGCGCTGCTGATCGCCGGAAGCGACGCGCAGAAGAAGAAGTGGCTGCCGGCGATCGCCGCCGGCGAGGCGATCGGCACGCTGGCGCTGTTCGAGGGCAAGGGCAATCCGTCGCCGAAGAACGTCAAGCTGACGGCTACGAACGGCGTGCTCAAGGGTGTCAAGAAGCCTGTGGCCGATGGTGCCATCGCCGATTTCGCGGTGGTCGCCGCGCGCACGGGATCGAGCGGGCGAGAGGGCGACATCTCGCTGTTCCTGGTCGATCTCAGGGCTGGCGGCGTCGAGGTGAAAAGCCTCACCAATCTCGATCCGACCCGTGGCCAGGCCGAGGTGACCTTCAGGGATTGCAAGGCCGAGCCGCTGGGCGCCGCCGGCGAAGGCTGGAGCATCCTGAGCCAGGTGCTGGACCGCGCCGCGGTGCTCTGTGCTTTCGAGCAGGTCGGCGGCTCCGACCGCGCGCTGGAGATGGGGCGCGACTACGCCCTCGATCGCATCGCCTTCGGCCGCCAGATCGGCTCGTTCCAGGCGGTCAAGCATATGCTCGCCGACATGTACGTCTCGGCGACGCTGGCGCGCTCCAACAGCTATTACGGCGCCTGGGCGCTCTCGACCAACGCAGCCGAACTGCCGGAAGCCGCCGCGGCCGCGCGCATCAGCGCGACGCAGGCGTTCCAGCACTGCGCCAAGAACAACATCCAGGTTCACGGCGGCATGGGCTTCACCTGGGAGTTCGACTGCCACATGTACTACCGCCGCGCCAACGCCATGGCGCTCGGGCTCGGCAGCTTGTCCTATTGGGAAGACCAGCTGATCGACCGCATGCGTAAGAAGAACGCGGCGTAACGATAAGGTGCGTAGGATGGGTAGAGCGAAGCGAAACCCATCACCACGCGAATGCTGGACGAGATGGGTTTCGCTGCGCTCTACCCATCCTACGAGATGAATGGCGCGGCCGAGGACTGAGACCATGAACTTCGATGACACCCCGCAGGAAGCCGAATTCCGCGCCATCGCCCGCGCGTGGATCAGCGCGAACGCGCCCAAGCAGCATGAGGAAGAGCTGCGCAAGTCCTCGCTCGGCCGCACCCAGCTCACGAACGCCAACATCCTCGAGGTCGCAAAAGCCTGGCAGAAGAAGAAGGCCGACGCCGGCTGGGCCTGCCTGCATTGGCCGAAGGACTATGGCGGCCGCGGCTCGTCGCCGATCGAGCGCGTGATCTGGCAGCAGGAAGAAGGCGTGTTCGGAAAGCTCTCCCAGATGTTCATCATCGGCCACGGCATGTGCGGGCCGACCATGATGGCGTTTGCGCGCGAGGAGCATAAGCGCACCTATCTGCCGCCGCTCGCCTCCGGCGAGAAGGTCTGGTGCCAGCTCTTCTCCGAGCCCGCCGGCGGCTCGGATGTTGCGGGCCTGCGCACGCGCGCCGAGAAGGACGGAGATGAATGGGTCATCAACGGCCAGAAGATCTGGACCTCGGGCGCGCATTATTCCGACTACGGCATCCTGCTCACCCGCACGGATCCGACGGTGCCCAAGCACAAGGGCCTCACCATGTTCTTCCTGGACATGAAGAGCTCGGGCGTCGAGGTGCGGCCGATCAAGCAGGCGAGCGGGGCCTCCGACTTCAACGAGGTCTATTTCACCAACGTCCGCATCCCTGATCATCAACGCCTCGGCGAGGTCAATGACGGCTGGAACGTCTCGCTGACGACGCTGATGAACGAGCGCATGTCGATCGGTGCGGGCGTTGCGACGGGCTTCCCCGAGCTGTTCGACTATTGCTCCAGCCTGATGCTCGAGGATGGCCCCGCGATCGAGGATCGCGCGGTGCGCTCGAAGCTGGCGAACTGGGCGGTGAAGGCGAGCGGCTTGCGATACACCAGCATGCGCGCGATCTCGGCGCTGTCGAAGGGCGAACGGCCGGGGCCGGAAAATTCCATCGGCAAGCTGGTCGCGGGCTCGATGATCCAGGACGTCGCGACCTACGCGCTGGACCTGCAGGGCGCGAGCGGCGTGGTCAGCGGCCCCGAGGACGCCGAAGTCGCCGGCCGTTTCCAGGCGATGCTCTTGCGCGCGCCTGGCACCCGTGTCGAAGGCGGCACCGACGAGATCATGCGCAACATCATCGCCGAGCGGGTGCTGGGCCTGCCCGGCGACATCCGTGTCGACAAGGACGTGCCGTTCAACAAGATCCCGACGAAGGGAAGAGGTTAGAATCGTAGGGTGGGCAAAGGCGCATAGCGCCGTGCCCACCAATTCTGTCGAGAAACGAGGGAAGGTGGTGGGCACGCTTCGCTTTGCCCACCCTACGCACCGAGCAAGGATTGAGAGGTTCGCCATGAATTTCGACGACACCCCGCAGGAAGCCGCGTTCCGCGAGACCGCGCGCAAATGGGTCGAGGCCAACGCGCCGAAGGAGTTCGAGGAGGAGCTGTCGAAATCCTCGCTCGGCCGCATCCGCCTCGCCAAGCATGACATCGTCGAGATCGGCAAAGCCTGGCAGAAGAAGAAGGCGGAAGGCGGCTGGGCCTGCCTGCACTGGCCGAAGGAATATGGCGGCCGCGGCGCCACGCCGATCGAGCGGGTGATCTGGCAGCAGGAGGAGGGCGTCTACGGCAAGCTGACGCAGCCGTTCCAGATCGGCGAGGGCATGTGTGGCCCGACCGTGATGGCCTGGGGCAGCGAGGACGCCAAGCGTCGCTATCTGCCGAAGCTCGCTTCGGGAGAGGAGATCTGGTGCCAGCTCTTCTCCGAGCCGTCCGCCGGCTCGGACGTTGCCGGCTTGCGCACACGCGCGGAGAAGAATGGCGACAATTGGGTCGTCAACGGCCAGAAGATATGGACCTCGGGCGCGCATTATTCCGACTACGGCCTGTTGATCGCGCGCACCGATCCGAACGTGCCCAAGCACAAGGGCCTCACGATGTTCTTCCTCGATATGAAGAGCCCGGGCGTCGAGGTTCGCCCGATCAAGCAGGCCTCCGGCCTGCACGAGTTCAACGAGGTCTATTTCACCGACGTGGTGATCCCGGACAGCCAGCGGTTAGGTGCGGTCGGCGAAGGCTGGAATGCGTCGTTGACCACGCTGATGAACGAGCGCATGTCGATCGGCTCGCGGCTGGCGACCGGCGTCCCCGAATTGTTCGAGTTCTGCTCGAATTTGATGCTCGAGGACGGCCTCGCGATCGACGATCCTGCGGTGCGCTCCAAGCTCGCGAACTGGGCGGTGAAGTCGAACGGCCTGAAATTCACCAGCTACCGCGCGATTTCGGCGTTGTCGAAGGGCGAGCGTCCCGGACCGGAAAATTCCATCGGCAAGCTCGTGTCGGCCGTCATGCTGCAGGACATCGCGGCCTATGCGATGGATCTCCAGGGTGCAGCCGGTGTTCTCACGGGGACGGACGAGGAGACGGCGCGCGGCCAGTTCCAGCAGATGCTGCTGTCGTCGCCGTCGGGGCGGATCGCCGGCGGCACCGACGAGATCTTGCGCAACATCATCGCCGAGCGCGTGCTGGGCCTGCCCGGCGACATCCGCGTCGACAAGGACGTGCCGTACAACAAGATCCCGACCAAGGGGCGGTGATCTCTCTCGTGTCCCGGACGCGGTGCGGCGCGAAGTGCCGCTCCGCAGAGCCGGGACCCAGGGGCCACAATGGGCCCCGGCTCTGCGCCGCATCACTTCGTGCTGCGTCGCGTCCGGGGCACGAAAGCGAGTCAAGCCATGGACGCCAAAGTATCCAACGCCCGCCATTCCATCGAAGACCGCATCGGCGTGCTCGAAGAGCTCCTCAACGAGCGCTACTCCGTCCGCGCCTTCCTTTCGAAAGAAGTCGACCGGGCGACCATCGAGCACGTGCTGAAGACTGCGCAGCGCACGGCGTCATGGTGCAACAGCCAGCCCTGGCAGGTGCTGATTGCCAGCGGTGCGGCCAAGGAAGGCTTTCGCAAGGCGATCTATGCGGAGGCGGCGAGCGGCGCCAAGGACGACCACGACTTCACCCCGCCGCGCGAATATGTCGGCGTCTATCTGGAGCGGCGGCGCGAAAGCGGCTTCCAGCTCTACAACACACTCGGCATCGCCCGCGGCGACAAGATGGCCTACGCCAAGCAGGCCCTGGAGAACTACAATTTCTTCGGTGCGCCGCACGTCGCGATCATTCACACCAACGAGCCGCTCGGCATCTACGGTGCGATCGATTGCGGCGGCTATGTCTCCAACTTCATGCTGGCCGCGCAGGCGCTCGGGCTCGGCACGATTCCGCAGGCGGCGCTCGCGCGCCACTCCGGCCTGATCCGTCGCCACTTCAACCTGCCCGACGACCGCCGCGTCGTCTGCGGCATCTCGTTCGGCTATGCCGACGACGCGCACAAGGTCAACAGCTACCGCACCTCGCGTGCGAGCGTGGCCGACACCGCGACCTTCGTGGACGAGTGATCAAGCGATGCAGGCTCGGGCGCCATCAGGTCTCCAGACGCGCATAAAGACGGCCGCGGGAACGGCCGCCTTCACGTTTTGTCTCGGGTCGCTTGACGCCGGTCGTCAGCCGCCGCTGCCGCCGATCACGGCGCGCACGGTCTCGTCGGGCCCGAAGTCTTCGGCGCCATCGACATAGAGGAGCGCGGCGAGCTTCGAGCGCGCGCGGTTGACGCGGCTCTTGATCGTGCCGACCGCGCAGCCGCAGATCGAGGCCGCGTCCTCGTAGGAGAAGCCGGAGGCGCCGACCAGGATCAAGGCCTCGCGCTGGTCCTGCGGAAGCTTATCGAGCGCGCCGCGAAACTCCTCGAACTCGAGATGCGCGTTCTGCGATGGCTGCGTCTTCAACGTCTTGGCATAGTTGCCCTCGGCATCCTCGACCTCCCGCCGCCGCTTGCGATAGTCGGAGCGGAACAGGTTGCGCAGGATCGTGAACAGCCACGCCGGCAGGTTGGAGCCGGGTTGGAACGAGTCGATGTTGGCAAGCGCGCGCAACAGAGTTTCCTGCACCAGATCGTCGGCGCGGTCCGCATTGCCGCTGAGCGAGATAGCGAACGCGCGCAGGCTCGGTACGGCCGCGAGGATGTCGTTACGCAGGGATTCCGTGAGAGGCATTAGTCCCTCCCATTGTTGTCGTTAGGTCCCCCATTGCCTTGATCTTGGGGAGTTCCTCCCGGCGTATCAAGCTTCTTGATCAGTTCCGCGAACCGATCCGGAACCCCCTGCCGCACCACGTCGTCATACATGGCGCGCAGCTGGTGCCCGATCCGGGATTGGATCTCCGGAGTGAGCCCTCCCTTTCCGGGGGTCGTGCTTTTGCTGGCTTGAGACTTGAGATCTTTCATGACCTGTTCCACGTTTCCCCGAGTTAAGTGACTGCAAAATAGAGAAATTTCTCAACCGGGCGCCGTTCCCTGAATAGGCTCAATTCCAGGTTCGAC
Source organism: Bradyrhizobium sp. AS23.2 (assembly GCF_001908185.1). Classification (GTDB taxonomy): domain Bacteria; phylum Pseudomonadota; class Alphaproteobacteria; order Rhizobiales; family Xanthobacteraceae; genus Bradyrhizobium. The sequence continues at coordinate 5,866 of NZ_LGHM01000132.1, forward strand.
AAAAAGTTCCCGGACCAGCGGAACTTTTCTTATCGTGATGCGTAGTCAGCCCCAGCAGGGGAACCCGGGCCTCCCCTCGTGTGCCTCGTTCTTCAAGGTCGGTCCGAAGATGAATGATGAATGGAGTGGGGATGTCCCGTTCACAGCTTGTTGCTGAACACTTGCCGCTGTTGCGCCGGTATGCGCGCGCCCTGACGGGCAGCCAGGCCTCCGGCGACGCCTATGTCGCAGCCATGTTGGAAGCCATGCTTGGGGATCCGTCGGTGTTCGACGAGAGCCATGGTCCGCGCGCCGGCCTGTTCCGGTTGTTCACCCAGATCTGGAATTCTGTCTCCGTCAACGACGATTCAGAGGTAACGACCTTGCCGATGCCGCCGGAGCGGCGGCTGTCGAACATCACGCCGCTGCCGCGGCAGGCCTTCCTGCTGCTCTCGCTCGAGGGATTCTCGGAAGAGGAAGTCGGCTACATTCTCGGCACAGATGTCGCCGAGACGCGGCGACTCGCGGATGCCGCGGGACGCGAGATGGCCGCCGAGATCGCCACCGACGTTCTGATCATCGAGGACGAGACCTTCATCGCCATGGACCTCGAGAGCCTGGTGAAGAATCTCGGTCACAATGTCGTCGGGGTCGCGCGTACGCACGCCGACGCGGTGGCGCTGGCGAAGAACAGGCGGCCCGGCCTGATCCTCGCCGACATCCAGCTCGCCGACGGCTCGTCGGGCCTGGACGCCGTCAACGAATTGCTCCGCACCTTCGAGGTGCCGGTGGTGTTCATCACCGCCTACCCGGAACGCTTCCTCACCGGCGAGCGCCCCGAGCCGGCGTTCCTGATCTCAAAGCCGTTCCAGCCGGCGATGGTGTCGGCGGTGGCGAGCCAGGCGTTGTTCTTCCAGCGCAACTCGCGCAACCGCGCGCCCAAGGCGCCTGCGGCTTAAGGAAGGCGCCGGCGGCGTAACGAGGCGTCCGCGCCCCGCATTGGTGATGGTGATCTGATCCGGCGTGCTAGCTGCACGCCGGATTTTTCATGCCCGCTTGGGACGCTTGACGGGCATCGAATTCGCCGCTCATACCTCGTGCATCGAATTCAATCGGAGATGTGCACATGGACCCGCAGCTGCTCGATCGCCTCGCCATCCGCGACCTCGTCGAGAACTGGGCGGTCTGGCGCGACGCCGGTGACTGGGAGCGCTTTGCCACCGTCTGGCACGAAGAGGGCTGGATGTCCGCCACCTGGTTTCAGGGGCCGGCGCGGGATTTCATGCGCGTCAGCCAGGAGGGGTTTGCCAAGGGTGTCCGTATCCTGCATTTCCTGGGCGGCACCAGCATCGATCTCGAAGGCGAGCGGGCCATCGCCCAGACCAAGATGACGATCTCGCAGCGAGCCCTGGTGCACGACGTGCTCTGCGACGTCGTCTGCACCGGACGCTTCTACGATTTCCTGGAGGAGCGGCAGGGCAAATGGGGCATCGTCCGCCGCCAGCCGATCTACGAGAAGGATCGGATCGATCCGGTCGACCCCGCCGCGACACTCCGCCTCGACCAGAAAGCGCTGGCCGCGTTGCCCGAAGGCTACCGCCACCTCGCCTACATGCAGGAGCTGATCGGCTACAAGATCAAGCGCGATATGCCGGGCCTGACCGGCACTGAAGTCGAGAAGCTCTACGCCGAAGGGCGGGAGTGGCTCGCGGGGAAGGCGAAGTGAACTGCAGAAAAAAGTAAGGCGCGGCTGGCCACGAGCCGGCACCCTCCGCAATGCCGGTCGTCAGGTTGTCGATCCGCACCGTTGCCGGCACACCGCCAAGCCAAACGAACGCCCGATTGTGGCAGCTCAGCCAGGCCAAAAGATCCTGCCGTGTGCTCCAGACCACCGCCCACATTCGGCTATGCTCAGCGTCATGGTGAACGCCTGCAGCCGGATCGGACGCGCAGATGTAGTCGTGCGGCGATTCTAGATCAGGGTCTGGCGCGACCCGTTTCGTGCGCTTGCGAGTCGCTTGGCGGTCGGCAGTCCATCAGCCCGCGCGGGCCCCGCTCCCGGCCACCTCGGCTGTCGGAAACACCATGCGCATGCAGGCGCCGCCGGAGAGCGACTGATCGGCTTCGACGTGGCCGCCGTGTAGGCGCATGATGGATTGCACCAGGTCGAGGCCGAGACCGGCGCCGCGGCCGCCCTGATGCAACCGATGGAACGGCTCGAAGATCTGGTCGCGCGCCGTGGGTGGGATGCCGTCGCCGTCGTCGGAGACCTCGATGCGGCGGTCGTTCGTTACCCGCACCAGGATGGTGCCGCGGCGCCGGCCATGGTCGATGGCGTTCTGCACCAGATTAGTGACCGCGCGTTCGAGCGAGGTCTGGTCGCCGGTCACGACGACCGCCTCGTCGTCATGCTCGAAGGACATCTCGTAGCCTGCGGCGAAGGCGAGCGGTGCCAGCTCAAGCACAACCCGTCGGGCAGCGCCCACCAGATCGACCGCGACGAACGCGTCCGTGCCCTGGTCGAGACGCTGGAGATCGAGAAGCTGGCCGGCCAAGACGCTGAGGCGGGTGGCGTCCTCGAGCAGACGGGTCTTCTCGGGACCTGCCTCGAGCGAGGATACACGCGTCGAAAGGATCGCGATCGGGGTCCTGAGCTCATGCGCGGCATCGGCGAGGAAGCGCCGGTGACGCTCATAACCCTTGTCGAGACGGCCGAGTGCGTCGTTGATGGCCTTGACCAGCGGAGCAATCTCGATCGGCACCTCGTCGAGCGGCAACTGCACGCCGCGCTTGTCGATGTCGATCCGTTCCGCCTGCGCCGCGGCCTGCCCCAGTCCCTTCATGGCCCGGCGTACCACGAACGGCGTCGCGACCAGCGTCGCCAGCGTCATCAGGACGACGATCGGGAAAATCACGTTGACGAACAGCAGTGGCGTGCTGGCCAGCGCCCGCCAGACGGAGAGCTGACCGTATGTCCCGGTCAGGATCTGGATCCGCCCGGCAGCCGTGTCGACCCATTTGACGAGCCCCGCTGGCGGCGACGGTTCTGCTGCATTCCAGCGCAGCCGCGCGTCGCTCACATGATCGAGCGCGGATGCAATCGGTGCGAATTCCGACGGGACCGTACCTTCGGAGAGCTGATGGCCCTGTGCGTCGCGGATCACGAACCAGAGGTCGGAATGCTCGGATCGAAGGGCCGACAATTCGGGTGTCTGGCGCAGCGTCAGTCCGCTGGCCGCGTCGCGTGCGATCGCGTCCCTCAGCGTATCGACCGTATTGCCTTCATAGTCGTCGAGCAGCAGCCCGGCGCGCAGCAGCACGATCGCAGCGAGCCCGACCAGGAGGATCAGGAGCGTCAGCATGATCGCCTGCAAGCCCGCTAGGCGCCCGACCAGGCGCCAGGTCAGGGAGCGCGGTCGCAGCGCGCTCACGTCGTCTCCCGCAGGACATAACCCAGGCCGCGGACGCCGTTGATCGTCACGCCGGCGTCCGATTCGGCGAGCCTGCGGCGCAGGCGCGACACATGCGTATCAAGCGCGTTGGGCTGAACGGCGTCGTCGAGACCGTAGACCGCCTCCATCAGCGTCGAGCGCTGCACCATGCGTCCCATGCGATGCAGCAGCGCCTCCAAGAGCAGCAGTTCGCGCCGCGGCATGTCGAGTGGCCGGCCGTCGACACTGGCCTCGCGGTGGCCGGAGTCGAACGCCAGGCGGCCGATCCGTGCAACGTCGCTCTGCACATTGGCGGGGCGGCGCAGCAGCGCCCGCAGCCGCGCCAGCAACTCCTCGAACGCAAAGGGCTTGCCGAGATAGTCGTCCGCACCCTTGTCGAGACCACTGACGCGGTCGGCGAGCTCGCCGCGGGCGGTGAGCACCAGCACCGGAACGGCATTGCCGCGCTCGCGCAGTTTCGGGATCAGCGACAGGCCGTCGCCGTCAGGCAACTGGCGATCGAGCACGATCGCATCGTAATTGCCCTCGGCCGCGATCACCTCGGCCTCGCACAGGTCTGGCGCGTGATCGACGAGCATGTCGTGGCGCGCGAGCGCAGCGCGCAGCGCCGTGACCATTTCCGGCTCGTCTTCCACCAACAGCACCCGCATCGAGACGTCTCTCCTTCGCGCTCGTCGCCGCCAGTTTTATGTCCAATTCATTGCGACAACCTTGCGGCCCCGCCAGGCGAGAACGTCGCGGATGGTTTTTACGACAGATGCGCATTCGCGACAGATTCTCGCAAGTTTCGAGTGAGACTGAAGCCAACATTGGAGCCGGCCGATCATCCTGCCGTGCCCGACATGGCTCACCTGGCGAGCTCTTCCGCCTTTCGATGGCGGACACAAGCAAGCGGAAAGACATCTAAATGGCTTTGCTACTGAACCCGACCCGCGAGACCGACTGCATCGCGAGGGAGAGCCGGCATGTCGGCTGCTGACATCCTGCCGTTCTTTCTCGCATGGGTTCGCAATCCAATGCGCGTTGCCGCCGTCGCGCCGTCGGGTCCGGCCGCGGCGTCGCTGATGGCGCAGGAGATCACGGAGGACACCGGTCCGGTCATCGAACTCGGTCCCGGCACCGGCGTGTTCACGCGTGAGCTGCTCCGTCGCGGCGTCAGACAACAGGATCTGACACTGGTCGAATACGGCTCCGATTTCATTCCGCTGCTGCAGCAGCGCTTCCCCGGCGCGCGCGTGCTGTGGATGGACGCAGCCTGGCTGGTGAAGGAAAAGCTGTTCGAGGGGGCGCCGGTCGGCGCCGTCGTGTCCGGGCTCGGGCTGCTCACAATGCCGCCGGAGAAAGTGCTGGCGATCCTCGGCGGTGCGTTCGCCTATCTCCGCGCCGAGGGAGCGTTTTTCCAGATCACCTACGGTCCGCGCTGCCCCGTCCCTGACGTGATCCTCGATCGCCTCGACCTGCAGGCAAGCTGCATCGGGCAGACCTACCGCAACCTGCCCCCGGCCTCGGTGTACCGGATCAGCCGCCGTCCTCCCTACGCGTGATCGAGGCAAATCATGGACACGTCGAGCACGATCGCGATGTTTCTGCACTTCGGCCTACTGGGCATCGCTTGCCTGGCGGTGGCCGAGAAATTCATTCCACTGTTCCCGTCCTACGTCCTGTTGATGCTGCTCGGTCTCACGGTGTCCGACGGCGGGATGCTCGCCATGACCATCATGGCGACGAGTGTCGGGTCCGTCGTCGGCGCGATCGGCTGGTACGGGCTCGGCCGTGCGCTCGGCTCGCAGCGCATCGAGCGGCTGGTGACGACGTACGGCAAATACGTGCTGCTGCGGCCCTCGTTCTATCAGCAGCTTACCAATGCCTATCGCGGCAATCATTTCTGGGTGACCCTGATCGGCCAGACGCTGCCGACCGTGCGGATCTATCTGGCGTTGCCGGCTGGCGTGTTGCGGCTTGAGCCGCGTGCCTTCGTTGCCGCCACCGCGATCGGCACCGTGATCTGGAACATGCCGTTCCTGAGTCTCGGCTATGCGCTGCGCGGCAGTGGGCAGGATCCTGTCAGCATCGGCTTCTGGGTGGTCGCCATTCTGATCGCCGTGGAGGTCGCCATCATCTTCGGACTTCGCTTCTCCAAGCGCGCGATGGCGCGGCCGCGCCTCGCACCGTCGCCTGCCATCGCCGCCCCCAAGCCTGTCGAGGAGATCGCATGAGAGCCCTGTTGTCCCGCCTGCGGCCCGGCTCCCACACGCTCGAGCATCTCACGGCCGCGCTGCTGACCCTGCTCTGCGTATCAGTCTGCGCATGTGCGCGATCGAATCTCTGAGAGTCGCGCGCGCACGGAGCGCGACAAAGGGTTTCGATAGAACAGCCGTGTCTGTCGGGCCTGTGAAACCGAAAACAATACTTAGGTATTGACCTAAGTATTTTCTCGCGATAGGAAGCAGCCAACGCCGAACGGGACGACGCCCTTCGGCGCCAAGGAAGGAGCCAAATTGATGGTCCCCCAAGCAGGTGGCACCAAGCCGCAGGGCGAGGTATCGCCCGCGGTCATCGATGGCGTCTTTCGAGCGTTATCCGATCCCACAAGGCGCGACGTCCTGGGTCGGCTCAGTGCTCGCGCGGCCTCGGTCAGTGATCTCGCTGAACTCTACGATATGGCACTCCCCTCCTTCGTTGAACACCTCAAGGTGTTGGAACGCAGCGGGCTTGTTCGCTCCCACAAGGCGGGGCGCGTCAGGACCTACGAGCTCGTGCCGGAGCAAATGAGGGTGGCAGAGAACTGGCTTGCTCGGCAGCGCTCTCTTTGGGAGCGGCGCCTTGATCAACTCGATAGCTATCTCATGAAGATGAAACAGGAGACTTTGAAGTGACCTCATCCGTCATCAAGATCGATCCGAAACTTGATCTGGTGCTCGAAAGAGAGATTGACGTTCCCGTCGAACTCGTCTGGAAAGCATGGACCACACCCGAACATCTGCGCAACTGGTTCGCGCCGAAGCCTTGGGAGATCACTGCTTGCGAGCTGGATGTGCGCCCCGGAGGGGCGATCAACTTCACCATGCGTTCGCCTGACGGTCATGAATTCCCGAACACTCAATCCTATCTCGAAGTAACCCCGTTCGAACGTCTCATCATGACCGATACGCTGCTTGGCGGCTACCGTCCGGCGCCCAGACCTTTCTTCACTGCTGTTCTTGAGCTTTCGAAGAAGGGCAACGGCGCGCACTACAAGGCCGTCGCCATTCACGGCAACGACGAAGCGCGCAAGAAGCACGAGGAGATGGGATTTCATGACGGTTGGGGCACCGTCGTGAAACAAATGGTGGAGTACATCAAGTCTGGAAGGATGCACTCCTGACCATAGCGCCTTTACGGACGTGGACGGACCCTGCGGCTATGCAGCGACGCCGCAAAGGTCCGCGCGTGAAGCGCAGAAGGCGGGACACCAGCCCCGCCCGTCTTCTGCGCAGAAGCCGAGACGCAACCCGTGGTCTTGCGCCCCGCGCCGGGTGCGTGGGGCAAGAACGGGGACACCAACGTCAAGTTGGGGAAGGCCAGTCCGGTGGCGCTGCGGAATGCGCTCACAATGGCGCACTTCGCGCCCGAAGCGCTGCGCTAGGTCGTCGTCCGGCACGCCTAAACTCGTTGGTTTGAGCCACGATACCGGCATCGGGCAATGTAAGGGGGCGTCGTCAGGGCCGGCTGCCAGTGCCGAAATAGGCCGTTGATGTCGCACAAAAGTAAGCCGCGACTGGCATCACCACAGTCGCGGCCTACGTCGCCGGCTTATGGGGCAGGGGGGAATAGCCGGCTGTTGAAACGACTCGCGGGCGCGGGAGTAGTTCCAAGGTTTGTGAAATATTTTGCGCGCCCTGCGACTTTTTTCGCACACGGTTAAGTGATCTTAACTGCCGAGAACTCCCGGTCGTCTCCTCGCGTTGTTCCCGTGATCGCCATGGGGCGAGGGATAGACAGCCATGTCACAGATTCAAAAGGTATTTTTGGGTGCTGTCGCGGTTGCCGCGACGATTGGCGCCGTGCAGGCGGGCGCGATGCAACTGTCCTCCGGCCACGATCTGGCCGACCGCTGGCAGGCGCTTGCCGACACGGCCGACAAGCCGGGCCACAACGTCAATCGTTCCGGCAAGGCCGACCGGCTCGCCGGAGTCAAGCCGGCGGCGGTTCAGACCCGCACGGTGTCGATGCGCCTGAATGACCTCGCCGATACGTCGGTCCTGCTGCGGGTCCCCGCGGTGATCGAGACCGGCAACGCCAAGCCGCCGGTGCTGCTCCAGAAGCAGGGCCGCAATAAGCCGACGATCGCCTGCGAGCCGATGGTCAGCTCCCTGACCGAGGTCGCCAAGCTGCTCCAGCCCGGCCGCTGCGTGACCTGACCTGCTGGGCCGCCACCACGGACAAGTCGCCCTCCCGCCGGGAGGGCGATCCGTGCACTTGATCCCATATCCCGTCGCGTTATACCCGGGGTTTCTCCACTTCCGATTGACCGGGTAAACGCATGACGACGTCAGATACGGCCGCGCATACGCAGCCTTTCCAGGCCGAAGTTTCCGAGCTGCTGCACCTCATGGTGCACTCCGTCTATTCCGAGACCGACATCTTCCTGCGCGAGCTCGTCTCCAATGCCTCGGATGCCTGCGACAAGCTGCGCTATGAGGCCATCGCTAATCCGGCACTGCTGGGCGAGGGCGACGCGCTCAAGATCCGCATCATCCCGAACAAGACGGCCGGAACGCTGACGATCGCCGACAACGGCATCGGCATGGAGCGCCAGGAGCTGATCGACCATCTCGGCACCATCGCCCGCTCCGGTACCAAGGCGTTCGTGTCGAAGCTGATGGAGGCCAAGGACGGCCTCGGCCTGATCGGCCAGTTCGGCGTCGGCTTCTATTCCGCCTTCATGGTCGCCGAGAAGATCGTCGTCGTTAGCCGCCGCGCCGGCGAGAGCGACGTCTGGACCTGGACGTCGTCGGGCGGTTCCGGCTTCGAGATCGCGCGGGCCAGCGAGGAAGATGCGGCGCGCGTGACGCGCGGCACCGAGATCGTCCTGCACCTGAAGAACGACGCCAAGAAATACCTCGAGGCTTACGAGATCGAGCGCATCGTCGGCGCCTATTCCGACAACATTCTGTTTCCGATCGAGCTCGTCCCGGAAGAGGGCGAGCCGCGCCAGATCAATTCGGCGAGCGCGCTGTGGCAGCGCTCCAAATCCGAGCTGACTGCGGAGGACTACAAGAAGGCCTATCAGCAGATCGCATCCGCCTTCGACGATCCCGCAATGACGCTGCACTATCGCGCGGAGGGCCGCTACTCCTACGCCGTGCTGCTGTTCGCGCCCTCGACCAAGCCGTTCGACCTGTTCGAGCCCTCGCGCAAAGGCCGCGTCAAGCTCTACGTCCGGCGCGTCTTCATCACCGATGATGCCGACCTCTTGCCGGGCTATCTGCGCTTCATCCGCGGCGTCGTCGACAGCGAGGATCTCCCGCTCAACATCTCGCGCGAGATGCTCCAGAACAATCCGCAGCTGGCGCAGATCCGGAAAGCGGTGGCCACGCGCGTCGTGTCCGAGCTCGAAAGCCTCGCGGAGAAGGACGCGGATAATTTTGCCAAGATCTGGGACGCTTTCGGCGCGGTGCTGAAGGAAGGCATCTACGAGGATTTCGAGCGCCGCGAGAAGCTGCTTGCGCTGTCGCGCTTCACCACGACGTCGGGCGAGAAGCGTTCGCTGAAGCAGGTCATCGCCGATTTCAAGCCGAACCAGACCGAGATCTACTATCTCGTCGGTGACAGCATCGAGCGGCTGAAGTCCAATCCGCGGCTCGAGGCCGCGACCGCGCGCGGCATCGAGGTGCTGCTGCTCTCCGATCCGGTCGACGCCTTCTGGACCTCGATGCCGACGGAGTTCGAGGGCAAGCCGCTGAAATCGCTGAGCCAGGGCGATCTCAACCTCGACCTGATCCCGCGCGTCGACGACAAGGACGAGGCGAAGACGGACAAGCCGGCGGCGGATGAAGCCGCGACCATCGCGGTGATCAAGGCCGCGCTCGGCGAGCGCGTCAGCGACGTCAAGGCCTCGACGCGCCTCACCAGCTCGGCCTCCTGCCTGGTCGCCGACAGCCAGGGCCCGAGCCGCGAGCTCGAGCGCATCCTGTCGCAGCAGAACCGCGGCATGCGCACCAAGCCGGTCCTCGAAATCAACCTGCGTCACCCGATGGTGGTTGCGATCACCAAGGCGCAAGCCGGCTCCAAGGTCGTCGACGATCTCAGCCTACTGCTGCTCGAGCAGGCGCAGATCTTGGATGGCGAATTGCCGGAAGACCCAGCTGCGTTTGCGGCAAGGCTGAATCGGCTGGTGCTGCAGGGGCTGGGCGTGTAACCGGAACGCCGTGCTCCGCAAGGCTCGTCATTGCGAGGAGCCCGCGACAAAATTGCGAAGCAATCTTGCGCTGGCGCGACGAAGCAATCCAGACTGCCCCCGCGGAGGCCATCCTGGACTGCTTCGCGGAGCCTGTCATCGGGGCGCGCTATGCGCGGACCCGGTGGCTCGCAACGACGGAGGCCGTGGCGTCCTGACTACTCCGCCGCATCCTTCCGCTCCTCGCTCGCGGCCTCCGCCTGCGGCTTCTTCTCCATCCAGCGCGTGAGCAGGTTGGAGAAGCGGTCGAGGTAGAGATAGACGACGGGGGTCGTGAACAGCGTCAGCGCCTGGCTCACCAGGAGGCCGCCGACCATGGCGTAGCCTAGCGGCTGGCGGATTTCGGCGCCGGTGCCGGTTCCGAGCATCAGGGGAACGCCGCCGAGCAGGGCCGCCATCGTCGTCATCATGATCGGACGGAAGCGCAGCAGCGCGGCCTGGCGGATCGATTGCTCCGGCGTCAGATGCTGCTCGCGCTCGGCGACGATGGCGAAGTCCACCATCATGATGCCGTTCTTCTTGACGATGCCGATCAGCAGAATGACGCCGATCAGGGCGATGAGGCTGAAATCGAAGCCGAAGATCATCAGGATCGCGATCGCGCCGACGCCGGCCGACGGCAGCGTGGATAGAATGGTCAGCGGGTGGATGTAGCTCTCGTAGAGCACGCCCAGCACCAGATAGACCACGACGAGTGCGGCGAGGATCAGCATCGGCACGGTGCCGAGCGATTGCTGGAACGCCTGCGCGGTGCCCTGGAAGCTCATCGAGAGGGTCGGCGGCGCGCCCATCCCGTCGACCGCGTGCAGCACGGCGTCGGTGGCCTGTCCCAGCGCCACGCCCTCGGCAAGGTTGAAGCTGATCGTCACCGCCGGAAACTGGCCCTGATGCGCGATCGCGAGCGGCCGCACCGGCTCGTCGGTCCAGCTGCAGATCACCGAGAGCGGCACCTCTTCACCGGTCAGCGGGGACTTGATGTAGAGCTTGTCGAGCGAGTCGAGCTTGCCCTGCAGCGCCGGCGTGATCTCGAGCACCACGTGGTAGCTGTTGGTCTGGGTGAAATATTGCGCCACCTGGCGCTGGCCGAAGGCGTCGTAAAGGGTGTCGTCGATCAACTGCGGCTGGATGCCGTAGCGGGAGGCTGTGTCGCGGTTGATCTTGAGCTGCAGGGTCGTGCCTTCGGTCTGCTGGTCGGTCGCGACGTCGCGGAGCTGCGGTAGTCCTTTCATGCTTTCCAGGATCTTTGGCGCCCACTCGTTCAGCTCGTCGAGATTGGCGTCCTGGAGCGTGAACTCGAACTGGGTGCGGGTGGCGCGGCCGCCGAGGCGGACGTCTTGCGAGGCCTGCATATAGAGGCGTGCGCCTTCGACCCTGGCGAGCTTCGGCCGCAGCCGCGCGATGATCTGTTGTGCATTGGCGTCACGCTCCCCGATCGGCTTCAGCGTGACATACATGCGCCCCGAGTTCAGCGCCGTGCCGCCCCCGCCGATGAACATCGCGATGGAATCGACGGCGGGGTCGGCCTGCACGATGGCATTGAGCTCCTCCTGCCGCCGCTTCATCTCGGTGAAAGAGATGTCCTGGGGCATTTCCGATACCGCGGTGAGGAAGCCATTGTCCTGCTGCGGGAAGAAGCCCTTGGGGATCAGGATGAACAGCAGCGCCGACAGCGCGACGGTGCTGAAGAAGATGCATAGCGTGATGAAGCTGTGGCGCAACGCAAGGTCCAGCCCGCGCTCATAGGCGCCGAGCAGACGCTCGAACATCCGCTCGCTCCACTGGTAGAAGCGGCTGCGCCGGGCCTCATCGTCGGAGCGCAGGAAGCGTGAGGCCATCATCGGCGTCAAGGTCAGCGACACCACCAGCGAGACGAAGATCGCCATCGACAGCGTCACGGCGAACTCGCGGAACAGCCGGCCGATGATGCCGCCCATCAGCAGCAGCGGGATCAACACGGCGACCAGCGAGACGCTGATGGAGACGATGGTGAAGCCGATCTCGGCCGCGCCCTTGTAGGCGGCGGTGACCGGGCTCTCGCCCCGCTCGACATAGCGCGTGATGTTCTCCAGCATCACGATCGCGTCGTCGACCACGAATCCGACCGCGATGGTCAGCGCCATCAGCGAGAGATTGTCCAGCGAGTAGCCGAACACCCACATCAGCGAGCAGGCTCCGAGCAGCGCGAGCGGCACGGTGATGCTCGGGATGATCGTCGCCCAGAAGCTGCGCAGGAAGATGAAGATGACCATCACTACCAGCGCGATGGTGATCATGAGCGTGATCTGCACGTCGTCGACGGCGGCGCGGATGGTGATGGTGCGGTCGCTGATGATCTTGATCTTGACCGCGGGCGGGATCGCCGCGATCAGCCGTGGCAGTTTCTCCTTGATACGATCGACCGTCTCGATGACGTTGGCGCCGGGCTGCTTGAAAATGACCAGGAACACGCCGCGCTTGCCGTCGGCCCAGGCCGCGGTCTTCATGTCCTCCGGCCCGGACACGGCCTCGCCGATGTCGCGAATCCGCAAGGGCGCGCCGCTGCGATAGGCGACGATGACGTCCTGCCAGTACGGGGCCTCGAGCAGCTGGTCGTTGGCGTAGATGGTGTAGGCGCGCCGCGGGCCGTCGATGTTGCCTTTCGGGCTGTCCGTGGTGGCGAGTGCGATCTGGCTGCGCACGTCCTCCAGCGACAATCCCTTGGCGACGAGCTTGGCCGGATCGACCTGGATGCGCACCGAGGGCTTCTGCTGCCCGCCGACGAACACCTGTGCCACGCCGGGAAGCTGGCTGATCTGCTGCGCGAGCTGGGCGTCGGTGAGGTCGCTGACGGTGGTGAGCGGCAGCGTGTCGGAGGTCGCGGACAGGATCATGATCGGCGAGTCCGCCGGGTTGACCTTCCGATAGGTCGGCGGCGAGGGCAGGTTCTTCGGCAACTGGCCGCTCGCCGCGTTGATCGCAGCCTGCACGTCATTGGCGGCGGCATCGATCAGGCGGTTGAGATCGAACTGGATGGTGATCGATGTCGAGCCGAGCGAGCTCGTTGAAGTCATCTGCGTGATGCCGGGGATCTGCGCGAGCTGGCGCTCGAGCGGCTGTGCCACGGAGGAGGCCATGGTTTCGGGGCTGCCGCCCGGAAGCGATGCGGAGACCTGGATGGTCGGAAAGTCGACCTGGGGCAGCGGCGCAACCGGCAGCAGAGGGTAGGCCACGAGGCCTACGAACAGGATGCCCGCCATCAGCAGCGAGGTGCCGATCGGATAGCGGATGAACGGAGACGAGAAGCTCTCTTGCATGCCGTGAGACCACAGGCGGGCCGACGCATCTTCTCCCCGCGCACGGCGGAGCCGCGCTCGAGAGCCCGAGCGCGAATATGCGTTTCCTTTAGCCCATAGGTTTGTTCATTACCCTGGATCGTCGTCGGTCCGGGGCCGGCGTTGTGATCGAAAGACTAGACCGTTCGCCCGGGCCTGCGAACGGATTCCTGCGCCGGGTGCTTGCGACCTTTGTCGAAGGAAACCGGCAGCGAGATATGCGTTCAGTGCAGGCTGAAAACGGAGCGCCTTCCCGGTTTCGGATCCTTTCGGCGCCGTGTCTCATTCTTTTCGGCGCGTGTCACAAGCGGGAGAGGTATGATCAGGAATGATCGCTTCTTCCGCGCTGTTGTGCCATATCGAAATGGCATAACGCGTACCGTTGCCACCGATTCGAGGAAATGTCCGATGCGCCTGCCTCTCCTGACCCTTACCGCGATTGCCACGCTGCTCGTGGCGGCAGACGCCAGCGCCCAGACCTGGGATCCGCGCTACCCGGTCTGCATGAAAGTCTATTCGGGGGGGTGGCCGCGGTGGTGGCGGCGAGTGGTACGACTGCTCCTTCACCTCCTTGCCGCAGTGCCAGGCCACGGCTTCGGGCCGCGCCGCGAGCTGCGATCTCAATCCCTACTATGCCTTTAACGAACCGCCTCCGCCTCCGCCTCGCCGTCACAAGAAAGTGCACTAGCGACCTGTGGCCCGGCGCGCAGGAACATCCCTCATGCGTGTCTCATTCGGGCTGATCATCACTGTCGGTGCGGTGCTGGCGACCGCGCCGTCGCGGGCCCAGACCTTCGATCCGAGCTACCCGGTCTGCATGCGCGTCTATTCCGGCGCAAACGGCGGTGGCGGGGAGTGGTACGACTGTTCCTTCACCTCGCTGCCGCAGTGCCGCGCGACGGCTTCTGGCCGTCCCGCGACCTGCGATCTCAATCCTTATTATCCCGTGAACGTACCGCCGCCGCGCCGTCACTACAGGCGCAGCAGCTAGCGCCGCGCGCCATCACCGCTCCCCCGGCCACCAGTCCGAGCGCGGATCGTTCGCGGAGATCTTCGCCCTGCGCAGCGCGATCAGATGGCTGCGCTTGTACGGGCGGCCCGTTCGTTCCGAGCACTGCCGGCAGCGCATGGCGCGTTCGAGCTCGTGGATCGGCGTCGACTTCCTGCGCCTGACGATGTCGAGCGCCACTGTCTGATGCGTCTCGCAGCCCAGACACTTCACTTCGAGATAGCAATAGCCGGCATTCAGCGCGTCCCCCAGCGCCGGCGACGGCTGCGCAGGGCCGCGGAACCCGAGCATCCGCTTGTTCCAGGCCTCGCAGGCAAGACGATCAGCGTCCTTCCGCGCTTCGGCCGCGCGCTCCGCCGCCGCGCGGACGGATGCACCATAGATTCGCTCGCGGGATTTGGTCGTCATGGCGCGGCAAAATGCGCGCGCACACGAGGCGAACGCAAGCCGCTAGGAATGGTGGGTGTGGAGAGGCAGGACGCAAGCTGCGTTCCCGCCGCTACTCCTTCCGGATCCCCGACAGCTCCACCACCTTGCGCCAGCGGTCGGTCTCCGCCGTCAGCATGCCGCCGAACTCGTTGGCGTTGCCGTGCAGCGGGATTGCGCCGAGCTCGGAGATGCGCGCCCTGATCTCGGCATCGGACAGCGCGGTGTCGATCTCGCGATTGAGCAGGTCGACGATCTCGCGCGATGTGTCGTGAGGCGCGCCCACGCCATAGAACGATGAGGTTTCGTAGCCGGGGAGCGTGTCCGCGATCGGCGGCACGTCCGGCAGGATCTCCGAGCGCTCGCGCGTGGTAACGCCGAGCGCGCGCAGCTTGCCGGCGCGCACCAGCTCGAAGGACGAGGTGACGTTGTCGAACATGCCCTGGATCTGGCCGCTCATCACGTCGGTCAGGCCCGGCGCCGAACCGCGATAGGGCACATGGGTGAACTGCACGCCGGAGAGAGACTTGAACAATTCGCCGGAGAGATGCAGCGAGGTGCCGATGCCGGAGGAGGCAATCGACATCTTGCCGGGATTGGCCTTCGCGTAGGCGACGAAGTCGGCGACTGTCTTCACCGGCAGGTCGTTGTTGACGACCAGCACCAGCGGGATCCGTGCGACACCCGCGACCGGCGCGATGTCTTTGGCGAAATCGTAAGGCAGCGCCGGATCGAACGAGGCATTGATCGCATTCGCCGTCGAGGTCAGCAGCAGCGTGTAGCCATCCGGCGCGGACGTGATGACCACCTGTGTCCCGATATTGCTGCCGGCGCCAGGCTTGTTCTCGACGACGAAGGTTTGGCCGAGCCTGTCGGACAGGCGCTGGCAGAGCAGCCGCGACAGCACGTCGGTGGCGCCGCCCGGTGCATAAGGCACCACCCATTTCACGCTGCGCGACGGATAGGACGGGTTACCGAGCGCGAAAGCAGGTGGCGCTGCGAGCGCGGCTGCGGACCAGGCGGCCGATTGGAGGAGAAATCTTCTGGTGATCATAATAGCCTCCAGTTCGCCTCGCCAAGCACGCGGGGAAGGGGGACACGCGCAGCGTGCCGAAATGACTGGATTTGCTATCGCAAGAATTGCGCCGCAGCGCACGCCGATCCCGTCGGCTTGGTAAAGGATGACTGGAGTTAATCGTCGGCCAACCGGGTTTTACCTTGTCTCTTAACATCTGGGCAGGGCTCGCGGGTCTAATCTGCCGGGAGCAGAGACCGCCCGAAAGATGAACGATATGACCACCGGCGTCATCACGCAGCCGAAAGCCGCGCGCGCACCCTCGGCCTCGAAAATCTGGCTGAAGGCCATCGAGCTTACCGCGCGGATCGAGACGCTGCCAGGTCGCCTGTTCGCCGACGTCATCGACGGCTGGGCGCAGCGCCAGCCCGATCGCGTCGCGTTGGTCATGGACGAAGCAACTCTCGACTACGACGGACTGTCGAAGAGGATCAACCGCTATGCGCGCTGGGCGCGTGCCGTCGGCGTAACCAGGGGCGACACCGTTGCCCTGATCATGCCGAACGGTATCGACTATGTCGCCGCCTGGCTCGGCATCAGCCGGGTCGGCGGCGTGGTGGCGCTGATCAACACCAAGCTCGTCGGGCAGTCGCTCGCGCACTGCATCGACGCCGCAAAGCCGTTTCACATCATCGTCGCGCACGAGTTGACGGAGATGCTGGACCGCGCATCGCCTTACCTGAAGACGAACCCAAAGATCTGGGTCCATGGCGATGCCCGCAGGGAACGCGCGATCGACGTCGCGCTCGCCGCACTCGCCGACGGCCCGCTCTCGCCCGAGGAGCATGGCAACGTCAGCATCGATGACCGTGCACTGCTGATCTACACCTCCGGCACCACGGGCCTGCCGAAGGCCGCCAGCATCAGCCACCGCCGCATCCTCAATTGGGGGTTCTGGTTCGCAGGCCTCACCGGCGCGACGCCGCAGGATCGTCTCTATGACTGCCTGCCGCTGTTCCACTCGGTCGGCGGCATTGTCGCGCCGTGCAGCATGCTGGCCGCCGGCGGCTCGGTGGTGATCGCGGAGAAATTCTCGGCCTCGAATTTCTGGCCCGACATCGTGCGGCACGACTGCACGCTGTTCCAGTATATCGGCGAGCTCTGCCGCTACCTGCTCAAGGCGCCGCCGTCGGAATATGAGAACCGCCATCGCCTGCGGCTCGTCTGCGGCAACGGCCTGCGCGGCGACATCTGGGAGGATTTCGAGTCGCGTTTCGCGATCCCCCGCATCCTCGAATTCTATGCGGCGACGGAAGGTAATTTCTCGCTGTTCAACGTCGAGGGGCAGGCGGGCGCGATCGGCCGCATCCCGCCGCTGCTGGCGCATCGTTTTCCCGCAAGTCTCGTCAAGCTCGATCCCGGCACAGGTGCGCCGCTGCGCAATGAAGAGGGTTTTTGCATCGCCTGCGCCCGCGGTGAGGCCGGCGAAGCCATCGGCCGCATCGGCACCGCGGACGAGGGCGGTGGTCGCTTCGAGGGCTACACCGATGCCGGCGAGACCGAGAAGAAGATCCTGCGCGACGTCTTCGCCAAGGGCGATGCCTGGTTCCGCACCGGCGATTTGATGCGGCTCGATGACAAGGCATTTTTTCATTTCGTCGATCGCATCGGCGATACCTTCCGCTGGAAGGGCGAGAACGTCGCGACGTCGGAGGTGAATGACGCGGTGCGCGATTTCACCGGTGTGATCGATGCCACCACCTACGGCGTCAGCATCCCCGGCGCCGACGGGCGCGCCGGCATGAGCGCGATCGTCGTGAACGAGGGTTTTGACATCGCCGCTCTGCCCGCGCATCTCGCGCAGCGCCTGCCGGTCTACGCGCGTCCCGTCTTCATCCGCATTTCGCGCGAGCTCGATGCGACCGAGACGTTCAAGCAGAAGAAGGGCGACCTCGCACGCGAAGGTTTTGATCCCGCCGCGATCTCAGATCCGTTGTTCATGCTTGACCCGAAATCCGGTGCCTATGTCGCGCTGGACTCGGGTACATGCGGACGAATCCTGGACGGCTCGATCAGACTTTAACCGCACGAAAATGCGGAGATAGATCCAATTTTATCTGAATTGTCCAAGAAGCCATTTACCTCTGTCGGGTAAACAACACGGGCCATGGGGAGGCGGTCATCAAGAGCCGCCGCAATACGAACAGTCGATAACAAGAAGCGAGCCAGCCATGTCGGTAAAGTCTAAGGTTATTGAAGCGATCAGGCAGATCGCCAAAGAGCAGCACGTCACGCTTCCTGAACTCTCGGACGATCTGTCCCTGCACGAGACGGGCTTCGACTCGCTCGCCTTCGCGATCCTGGTCGCGCGCCTCGAAGACGAGACCGGCGTCGACCCATTCACCATTTCCGAGGACGCAGCGTTCCCCGCCACCGTGGGCGATTTCGTGCGGGCCTACGAAAATGTCCCCGCGTGAGATCTTTGCGCTCCGCGACCATCTCGGCGCGGAGCTGAGGGGCCGCACGCTGTCCGATGCGCACCATGTCGTGTCGCTGACGGATATCCTCTCGCAGACGGTCCTGGGCGGCCGCCTGCGCGAATTGTCCGGCCGCGCGGTCCTGCTGAAATTGTCCGATCAGCTTCGGTCCGGCCTTGCCATGATCGAGCTCGATGGCATCGCCCGTCGCATGCTGCTGTGTCCACCGGATCTCAATCCGGCGCATCTCAACGCGTTGATCGCGGATGCCGGGATCGATGCCGTCGTCACCGACGAACCCGGTCGCTGGGCCGATACCGGCATCGCGCTGGTTGTCACCGCGCAATTGCCTCCCGAAGCCGCTGTGCCGGCCAAGACCGAGCGCGCCACCGAATGGCTGATGCTCACTTCGGGCACCTTAGGCCTACCGAAAATCGTTGGCCATACCTTGGAAGCGCTCACGGGCGCCATCGTCGCCGAAGGTCCTGCGAGGGGACCCGCGCCAGTATGGGCGACGTTCTACGACATCCGGCGCTATGGCGGCCTGCAGATCTTCCTCCGCGCCGTTCTCTCCGGCGGCTCGATGGTATTGTCGGACCCGCACGAGGCGCTCGCCGATCACGTCGCACGGCTGAATGCGCGCGCGGTCTCACACATCTCCGGCACCCCCTCGCACTGGCGCAAACTGCTGATGAGCGGCTCGGCCGCGAAGTTTGCGCCGCGCTATGTCCGCCTCTCCGGCGAGATCGCCGACCAGGCCGTGCTCGACGGCCTGAAGGCGGCATTCCCGAACTCTTCCGTTGGGCACGCCTATGCCTCGACCGAGGCCGGCGTCGGCTTCGCAGTCAATGACGGGCTCGAAGGCTTCCCGGCCGACTATCTCGGCAACCGCAATGGCGTCGAGATGAAGGTCGTCGACGGCTCGCTGCGCATCCGCTCGACGCGCACGGCGCACGCCTACATTGGCCGCGCCGCCGCCGCGCTCACCGATGATGACGGGTTTGTCGACAGCGGCGACATCGTCGAATTGCGCGGCGACCGTTACTATTTCGTGGGCCGCCGCGGCGGCATCATCAATATCGGCGGGCTAAAGGTTCATCCCGAGGAGATCGAGGCGGTGATCAACCGCCATCCCGACGTGCGGATGTCGCGGGCCAAATCGCGCCGCAGCCCGATCACCGGCGGCATCGTCGTCGCCGACGTGATCCTCGCCGACGGTACCGATCCGGCGCGGGCGAAGGAGATCCGCGACCAGATCCTGGATCAGTGTCGCGCGCAGCTCGCCTCGCACAAGGTGCCGGCGGTGATCCGCTTCGTCGAGGCGCTCGACGTCACTCCGGCCGGCAAACTGGCGCGCACCGATGCATAATGTCCTCGTCACCGGCGGCAGCCGCGGCATCGGCCTTGCGATCGGCAAGCGCCTTGTTGGCGCCGGCTACAACGTGATCGCGGCCGCGCGGCGCGAGAGCGACGAGCTCAAGGCGGCCATTGCCGAGGCCGAGGGCCGCCTGCATTTCCGTGCCTGCGACCTCGCGGTGATCGATGCGATTCCGGCCTTCGCCAAGCTCGTTCGCGATGAGTTCGGCGCGATCTACGGCCTCGTCAACAATGCCGGCCTCGGCACCGAAGGCCTGCTCGCAACCATGCACAATTCCGAGATCGAGGCGCTGGTGCAACTCAACGTGCTGTCGCCGATCATCCTCACCAAATACGTCGCGCGGCAGATGATGGCCGATGGCGCCGGCCGCATCATCAACATCTCCTCGATCATCGCCACCACCGGCTATAACGGTCTCTCGGTCTATGGCGCGACCAAGGCCGCCGCGACCGGCTTCACCCGTTCGCTCGCGCGCGAGGTCGGCAAGCTCGGCATCACTGTGAACGCGATCGCGCCAGGCTTCATCGATACCGAGCTCACGCACAATCTCTCCGACGAGGGTCGCAAGCGCATCGCCGGCCGCAGCGCGCTGCGCCGTCTGCCGGAAACGGACGATGTCGCGCGCATGGTGGAATATCTCCTGGGGGAGGGCGGCCGCAACGTGACCGGCACCGTGTTCACGGTCGACGCGGGCAACACGGCGTAAGCGGTACTCTGCAGCCACCATTGCGTTGATCCGGCCCAATGACATTTAGCCGGATTTGGTCGTAAGATGCCCCGCAATCGATTGGGTTACGTCAATCGATCTGCCCTAATCGACAGGGTGCAGTCCATGACCACGCCAGACATGACCGCCTCAGGCCCAGGTCGTACCGAGCAATCGCGCGCGGAGCCGGGCGACATCCACTGCCCGCCGATGGCGCATCAGAATTCCGGCGGCCACGGCTACGAGATGTATCCGCAGCAATTCGTTCGGCTGGTCGGCTGTCACGACGCGTCTTTGGATGCTCTGCGCAAGCGTCAGGACGAGAAGCTGCACTAGAGCCAATTCCGTTCGGATGGAATCGGAACGGGGCTATAGATACTTGCTTTGACGCGTTCTCTTGATGCGAACCGGTACCCACCTCGCTCGAAAACGCTCCAGGCGCGTTCACGACCGATGCTTCGCTAGGTCAATCCGTTCGTGTGAGAATTCCGGCGGCCCCTCGGTGAGGCGGCGGATACGGCGCTCGCGTTCGTCGGCCGGCAAGGCGGGATCGAGCAGCGCCGCGAGCTCGTGCGCCGCGAGCTCCTCGATCCTGCTGGCGCCCGAGGCGATCGGGTGCGCTGACGTGAGTGCCGGGGGCGCGATCCTGAGGCCCAGCTCGACCAGCTTGCAGATCGCATCGGAGCGCGACAGGTGATGGGCTTCGGCCCAGGCATCGACGGCCGCGGTCAGCCCTTCCGGCATCTTGACCGCGCTGACCGGATCGCGCCTCGTGCGCCGCCGCACCGGAGCGGTGGAGCCCTTGTCGCCGAGGTCGGACACTTCGATCATCCCGCGTACCCCCTGGAACCAACTCGATCATAGTCGCTCTTCCGTCCCTGGCATTTGATGCCGATCAATGATCGGCTGCGGCATTGCAGCGCGCCTCATCTTGTTGTCCGGGCCGGTTTCGGCCAATGATTGAGAGGGCGCGCCGGCCGACGAACCCGGATCGATCCTGCTACGTATTTCGAACGCGCGTCCCAACCATCCGGCATCAACCAATGACATCAGGCGAATCCTATTACGGCGGCATTCCGGTCTTTCGCGGCTTCGCCAGCCTGATGGACCCCGTGCTCTATTCGCCGCTCCCGGAGGACTGGAGCATCGGCGTCGCTGACATCGTCGATTCCACCAAGGCGATCGCGGCGCAGCGTTACAAGGCGGTCAACATGGCCGGTGCCGCAGTGATCGCGTCCGTGACCAACGCGCTGGAGGGGCGAGAATTCCCCTTCGTGTTCGGCGGCGACGGCGCGAGCTTTGCGGTCGCGCCTCGCGATGTCGAGGCCGCCCGCGAGGCCCTTGCCGCGACCGCGACCTGGGTACGGGAAGGTCTCGATCTGAAGATGCGCGTTGCGCTGGTGCCGGTGAACGCTATCCGCGCGCATGGCCTTGACGTGCGTGTCGCGCGCTTCGGTCCGTCGGCCAATCTATCCTATGCGATGTTCTCCGGCGGCGGGCTCGCCTGGGCTGACGCCGCGATGAAGTGCGGCGAGTTTGCGGTCGCGGAAGCGCCCGCTGGCACGCAGCCCGATCTCTCCGGCCTGTCCTGCCGCTTCGAGGTGATTCCGGCTTCGCGCGGCCTGATCCTGTCGGTGCTGGTGATGCCGGCGCGCGGCGCCGACCCGCTGGCCTTTCGCAAGGTGATCGAGGACGTCATCCACCTCGTCGAGCGCAGCCCGGATGGCGCCCGCCCGGTGCCGCCGCAGGGACCGCCGCTGAAATGGCCGCCGCAGGGGCTGGACTATGAGGCTCGCACCAGGCGCGGTGGTTCGCTGTTCATGCGACGTGCCAGCGTGCTGGCCTACACGCTGTTCGTCTATCTGATCATGCGTTTCGACCTCAAGGTCGGCGGTTTCGCGCCGAAGCTCTACAAGCGCCAGTTGGTCGAGAATTCCGACTTCCGAAAGTACGACGATGGCCTGCGCATGATCCTCGACTGCACGCCCGAGCTCGAGCGCGCCCTCAGCGATCGTCTCGTATCGGCTGCGCGCGACGGCATCGTACGCTACGGGCTCCATCGGCAGGATGCCGCGATGATGACCTGCTTCACGCCGTCGGCATTGCGCAGCGACCATGTTCACTTCATCGATGGTGCGCGGGGAGGCTACGCCTCGGCCGCAACGGCATTGAAGGCGATGATGACGTAACGCCACTTTCGTGCCCCGGACGCAGCGCAGCACCCTCGGCGATGCGAAGCATCGTCCGGAGTGATGCGCTGCAGAGCCGGGGCCCATCGCAGCGTGGGTCCCGGCTCTGCGCAGCGTCACTACGTGCCGCAGCGCGTCCGGGACACGAGAAGTCAGAATCTCAGCGCCCCGCGCGCGTCCAGATCTCGCCGCCGCAGAGCGCGCCGACGCAGCCTTCGACCCGCAGCGAGTCTGCGCCGCTCACGGTGACGCTGCTCGCATAGGTGCTGCCATCGTCGGCATTGTAGATCTGGCCCGACCATTTGCTTGGACCGGACGGCTGCATACCGCTGAACAACGGCAAGCCAATCATCGGACGCCTGGCGAGCGCGGGATTGGGGTTTTTGCTGTCGGTGGCCGGCTGGCCGGTCGCGGTGTCGTACGGTTCGCGCAGCCAGACGATGACGCCGCAGATGCCGCCTCCGCATTTGCTGATCTTCACGCGCGCGTCGCCCGCCTGGGTGAGCCAGGTGCCGCTGGCATCGGCGCTCTGTGCATGCGCGGCAGTCGCGCCAGACAGCGCAGCCAGGACGACGGAGAGGATGGCGAATCGGTTGAACATGGAGAGGGCCCCGAAAATGGAGGCGCCTCCATAGCAGCCCAGCAGGATAGTGCAACGCCGGCTGGAATCACATTCCTGCGCTCATTTGCCCCAGCGGACGAAGGCGACCGAGGCTGCCGTCGAGAGCCCGAACACGACCATTGCGCCGCCGACCAGCGCGAACAAGGTCCATGCCGGCGCCTGCGCCATGACGAGGCTGATACCCCCGATGGCGACGATCAGAAGCCGCGCCGTGGAGGCCAGCACCGGTCCGCCGACGCGAGCCGCGCCTTGCGAGGAGAAGTACAACGATACGCCGATGCCGAAGAACACGAAGGCCGGGCCGGCCCAGTGGAAATAGCTGTGTGCCGCGGCGGTGACGCCGGGGTCCCGGGTGAAGAGCGAGACCCACAGCGACGGATCGAGCGCGATGACGAGGCCGATCAGGCCGACCGTGAGGCCGGATGCTGCGGCAGCCGTCCAGGCGACGCGCCGCGCGCGCTTCATTTGTCCCGCACCGATCGCCATGCCGACCATCGGCACCGAGGCGATGCCGAAGGCGAAGGTGATCGGGATCAGCAAGAATTCCAGCCGCGAGCCGATGCCATAGCCGGCCAGCATCTCGGTCCCGAAGGTTGCAAGGATCTTGGTGAAGATCAGAATGGTGAGCACGGTCTGGAGCGGCGACAGGCAGGCCACCGCGCCGACCTTGAGGATGTCGAAGAACATCGCGCGCTCGAAATGGAATGCGCGGAAATTCAGCGGCAGCTGGCTGCGGCCCGACAGGAGATACCAGAGGAAGAAGATCGCGGCGCAGGTGAACGCAATCAACTGGCCGGAGGCGACGCCGGGCATGCCGAATTGCGGAACGCCGAACAGGCCGAGCCCAAGCGTGCCGCCGAGCGCGACCTGCACCAGGCTCGCCCCGATCAGCGTCATCGACGGCAGGCGCATGTCGCCGGTGCCGCGGATTACCGAGGCCAGCGTGTTGACGAGCCAGATCGCGATGGCGCCGGAGAACAGCACCTGCGAATAACCGCAGGCCTCCTCGAGCACGCGCTCGCGTCCGCCGAGCAGCGTGAAGAATGCGCGGCCGAAGACGAGCATCATAACCGTGAAGAACAGCCCACCGCTGAGGCCGATGATGGCGGCATGCAGCGCCAGCGTCGCGGCGCGGTCACGTTTCCCGGCGCCCAGCGCCCGGCTGATCGCCGAGGAGACGCCGCCGCCCATCGCGCCCGCGCTCATCATCTGCGTCAGCATCGCGAACGGAAACACCAGCGCGATCGCAGCGAGCGGGACGGTGCCGAGCCGGCCGATATAGGATGTCTCGGCGATCGCAACCAGCGTGCTACCGACCATCGCGATCATGTTGGGGATCGCCAGACGCAGCAGCGTCGGCAGGATCGGCGCCGTGAGCAGGCCGGCGATGGGGGAGGCGACCGGGGCACGCGGCGGCGCGGCGTCTGCGGAGGCGTCGATCGTCATGTCTCACCGGGTGGAATATTGGATGATGATCGACATATTACAGGGCGCCGCACTCCCGCGCCAACCCTCGCCTCACGCGGGGCTCACCAGGGCAGGCCGCATAGGTCTATCGTACCCAGCGTCGGCGCACGGACGATGTCGAGGACGTAGGGCGCCATGTAGTCGAAGCGGATCCGCCCCTCCGGCTGCTCGCAATAGACTTCGCCCCTAAAGGGTTGCCATTTGCGGGCCTCGTAGAACGCGAAATTGTGCGGCTCGCAGAACAGGATCGCGAAGCGGGCCGCCTCGTTGGCCCGCATGGTGTGCACCGCCGCGTCGATCGCCATGGTTGCGTAACCGCGGCAGCGGCGGTCCTCGCGCGTGCAGACGCCGCCAATGCCGCCGACATGCACATTGCGGCCGTTCCAGCTGATGGTGCGGAAGTAGATGCCGACATGGCAGACGAGGCCGTCGGGCGTCTCGATCAGCACGCGAAGATCGGCATTGGCCCATTTGACATGGCGCCAGGGCAGCTTCTCGACCATTTGCGGTCCCCAGACTGCCTGATGCAGCGGCTTTGCGATCGACCACGAGGCGTCGCCGTTCAAAATGTCGATCTCGACGCTCATGGCTCTCTCTTTCGCATTTCGGCCGCGTTGTGCATTCGTTCTGTCATAAGCGGTTCAAAGGCAATGATATTTTGCGGCGAATGATCAAGCCGGTGTGAACCTCGGCTTGCCTGCGGCGAAGTTGTGCATCCAAGCCATGCCTCGCATCCGGCGTTTTCGCAAATTGGCGGTATTTAACGTCGCAGGAACCTTCTATAAGAGTCCCCGTTAAGCCAGTTCCCCACCAGTTGCGGACAAGAACCCATGACCTTTACGCTGCCCCCACTCCCTTACGCCTATGACGCCCTCGGCCAGTTCATGTCGAAGGAGACGCTGGAATTCCACCACGACAAGCATCATCAGGCCTACGTCACCAACGGCAACAACGCGCTCAAGGGCACCGAATGGGAAGGCAAGTCCCTTGAGGAGATCGTCAAGGGCTCGTTCGGCAAGAACCCCGCGGTGTTCAACAATGCCGGCCAGCACTACAACCACATCCACTTCTGGAGCTGGATGAAGCCCAATGGCGGCGGCACCAAGCTGCCCGGCAAGCTCGAGAAGAAGATCAACGAGGACCTCGGCGGCTTCGAGAAGTTCAAGACCGACTTCCAGGCGGCCGGCGTCGGCCAGTTCGGCTCCGGCTGGTGCTGGCTCCAGGTCAAGAACGGCAAGCTCGAAATCTCCAAGACCCCGAATGGCGAGAATCCGCTGGTGCACGGTGCCACCCCGATCCTCGGCTGCGACGTCTGGGAGCACTCCTACTACATCGACTATCGCAACCGCCGTCCGGACTATCTGAAGGCGTTCGTCGAGAACCTCGTGAACTGGGAATACGTCGAGTCCCTGTTCGACAAGGCCTGAGGCTTTACAGTCATTCCGGGGCGCCCGCAGGGCGAGCCCGGAATCCAGAAGCTGTTGTGCGAGATTCCGGGTTTGATGCTGCGCATCGCCCCGGAATGCCAGAAACAGCAAAGGCGGTCGCATGCGCGGCCGCCTTTTTGCTGTGCGGAATTCGCATCTTCCCCGCATGGCCCTGCACAAGGCGCGCATCGCTTCGGTCCTCGTACTGTTTGCATCGCGTGGGCGGCGCCCTTAATCAGGAGGGGCATCACCCTCGAGCCGACCACGCCCGTTGTTAGAATCTTCCCCGAAACCGCCGGCGCCTGCCGAGGACGCCGAGTCCGAACCGAGGCCGGGGCGTGCGCGAAAGCCGATCGGCTGGTCGACGATCATCATCGCGGCTCTGGTGGCGGTGAGCGCGGCACTGGTCTGGCGGCGCGACGGCACTGACGGTGTCCTGGAGATTCTCACCCACGATCTCTCGCTGTTCGGCGGCATCCTGCCGCGCGTGTTGGCGGGCTGCCTGCTCGGGGCGTTCATCTCGGAAATCCTGCCGCACGAAAAAGTCTCGCGTTCGCTCGGACCGAAATCCGGCCTGATGGGCCTTTTGATCGGCACCGCCTTCGGTGCGATCCTGCCCGGTGGTCCCTTCACCGCCTATCCGGTGGCGAGCGCGCTGCTCGCGGTCGGCGCCGATTTCGGCGCCACCATCGCCATGGTCGTAAGCTGGACGCTGATCGGTTACGGCCGCGCAGTCGCCTGGGAAATCCCGATCATGGGCACCGACTTCACGCTGTGGCGCATCCTGATCTCGCTGCCACTGCCGGTGCTCGCCGGCGCGCTCGGCCGCTTCGTCTATGTCCGGGTCTATCCGAAGCGTGCGGGCGACGAGGAGGCGGCGTGAGCGCGGCCCTCCTCATCGATATCCTCTTGTGGGGCTCGGTCTTCGGCGTCGGCCTGATCGCCTTCCGCCGCGGCCCTCCCGTGTTCAAGGCCTCGCTGCGCGAAGGCTCGATGGACTTCATCAACATCGTGCCGCGCATTGCGCTGGGCGTGATCGGCTCTGGCTACATCGCCGCCATCATCCCGCAGGAAGTGATCACCGGCTGGCTCGGCCCGGACAGCGGCTGGCTCGAGGTCGCGACTGCCGTGGTCGCCGGCGCCGCCACCCCCGGCGGCCCGGTGATCGGCTTCTCCATTGGCACCGTAGCGCTGAAATCGGGCGGCGGGGTCCCGCAGGTGGTCGCCTATGTCGTCGCCTGGGCCCTGTTCGCCTTCCAGCGGGTGATTTTGTGGGAAATTCCGTTCATGCCGGCCCGTTTCGTCTGGTTCCGCTGCGCGGTGTCGGTGCCGTTCCCGTTCGTGGCGGCAGCCATCGCCATGGTGATCGGCAAGCCCTGAGCCGGGCGTGGACACGGGTAATGTTATAATATAACGTCACTGGCATGGTTCCCGCCACGTCCCACGCCCATCATCACGACCATGCTCATGGCCATTCCCATGGCCACGAGCATTCGC
Organism: Bradyrhizobium sp. AS23.2; assembly: GCF_001908185.1. Taxonomy (GTDB): domain Bacteria; phylum Pseudomonadota; class Alphaproteobacteria; order Rhizobiales; family Xanthobacteraceae; genus Bradyrhizobium. Next base: position 33,260 of record NZ_LGHM01000132.1, read on the forward strand.
ACGGGCACGACCACACCCACGCCCATGTCCACGATGCGGCCTCTCCGCATCCGGCCCAGGACGCGCCCTGGTCGATCCTGCGCATGACCCTGGCAGGCCGTCTTTCGGTTGCGGCCGCCGTCTGCGCCGTGCTCTGGGGCATCGTTTGGCTGGCGATGAGGTGACCATGGCAGCGCTGCACTTTCACAACGTCACGCTCGGCTATGACCGCCATCCGGCCGTGCACCATCTCAACGGCGAGGTCGCGCCCGGCGCGCTGGTCGCCGTGATCGGCCCGAACGGTGCTGGCAAGTCGACGCTGCTGCGCGGCATCGTCGGAATCCTCAGGCCGCTCGATGGCAGCATCCATCTTGGCGGGCTCGATAGCAGGGACATCGCCTATCTGCCGCAGAGCGCGGAGATCGACCGCAGCTTCCCGATCTCGGTGTTCGACTTCGTCGGCACCGGGCTGTGGCGCGGGACCGGCCTGTTCGGCGGCATCGGCAAGGCCGCGCGCGAAAAGATCCTCCGCGCGATCGCGGCCGTTGGCCTCAATGGCTTCGAGAACCGTCCGATCGGCACACTCTCCGGTGGGCAGATGCAGCGCGTGCTGTTCGCGCGCGTGCTGCTCCAGGACGCGCGCCTGATCGTGCTCGACGAACCCTTCAACGCGATCGACAGCAAGACCACGGCCGACCTGCTCGCGCTGGTGAAACACTGGCACGGCGAGGGCCGCACCGTGCTCGCCGCGCTGCACGACATGGCGATGGTGCGCACGCATTTCAGCGAGACGCTGGTGCTGGCGCGCGGCCCCGTGGCGTGGGGACCGACGGCGGAGGTGCTGACGCCGGAAAACCTGATGGTCGCGATGCGGATGTGCGAGGCCTTCGACGACAGTGCCACGGCATGCGCCGAGGATGGACGTTCGCAGGCAGCGTGACATCCATGATCCATGACATTCTGATCGGCCCGTTCATCGAATTCGAGTTCATGCGGCGTGCGCTCGCAGCGGTCGTCGCGTTGTCGCTCGCCGGCGCGCCGATCGGCGTATTCCTGATGCTGCGGCGAATGAGCCTCGTCGGCGACGCCATGGCCCATGCGATCCTGCCGGGCGCGGCGGTCGGCTTCCTGCTGTCCGGCCTCAATCTGTTTGCGATGACGGCTGGCGGGCTGATCGCCGGCTTTACGGTTGCGATCCTCGCCGGCGTGGTCGCGCGCTCGACCGGGTTGAAGGAGGACGCCTCGCTTGCGACCTTCTATCTGGCGTCGCTGGCGCTGGGTGTGACCATCGTCTCGCTCAAGGGCACCAATATCGACCTGTTGCACGTGCTGTTCGGCAACATCCTCGCCATGGACGATCAGACGCTGCTGGTGGTGGCTTTCAACGCCACGATCACGCTCGTAGTGCTCGCGGTGATCTACCGTCCGCTGGTGATCGAGAGCGTCGATCCATTATTCTTGCGCACCGTGAGCCGGGCCGGCGGACCTGCGCATCTCGCCTTCCTCGCGCTCGTCGTCATCAACCTCGTCAACGGCTTCCAGGCGCTCGGCACCCTGCTGGCGGTCGGCCTGATGATCCTGCCTGCCGGCATTGCGCGGTTCTGGTCACGCGATCTCACAGCCATGATCTGCATCGCCGTGATCGCCGCCGCCGTCTCGGGCTACGCCGGCCTCGTGCTGTCGTTCCAGACCCGCGTGCCCTCGGGCCCTGCGATCATCCTCGTGGCGACGATGTTGTACGTCGTCTCCGTCCTGTTCGGCCGCATCGGCGGCGTCGTCAGGCAGATGTTTCCCGGTCGGCATCTGGAAGCGTGAGGGCCATGCGCTTCCTTCTGCTCCTTGCCTCGCTGATGATCGCCTCGCCGCTGCACGCTGCTGAACGGCTCAACGTTGTCGCGAGCTTCTCGATCCTTGCCGATTTCGTCCGCAACGTTGGCGGGGACCGTATCAATCTGACGACGCTGGTCGGGGCGGACAGCGACGTGCACGTCTATACGCCCGCGCCAGGCGATGCGAAGCGCATCGCGGAGGCGAAGCTCGTCATCGTCAACGGGCTTGGGCTGGAGGGCTGGTTGCCGCGGCTGGTGCAGTCCTCCGGAGCCAAGGCGCAGGTGGTCACCGCGAGCGCCGGCATCGCGCCCCTGAAGCTCGGCTCGGCCGCCGATCCCCACGCTTGGCAGTCCGTCCCCAACGCCAGGATTTACGTGACCGACATCGCCGATGCGCTGGCCACGGCTGATCCGGAGAATGCGAATTTCTTCCGCGCCCAGGCAAAGGCCTATCTGGAAAAGCTCGAAACGCTCGACCGCGAGGTCCGCGAAGCCGTGGCCAAAATCCCGCCGGAGCGTCGCAAGGTGATTTCCACGCACGACGCCTTCGGCTATTTCGCCGCTGAATACGGTATCCAGTTCATCGCGCCCCTGGGGGTCTCCACGGAAACCGAGCCCAGTGCGCGGGACATCGCGGCCATCATCGGTCAGATCAAGGCCCAGAGAATCCCGGCTGTCTTCCTGGAGAATATCAGCGACGACCGGCTGATCCGGCGGATCGCGGCCGAGACCGGCGCAAAGGTCGGCGGGACGCTGATTTCGGACGGTTTAACGGGCGAAAAGGGGCCTGCACCCACTTACATTGATATGGTCAGGCACAATATAAAGGCCCTGACCAGCGCGCTTGACCATTAGGGCAGGGGGCCACCCCGCTCGCGTCGCGCGGAATAGCCCTACGTCCGGAGTTGTTATGTCTGAAGCGTCCTCCCAAAAAATTCCCGTGACCGTCCTGACCGGCTATCTCGGTGCCGGCAAGACCACGCTTTTGAACCGCATCCTGTCGGAAAACCACGGCAAGAAGTACGCCGTCATCGTCAACGAATTCGGCGAGATCGGCATCGACAACGACCTCATCATCGGCGCCGATGAGGAAGTGTTCGAGATGAACAACGGCTGCATCTGCTGCACCGTGCGCGGCGACCTCGTTCGCATCATGGACGGCTTGATGAAGCGCAAGGGCAAGTTCGACGCCATCATCGTCGAGACCACCGGTCTTGCCGATCCCGCGCCCGTCGCCCAGACCTTCTTCGTCGACGAGGATGTGCAGAAGAATGCCCGGCTCGACGCGGTCGTCACGGTCGCCGACGCCAAATGGCTGTCCGACCGGCTCAAGGACGCGCCCGAGGCCAAGAACCAGATTGCCTTTGCCGACGTGATCGTGCTGAACAAGACCGATCTCGTCACCAAGCCCGAGCTCGCCGAGGTCGAGGCCCGCATCCGCGGCATCAATCCCTATGCGAAGCTCCACCGCACCGAGCGCTGCTCGGTGGCGCTGGCCGATGTGCTCGACCGCGGCGCGTTCGACCTCGACCGTATCCTCGACATCGAGCCGGATTTCCTGGAGGCCGATGATCATGACCACGACCATGATCATCATCACCATGACGGCCACGATCATCACCACCATGATCACGGCCATGGCCTGAAGCACTACCACGACGAGGACATGCAGTCGCTGGCACTCAAGACCGACAAGCCGCTCGATCCGAACGTGTTCATGCCCTGGCTCCAGAACCTCGTGCAGGTGGAGGGCGGCAAGATCCTGCGCTCCAAGGGCATCCTCGCCTTCCATGATGACGACGACCGCTACGTCTTCCAGGGCGTGCACATGATGCTGGAGGGCAACCACCAGCGGAAGTGGAAGGAGGGCGAGCCGCGCGAAAGCCGCCTCGTCTTCATCGGCCGTGAATTGCCGGAAGAGGTCATCCGCAAGGGTTTCGAGAGCTGCATCGTCTCGTGATGAAAGAGTTTACGCCGGCCCCCGAGTCCACCTCGATCGTTTCCGTCACCGACCGTGTCAAGCCGGTCGCGCTTGGCATGGGCGTGACATCAGTGCATTTCCTCGCCGACCGCGCCGCCTTCGTCGGCGGTGAGGAGAACGTCGCGCTGGTCGACGCCAAGGGCGAGATCACCACGGTCGCCGTTCACAGCGGCGGCATTCTTTCGACCGCCTTCGACGGCAAGCGCCTGGTGATGGGCGGCGACGACGGCAAGGTCGTGTCGCTCGATGCCAAGGGCGAGGTGGCGCTGCTCGCCACCGACCCGAAGCGGCGCTGGATCGACGCGGTGGCGCTGCATCCGGACGGCGCTTTCGCCTGGTCGGCCGGCAAGACGGCTTCCGTCAAGAGCGGCAAGAACGAGGAGAAATCGATCGACGTGCCCTCGACCGTCGGCGGGCTTGCGTTCGCGCCGAAGGGCCTGCGTCTCGCAATCGCGCATTACAACGGCGCGACGCTGTGGTTTCCGAACATGGCGGCGACGGCCGAATTCCTGCCCTGGGCCGGCTCGCATCTCGGCGTCACCTTCAGCCCTGACAACAAATTCCTGGTCACCTCGATGCACGAGGCGGCGCTGCACGGCTGGCGGCTTGCGGATAACCGCCACATGCGCATGACCGGCTATCCCGGCCGCGTCCGCTCGATGTCCTGGAGCGCGGGCGGCAAGGCGCTCGCAACCTCAGGCGCCGATACCGTGATCCTGTGGCCATTCGCGAGCAAGGACGGCCCGATGGGCAAGGAGCCCGCGATGCTCGCGCCGCTGCAGGCGCGTGTGTCGGTCGTCGCCTGCCACCCGAAGAACGACATCCTCGCCGCCGGCTACAGCGACGGCACCGTGCTGATGGTGCGTCTGGAAGACGGCGCCGAGATCCTGGTTCGTCGCAACGGCACGCCGCCGGTGTCTGCGCTGGCCTGGAACGCCAAGGGCACGCTGTTGGCGTTCGCCGACGAAAATGGGGACGGCGGCCTGCTGGAGCTTTAATCTGTCATCGTTCTGACCGTAGATGGGGCCATGCGGTTTCTGACGACCTTCCAGATCGCCGATTTCATCGACACGCTGATCAGCCTGTTCACGGCCTTCGTGCTGGGCACGCTGATCGGCGCCGAGCGGCAGTACCGGCAGCGTACCGCGGGCCTGCGTACCAATGTGCTGGTCGCGGTCGGCGCCGCCGCCTTCGTCGATCTCGCCATGCACCTGACGGGCGCGGACGGTGCGGTCCGGGTGATCGCCTATGTCGTCTCCGGCATCGGCTTCCTTGGCGCCGGCGTCATCATGAAACAGGGCATGGACGTGCGCGGGCTCAATACCGCTGCGACGTTGTGGGCCTCTGCCGCCGTCGGCTCCTGCGCCGGTGCCGACCTCGTTGCCCAGGCCGCGATGCTGACCGTGTTCATCATCGCCGGCAACACGATGCTGCGCCCCCTGGTCAATGCCATCAACCGTATTCCGCTGAATGAAAAGGCGCTGGAGGCGACCTACTACTTCAAGCTCGCGGTCGCGACCGACGCCTTGCCCGACATGCGCGACCGCCTCGTCGACAAGCTCGAGGCCGCGAATTATCCGGTGGCCGATGTCGATGTCGTCGAGATCGGCGACGACCTCCTGGAGATCGTCGCGAAGCTGGTGGCGACCGCGGTCGACCCGAACGAGCTGAACACGGTGGCGACCGATCTGCAGCATCAGCCGGGCGTGCGTCACGCCACCTGGGAAGTCAGCACGACGGAGTAAGCGCGGCGTTTGGGCGCGCAGGCGCCCGGTTCCCGCTTCACCGGCACGGAACCGCAGCCGAGCGATTTCGTTGATCCCGCGGACAAGTGCGGTGATCGACATGAGCAATCATGACAAGCGCAGACTGAAACTGGACCTGATGGTCGCCTTCTCGCTGTTCGCAGCAGGCGTCGTGGTATCAGGGCTGTCGCTGGCGCGGATCCGCGCCGAAAGCCAGATGGAGCTGGCGCAGGCAACGAGACCGCTTCAGGGCACGCCGTCCGACGATCACAGCAAGGCCCCCGCGGAAGCCAAGCCCGGCGGTGATCGGCCGACCACGC
>NZ_LGHM01000133.1 GCF_001908185.1 Bradyrhizobium sp. AS23.2
CGTCCGCCGCGCGACCGTTCACGACCGCGCTGCTCGCGCGGACGCTCGGTGGTGTCGGAGGCTTCAGTGTGGACTTCGTAATCGCCTTCGGCGCGCGGAATGTTCTGGCCGATCAGCTTTTCGATCGCGGCCATCGACTTCTGGTCGAGCGGCGTCACGATCGAGATCGCGGTGCCGGTGCGGCCCGCGCGCCCGGTGCGGCCGATGCGGTGGACATAGTCATCGGCGTGATGGGGGGACGTCGAAATTGAAGACGTGGCTGACCTCGGGAATGTCGAGGCCGCGGGCTGCGACGTCGGAGGCGACGAGGAGGGGCAGCTCGCCCTTACGGAACTGGTCGAGCGCGGCCATGCGGGCCGGCTGGTCCATGTCGCCATGCAGCGCGCCGACACTGAAGCCGTGCTTCTGAAGCGACTTGTGAACGATCGCGACCTCGCGCTTGCGATTGCAGAAGATGATCGCGTTCTTGAGATCCTTGGCCTCGCGTAGCAGGCGGCGCAGCAATTCACGCTTCTCATGCGCCTCGCGTCCCGCGGGAACCTGGGATTGCGTGACGGTCACGGCGGTGGTGGCCGGCTTGGACACCTCGACTTTCTGCGGATTGTGCAGGAAGGCTTCGGTGATCCGCCGGATCTCCGGCGGCATGGTCGCGGTGAAGAACAGGGTCTGCCGCGTGAAGGGAACCAGCTTGCAGATGCGCTCGATGTCGGGAATGAAGCCCATGTCGAGCATGCGGTCCGCTTCGTCGATGACGAGCAGTTCGACGCCGGTGAGCAGAAGGCCGCCGCGCTCGGTGTGGTCGAGCAGGCGGCCGGGGGTGGCGATCAGCACGTCGACGCCGCGCATCAGCTTGGCATCCTGGTCGCCGAACGAGACGCCGCCGATCAGGAGGGCGACGTTGAGCTTCTGGCCGGCGCCGTAGCGATCAAAATTCTCTTTGACCTGGGCCGCGAGTTCGCGGGTCGGTTCGAGGATCAGCGTGCGCGGCATGCGCGCGCGGGCGCGACCCTTTTCGAGGATGGTGAGCATCGGCAGCACGAAGGCCGCGGTCTTGCCGGTGCCGGTCTGGGCGATGCCGAGCACGTCCTTGCGTGCGAGGACGTGGGGGATCGCCTGTTCCTGAATGGGGGTGGGGTTGGTGTAACCGGTGGCCGCCACTGCGGCGAGGACTTTTTCGGATAGTCCGAGATTTGAAAAGGACATTGAGCCTCTGGTCGAAACCGCCGTCCGGAATCGAGGGTAATAAGGCTGTCGCGCTCCACCCCGAAACGGCGCGCTCTCAAAGAAGCTGGGGGTGCTGACTCACGCGAACAAAGCGCCAGGCTCGGGAATCGGTCTTCGATCTGAGCCGCGTCGCCCCGGAACATAGGCAGGAATCGGCCAAAGTCAATGGAGCGGACGCGGGAAGACCCTAAAAAACCTGAGGTTTTTGCCCAAATAGCGGGCGCGGTTGGGGTTTTCCGCCCGGCCCGGCGGTCCTGCGGGAGCCCTCAAAACACGGGCTAATGTCCTTCCGAGGTCTGGGCGCGGAAATCGCCGGGGGCCATGCCGTAGGCGGCGTTGAAGACCCGGTAGTAGGTCGCCAGGCTCTCGAAACCGCAGGCGGCAGCGACATCCGCGATCAGCCGTTCCGGCGCCTCGCGCATCAGGCGGCGGCTCTGCTTCAGGCGTTCGTCCGTCACGGTTTGCGAGAAGCTTTTCGCCGCGGTTTCGAACAGCATGTGGAGATGACGCACGGAAATGCTGAGCAGGTCGGCCACCACCGTCGGCGCCAGATCGGGGTCTTGCAGGTGGCGCGCGATCAGGCGGCGAGCCTGTGAGAGGCGGGCGATCCGCAGCGCGGCCTGTCCGCGCCGGCTGCCCGGCCGCATGATGCCGCGCTCGATCAGCGCCAGATGGGCCAGGGTCTGGACGAGGGAGGTCGCATGGGAGGCGCCGTCATCCGCGCCGGCCTCGCCGAGATCGGCAAAGCAGGCGCTGAGCAGGGGCACCAAAGCGTTGTCGTTGAAGGTCTTGGGCTCGAGCTCGCGAACGCGCCTGTCCTGCGCCGGGATGCTGTTCGCGGGGATCTTCAGGATCCGCAGGTGGAAGCCGCCTGCGCCGAGCGGAGCCGTGCGATAGGGCAAGTCGGTATGGCTGGTGGCGAAGCTGCCATTGGCGATCGCGAAGTCGCTCGAGTGCATGCCGCCGAACCAGCCGCCGCTGCCGAGCTGCTGGTAGACGCAGATGCTGTCGCCAGGCGCGTATGCGATGTCGGAGGTGCTGCGCTCGACCGTGTAATGCGAGGCCTTCAACTCGACGAGGCCGCCGCCGCCGACCTGGCGCAACGAGAATTCGCCGTAGAAGTCCGCGCGGCGGTCGCGCTCGAGTTCGGCCGTGACGCCGAACAGGCCCTTGGCGCGCACCTCGCGCCAATAGTCGAAGCGGTCATGCGGCTCGACCTCGTCGGTGCACCAGTGATACACGGCAGCCCCCTCCACCGAAAATTGCCTAAGAAAAAGCAGATTCCGGCGGGATCTGCCATAGGCCAGATGATGGAACCGGAGCCCCAGACCGTTGAACCGTCGATGTGGCTGGGACGACTATCACATCAACGGCTGAGGTTCCCATGAACGAGCGTTCGAGGGAGCCGGCGTGAGACCGTCGGCAACGGGAAATTTTCGATGATGCGTCGGTTTTCCAGAATTCTGGCGGCCCTCGGCCTTGCGGCGAGCCTGAGCGGTTTCGCGCTTCCCGCACATGCCGAAAAGCGCGTCGCGCTCGTCGTCGGCAACAACGACTATAAGAATGTCCCGAAGCTGCTCAAGGCCGTCAACGACGCCCGCACGATGGGCGATACGCTCAAGCAGCTCGGCTTCGCGGTGATGGTCGCGGAGAACCAGAACCGCCAGCAATTCTCCGAAACGCTGCTCGCCTTCGACAGGGCGATCGAACCCGGCGACACCGCGTTCTTCTTCTACGCCGGCCACGGCTTCGAGATCGCGGGCCAGAACTATCTGCTGCCGACCGACGTGCCGGCGGCGACCGAAGGCCAGGAAGAGCTGGTGCGCGACGCTTCCATTCTGGCGGACCGCATCGTCGAGCGTCTTCAGAACAAGAAGGTGCGGACCTCGATCCTGGTGTTTGACGCCTGCCGCAACAATCCATTCGAGCGCGCCGGCACGCGCGCGGTGGCCGGCGGCGGGGGGCTGGCGCCGATGACGCAACTGCCCGAAGGCGTGTTCTCGGTGTTCTCGGCCGGTCCCCGCCAGACCGCGCTTGATCGCCTGTCCAACGACGACGCCAATCCCAATTCGGTGTTCACGCGCACCTTCGCGAGGGAGTTGCTCCAGCCCGGCGAGAACCTCGTTCAGGTGGCGCAGCGCACCCGCCGTCTCGTCAGCGAGATGGCCGATACCGTCAAGCACAGGCAGGTGCCGGTCTATTTCGACCAGATGGTCGACGACGTCTTCCTCAGCGGTCTGGCGAAGGACGGGGCCGCTACACGCCCGGCGGATCCGCCGCCGCAGAAGCTCGCGGCCCTGCCGCCCGTGTCGGTGCCGCGCGTGCCGCGGGAGGAAACCACCAACGCGCCGATCGCGAGCTTCTCGCGCCACAATGGCGGCTGGAGCGTGGTGTTCTCCTTCGCCGACCCGACGCTCGGCATCTCCTGGCGCATGGCCGGCAACGGCGATTTCCGCGAGACCGGCTTCATCGATACGCTCGATCCGCGCACGCGCAAGCGGATGCCGAACCCGTCGATCGAGTTGCCGCCGGATGCGCAGGCCGGCACGATCGAGGTCCGTTATGTCGACGCCTCCGGCGACATGCAGGGGCCGTTCCCGATCAGGTTCGATCCCGAAGCCGCGCTGATCCGCGACCAGCGCAAGATCCTCGACATGACTGCCACGAGCTGGCTGTCATTCCGCGAGTTCAACGGGCTGCTGGTCTACTACACGCACCTTGTGTCGTACCGCTGCGCCATCCGCGAGGTGCGCATCGGAATCGACACCGCCGTGCCAAACCAGGTGCTGAAGATGCCCACTTGCGACATGCGCGACCCGGGCGCGATCACCGCCGGCATGCCGCTCTACATGAAGCTCGCCCCGGCCACGCAGTTCATCTCGGTGGAACTGACCTATCGCGACGGCAGCGTCTCGGAGATCAAGAGTTTCCGCACGGCGAACCGCAGCAATAATTGATCATCTGGGCGGAGGCGTCGCATGCGGGTCCGCTACTCGCGGCGGTTCCTGACGAAGCGCTTGATGGACTCGATAGCCTCGATCAAAGGGGGAGCCAGCGAAAAGAACGCGCCCAACGCGATCGAGATGATGACGTGGCGCAGCAGAAGCTTCTCCGGCTCCTCGAACGGATAGCCGTTCTGGTCGATCCGTACCGGCGCGAGCGTGCCCGTGCCGTGCGGATTCGGCTTCCGCGGCTTGCGCGGCGGGATCATGATCACGACGAAAAGCACATTGATCAGGATCCAGACGCCGACCAGTATTAGGATCGTCTGCACTGCCATTTCCTGAAATCAACCAAAGTCTCCTGCAACGCTAATGGTCATTCGCCACTGCGGCAAATCAATTCAGGTTTGTTGCGTTGCAAAAAGTACTAAAGTCGTACATGAGGCCTCCACCGTGGACCCAGGCACCTCAAAGTCGCCCCAGGCTCGCTCCGTGAAAGTCCGGTGTTGCATCGTCGGCGGCGGGCCCGCCGGCATGATGCTCGGCTATCTCCTGGGACGGGCCGGCATCGACGTCGTGGTGCTGGAAAAGCATGCGGATTTCTTCCGCGACTTTCGCGGCGACACCGTGCATCCCTCAACGCTAGAGGTCATGGACGAGCTCGGCCTGATCGACGGCTTCCTGAAGCTGCCGCATCAGCGCTTGCAGAAAATGGACGGCTTGTTCGGCGGCACGCCCGTGCGGATCGCAGACCTCAGCAGGCTCCATACGAAATACCCCTTCATCGCCTTCATGCCGCAATGGGACTTCCTGAATTTCCTCCGCGAGGCAGGCCGGCGCTTTGCTTCGCTCAAGGTGATGATGAGCACGGAGGCCGTCGACCTGATCCGCCGGGGCGAGACGATCGCCGGCGTGCGGGCGAAGACGCCGGAAGGGCCGATCGACATCGAGGCCGATCTCACCGTCGCCTGCGACGGCCGGCATTCCACGGTGCGCGAGCGTGCGGGCCTTAGCGTCGAGGAGATCGGCGCGCCGATGGACGTGCTGTGGTTCCGCGCCGGCCGCAAGCCTGACGAGACGGAAAATGTGTTCGCGCGCGTCGAGCCGGGCAAGATGATGGTCACCTTCGACCGCGGCGACTATTGGCAATGCGCCTACGTCATCGCAAAGGGACAATACGATGCGGTGAAGGCGAGGGGATTGCAGGCGCTGCTCGACGACGTCGTGCGCATGGCGCCGATCCTGCGAAGCGGCATTGCCGATGTGAGGAGCTTTGACGACATCAAGCTGCTCACCGTCGTGATCAACCGCCTGACGCGCTGGACGCGGCCGGGCCTGCTCTGCATCGGGGATGCCGCGCATGCGATGTCGCCGGTCGGTGGCGTCGGCGTCAATCTCGCCGTGCAGGATGCGGTCGCGACCGCCAACCTGCTCGCCGACAGGCTTCAGCTCGGTTGCCCGTCCGAGGATGAACTCGATGCCGTGCGCCGTCGCCGCGAATTCCCGATGAAGGTGACGCAGCGAATGCAGGTGATCGTGCAGAACAACATCATCAGCGGGGCTTTGCAGCCGGGCGACCGGCCGCTGAAGGTGCCGCTGATCGTGCGCCTCATCACCGCGCTGCCCTGGCTGCAGGGCATTCCTGCGCGCCTGCTTGCGGTCGGCGTGCGCCCCGAGCACGTGCAGTCGACGGCCGCGCCGGCATCGTAGCTCGAGAACCAGGTAGGGATAATTTCGCCTTAAATCGCGCATGGCGCGTTGCGTCCGTGCAACAGCGCAAACGGATTCAATGAGCGTTGGCGGCCAATCCCGCGTCTTAACTTTCTTGATTCGAATTTTAGTAAGGACTGTCTGTGAGCGTGCACCCATCAAGGGACATGGGGTGTACTATGCGTAACAAGTTGATTGCTGCCTTCGCCTGCACGACCGCTCTGGTTTCGACAGGTGCTGCTTCCGCCGCCGACCTCGCCGCGCGGCCCTACACGAAGGCGCCAGCCTATATCGAGCCGCTGTTCAACTGGACCGGTTTCTACGTCGGCGGCCACATCGGCGGCGCCTGGACCAACGAGCAGTTCGTCAACAACGGCAACAGCCTCGGCTTTGGCGATCTGCTGCCGGGCCAGGGCTATCGGCAGCGCGGCTCGGGCATCATGGGCGGCGCCCAGATCGGCTACAACTGGCAGGCCAACAACTTCGTCTTCGGCATGGAGGGAACGATCTCCGGCCTCAACAACAAGGGCACGGTCGTGAACACCGCCTTCGGTGCCCGTGACGACGTGTTCTCCTGGCGCGCCAACGTGCTCGCGACGGTCGTCGGCCGTGCGGGCTTTGCCGTCCAGAACAACCTGTTCTACATCAAGGGCGGCTATGCCGGCGTGAACAACCGTCTCAACGTCAGCGACACGGTCACACCCGGTTCGGGCGGTCAGACCCACTGGGCCAACGGCTGGACCGTCGGCGCCGGTTGGGAATACGGCATTACCCGCAACTGGATCGTCGGCCTCGAATACAATTACGCGGCCTTCGGCAGCCAGACCTATCAGCTCGGCGGCACAACGACGAACTACACATTTGATGCCAAGCCGCGCGACATCCAGTGGGCCGTTGTGCGCGCCAGCTACAAGTTCGACGCGCCGGTCATCGCGCGCTACTGAGACTAGACAGGGGCGTCATAACAACGAAGGCCCCGGGGTAACTCCCCGGGGCTTTTCGTTGCGCCGAGTCGGGCCAATACTGGCTAGCAGCGGACAAGTACGCGGAGAGCTGACTCGGACTATGTCGATTGACGTGCATATAGATGCAGTCGACAGGCAAAAAGTGCACACATCTGTGGCAGGTGCGCAACGTCCCGGAACAAACGGCACTGCAACCGGACGGGTGCGACAGCGATGGCCGCAGATCTTGCGGCGAAGCCATACGTCAAGGCGCCGCCGCCGGTAGTAGCGGTGTATAACTGGACCGGCTTCTATGTCGGTGTGAGCGGCGGTGGCGGCTGGGGTAGGTCGCGTTTTGACGCGTCGCCGATCGGCACCACGACCGGCAACTTTGATGTGTCCGGTGGATTGGCTGGTGGTACGGCCGGCTACAACTGGCAGACGGGACAGTGGGTGTTCGGTGTCGAGGGCGACATCGACTGGTCGGGCGTTCGCGGCACCAACGGCAACCGGCCGACGCTGCCGGCCGCCGGCGGATTTGTCTGTAACGGCCCAATAGCAGCAGGCGGCAACGGTTTTGCTTGCCGCACCGAGAACACCTGGCTCGGTACCGTCCGCGGTCGGTTCGGTTACGCAATCAACAATGTGCTGCTGTACGGCACCGGCGGCGTCGCCTTCGGTGACGTAAAAGCTCGTATCATCAGCGACCCGGGATTTCCGACGTTCGGCGGAGCAACCGACACGCGGGTCGGCTGGACGGTTGGCGCGGGCGTCGAGTGGGGCTTCCTGCCGAACTGGAGCTTCAAGGGCGAGTACCGCTATGTCGACCTCGGCAGCTTCACGTGCGGCCTGCAGACCGTCGCCGGCGGCGCCGGATGCGATCCTGCCAATAGCGTGCGTGTGAACTTCCGCGAGAATATCGGCCTGGTCGGCGTCAACTATCGCTTCGGCGGTCCGGTGGTCGCGCGGTACTGATCCCTCCCGGATGAAACTCAAAAGCCCCGGCTCGCGCCGGGGCTTTTTTATGGGCGCAGAGGTGGGCTTACGTCATCACCGAGTAGCCGCCATCGACGGGGATCGCGGTGCCCGTGATGAAGTTCGACGCGGGCGAGGCGAGGAACACGGCGATGCCGGCGAAGTCGTCGATGCCGCCCCAACGTCCCGCAGGCGTGCGCGCCAGCACGCGCTCGTGCAATCCCGATATCTGCTTGCGCGCGCCGCGGGTGAGGTCGGTGTCGATCCAGCCCGGCAAGATGGCGTTGACCTGGATGTTGTCGGGCGCCCAGGCATTGGCGCAGGCGCGCGTGTACTGCACGATGCCGCCTTTGCTCGCCGCATAGGCCGCCGCGAAACTCGCGCCGAAGATCGACAGCATCGAGCCGATGTTGATCACCTTGCCGTTGCCGGACGCCTTCAGCGCCGGATAGGCAAGCTTCGAGCACATGAAGGCGCTGGTGAGGTTGGTGTCGATCACCTTGTTCCACTCGTCGAGCTCGAGCTCGTGCGGCGGCTTGCGGATGCTCATGCCGGCATTGTTGACGAGGACGTCGATGCGGCCGAGCTCTTTGACGACGCGGTCGATCATCGCCGCGACGGCCGCCGTGTTGGTCACGTCAGTGGTGACGGCAATCGCCTTCACGCCGCGCTTCCTGAGATCGGCCACAGCGTCGGCGGACTTGGTTTCGTTGCGTCCCACCACAGCGATGTCGGCGCCGGCGTCGGCAAGGCCGCGGGCCATGCCGAGCCCGATGCCGCCATTGCCTCCCGTGACGATCGCGACCTTGCCGCGGAGATCGAACCGGCTGGATGTCATGCTTTGATTCCTTCGTTTCTTCTATTGGTTGCTCTGCCAGATCAGGACCAGTCCGAGGCCGGCCATGGCTGCGCCATAGCCGACCCATTGCAGCTGGTTGATCATGAAGCTCGATCGCGGCCAGGCGATCGTGCCCGTGCCCTGTCCGATCCAGAGCAGCCCGACGGCGAGGGCAAACAGGCCTGCGATCAGCAGAAATCTGCGCATGCATTCCTCCCCATTGGTCCGCTTCGGTCGCGGCCTACGGCATGAACGATCGCCACCGCCGCGAAAACTTGGGCGCACAGTAGCCGTAGCCGCGGTTCGGGCACAATGGCGGTACCGGCACAATGGATTAGCCAGTGTGGGAGGCGGCATGCGCGGGGCAGGGCGATCACAGATGCGATCGGCCAGAGCGTGCAGGAAGCCGAAGGCGAGTGTCAGCCGCTGCAAGTCCCAAACGAAAAAGCCCCGGCGATGCCGGGGCTTTGACGTCTGAAGTTGAGTTCAGATCAGTACTTCGCGACGACCGGACCGGTCCAGTTGAAGCGGTAGACCAGCGAGGTCGAGATCGTCTGGTTCCAGTTGTTGGCGCGGATGCTGTTGCCAATCGGCAGGTTGGTGAGGTTGTCGATCTCGTTCTGGGTCTTGGCATTGTAGAACGCCGAGCGATATTCGGTCTTCATGAACCAGCCGGGCGACTGGATGCCGAAGATGTTCAGGTTGTTCTCGACGCCGCCGCCGATGAACCAGCCGTTACGGTTGTAGCCGTTGAGGTGGACGCCAGCGTCAAAACCGGCGAGCGTCATCAAATTCGTGCTGCCGAAGTGGGCGCCCGAGTAACCGCCGTTGACGTAAGAGAGAACGTTCGGAGCAACCAGCCAGCCGAGGCGCACACCAACGGCCCACGAGTCTTGCAGCTTCTGGGTGCCGGTGATCTGGAGAAGAGGATCCTGCACGGTGGCGCGGATGCTGCCGAACTGACCGTCGGCGAACACACCGGCGACCCAGGTGCTGTTGAACTGCCAGTCGTAGCCGAGACCGACGGTGCCGAACCAGCCCGAACCGCCCTGGCGCTGATCGATCGTCAGCGGCACGCCGGTGAGGGTGTCAACCACGTGCTGATCGGAAGCCGACACGCCACCGCCGCCACCGCCAAAGATATAGAAGCCGGTCCAGTTCGCGACGGGCGGCGCAACCGGGGCCTTCACGTAGGGACGAGCCGCCAGGTCGGCCGCCGAGGCCGAACCGGTCATCGCCGCGACCGCGGTCAGAGCGAGCAAAATCTTCTTCATGTGAATGTCCCCAACTTTAATCTGCCGTGGCAGGCGCGAGCGCGACTGAAGTTCGTTTGATCTGATGCCCGGACTATAGACGTTTCCGGCCGAAATGCTGTTGCCGGGCAAGCACAGTCGCCGGAAAACGCCCGCCACGAAGGGTTTGCAGCGCTAACGGTCGAATCGATAAAAGTCGCGTATATTCAATGCGTTAAAAGAATCGCGGACCTTGGATTTGGAGTAGCTTCTCATTAGTAAATCCGGCTTCGTCGGAAATGGCGGCGACGGCGCCTCAGCTTTGGGTCTGTGAGTCGCTGGCCGAGTCGCTGATTGCGTGCCTGGATTCCGCCGTAGCCGGTCTCATTGGCTCGGAGCCGTCGAGCGCGATGTGGCCGCGGGTGTGCCCGGCTCCACGTGCCCGGAATGCCTACCAGCGACTTCTTGTTGCTGTCGCCCTGGTGATATCGCGGCGCGATGCCCGCGACCCACTACGTTGCGAATGGCGCGGCGTCAAACGCCGCGCCGCTCCTCAGACGTCAAGCAGTTCCTCATTGGCGAACTCGGCCTTGTCCGAGATGAACGCGAAACGCGCTTCGGCCTTGGTGCCCATCAGGCGCTCTACCGAATCCGCCGTGGTGTCGCGGTCGTCGGCGAGCAGCACCACCTTGAGCAGCGTCCGCTTGCTCGGATCCATGGTGGTTTCCTTAAGCTGCGCCGGCATCATCTCGCCGAGGCCTTTGAAGCGGTTTACCTCGACCTTGGCGTTGGCGTTGAACTCGCTTTTGATCAGCGCTTCCTTGTGTGCGTCGTCGCGGGCGTAGACCGATTTGGTGCCGTGGGTCAGCTTGTAGAGCGGGGGCACGGCGAGGAAGAGGTGGCCCTCGTCGATCAGCCGCGGCATCTGCCGGTAGAAGAAGGTGATCAGGAGCGACGCGATGTGAGCGCCGTCGACGTCGGCGTCGGTCATGATGATGATGCGCTGGTAGCGCAGATCCTCTTCGCGGTACTGCGCGAGTTGGCCGCAGCCGATCGCCTGCACCAGATCGGAGATCTGGGCGTTCGCCGTAAGCTTGTCCTTGCCGGCAGAGGCGACGTTGAGGATCTTGCCGCGCAAGGGCAGCACGGCCTGGTTCTTGCGGTCGCGCGCCTGCTTGGCGCTGCCGCCGGCCGAGTCACCCTCGACGATGAAGAGCTCGGAGCCTTCGGTGCCGGCATCGGTGCAGTCGGCGAGCTTGCCGGGCAGGCGCAGCTTCTTGCCGGCGGTCTTGCGCGCCGTCTCCTTCTCCTGGCGGCGGCGCAAGCGCTCCTCGGCACGATCGATCACGAAGTCGAGCAGCTTGTTGGCCTGGTTCGGATTGCCCGAGAGCCAGTGGTCGAACGGATCCTTCATCGCCTGTTCGACGATGCGCTGGGCCTCGGCGGTGGCGAGGCGATCCTTGGTCTGGCCCTGGAATTCAGGCTCGCGCACGAACACGGAGAGCATCACGGCGGCGCCGACCATCACGTCTTCAGAGGTAATGGAAGCCGAGCGCTTGCCCTGGCCGACGCGCTCGGCGTGATCTTTCAGGCCGCGCAGCAGCGCGCTGCGCAGGCCGGATTCGTGCGTACCGCCATCGGGCGTCGGCACGGTGTTGGTGTAGGAAGAGAGGAAGCCGTCGGCGTCCGCGGTCCAGGCCACAGCCCATTCGCAGGCGCCATGCGCGCCGTTGCGGCCCGACTTGCCGGAGAAGATGTCGGGATGCACCAGCGTGTCGGCGTGGATCGCAGCCGCGAGATAATCCTTGAGACCGCCCGGAAAGTGGAACGTCGCCTCCGCCGGCACGTCCTCGACGCCCTTGAGCAATTCGGGAGCGCAATTCCAGCGGATCTCGACGCCGCCGAACAGATAGGCCTTGGAGCGCGTCATCTTGAACAGGCGCTGCGGCTTGAACGCGGCCTTGGCGCCGAAGATGTCGGTATCGGGCTTGAAGCGCACACGCGTACCGCGGCGGTTGTTGATCTTGCCGAGGTCCTCGAGCTTGCCTTTGGGATGGCCGCGCTCGAATGTCATGCGATAAAGTTTTTGGCTGCGCGCAACCTCGACCTCGAGGAGCGAGGACAGTGCGTTCACGACGGAAATGCCGACGCCGTGCAGGCCGCCCGAGGTCTCGTAGACCTTGGAGTCGAACTTGCCGCCCGAATGCAGCGTGCACATGATGACTTCGAGCGCAGACTTTTTCGGGAACTTTGGATGGGGGTCGACCGGAATGCCGCGGCCGTTGTCGGTGACGGTGAGGAAGCCGTCCGCGCTCAACTCGACACCGATGAAGGTCGCGTGCCCCGCCAGCGCCTCGTCCATCGAGTTGTCGATGACTTCGGCGAAGAGGTGATGCAGCGCTTTCTCGTCGGTGCCGCCGATATACATGCCAGGCCGGCGCCGCACTGGTTCCAGGCCTTCGAGCACTTCGATGTCGGCTGCGGTGTAGTCGGCCTCCCCGCCGCTTGCGCGCGTCGCCGCTTTGGCTGCCGTGCGGGGCTTTGGCTCGTCACTGCCGAAAAAATCGTCTTTTGCTTTGGGTTTCAACTGCTTGGACATGCATTTTGATGTGTGTTGAGGGCCGCGCAGGCGGCGAATCGGTTGGGCTGACTATGCCACGGCTGGCCCGGAAAGGTCACCGCAGGGCTGGCCGGGCGATGTGGTTGGGAGCCAATCCCGGCGATTTTACGCCGCAGGCCCAGCAATTCCCGGCAATTTGACGTCCCGGGCCGGTTTGGGCCGAGCTTTGTGACTTGATGTCACACAAGTCCTTGGCTTACCAGTCTTTTTATCTGACGGGACCGTGACGGGGCGGGAGGGCGATCTGGAATGGAGCAGTTTGCGCACGCGCTGGCCGACTTCGTGCGCCTTCATCAAGCTTGGGCGGCTCCCATCGTGTTCGTGCTCGCCTTCGGGGAGTCGCTCGCGTTCATCTCGCTGCTGATCCCAGCCTGGGGTGCGCTGGTCGCGATCGGCGCGCTGATCGGCGCCAGCGGCATCAGCTTCTATCCAGTCTGGATTGCCGGTGGCTTCGGCGCAGCGCTGGGTGACTGGGTCTCCTATTGGTTCGGCTACCGCTACAAGGAGCAGGTCGCCCAGATCTGGCCGCTCTCGCGCTATCCGGAAATCCTGCCCAAGGGCGAGGCCTTCGTGCGGAGCTGGGGCGTGCCCAGCATCTTCATCGGCCGCTTCTTCGGCCCCTTGCGCGCCTCCGTACCGCTTGCGGCCGGCATTTTCGAAATGCCGTACTGGAGCTTCCAGGCCGCCAATTTCGTCTCGGCGCTGGTCTGGTCGGCGGCACTCCTGCTGTTCGGCGACGTGATCGCGAAGATCATGGAATGGCTCTGGCGGGTGATCTGAGCGAGCCCGGGACAGGTTGACGCCCGCGGGGCGGAAGAAACTTAAAAGTCGTTCTTTTCGAGGGTGCTGCTGGTAATTTTCGCCTGCTAGTTGAGCTGCCGACTTAACGGCCGAGCGCTCAGCATATGATCGTACGCGTTTGTTCAACTTTCCTGGTGGCTTTGCTCCTCGCGTCGCCATGCATGAAATCGTATGCCGCTGAATCATCCGGCGCTGATCGGCCCGGCTGGGTCGATCCGGGCTGGCGGCGAACGGTGGCGCGTTACGCCGTAACATTCGACGAGAAGGGGCTGAGCACGGAGGTCTTTGAGTTCGAAATCAAGGCGCTCGACGAGAGGGGCGCGGAGGCGATCGCGCAGCAGAGTTTCCAGTACAACAGCTATTTTGACGATTTGTCGTCGATGGCGCTTGCCACTCTCAAGGCCGATGGCACCGTGATCGAGGTCGATGAGCGCGCCATCCGCGATCAACCGGCGTCGACAGATTCCTCCTCTCCCTACTTCGACGAGGTTCGCAACAGGATCATCGCCTATCCCCATGTTGCTCCCGGCGACAGCATCCGCGGGCGTCTGGTCTACCAGGCGAAGCAGCCGAGATTTCCAGGTGAGTTTGCGCGCTCCTGGAGCGAGCCGGCGAGCCAGCCCCCCGAAGTGCTCGAAGTGACCGTTGATGGACCGGCATCCAGGCCACTGCGGGTCGCGCTGCGCAATGTCGAACACCGTGAAGAGAGGGTGAACGATCGGATCGTCCATCGCGTGCGTTTCAAGCAAGATGCGCCCAGACCCCGCCAGATCGACGACGAGACGCTCGCCTACGCCGAGCGTTTCGAGGTGAGCACGTTTGCCGACTATGCCGCTTTCGCGGCGATGCTGAACGCACGCAACGCGCCGATGGCGCGACCGGACGAGAGGCTGACGCGACTGTCGCGCGAGATTGCGGGCGACGCCGTCGGCACGCGCGCGAAGGTCGAGCGCCTCTACAATTGGGTGGCTCGAAACATCCGCTATGTCGGGATTGGACTCGAGGACGGCGGCTGGACATCGCAGCCTGCCTCGGCTGTGCTTGCGTCGCGTTACGGCGATTGCAAGGCGCACGCGACGCTGTTCAAGGCGTTGCTTGCCGCCCAGGGCATCGAAGCCAATTTTGTCGCGGTGAACTCGGACGCAAGATACACGCTCACTGAAGTCGCCACCCCGAACTTTGACCACGCGATCGCCTATGTTCCGGAGATCGACCAATATCTCGATCCGACCGCTTCGTTGTTCGCCTTCGGCTCCCTGCCACCGAACCTTGCCGGCAAGCCGGTTCTCAACATCGACAAGGGCACTTTGGGCCGCATCCCCATGGCCGATCCGGAGCGCTTCCGGATGGCTGCGGAAACGGACTACGTCCTCGGCAACGATGGGAAACGCGAAGTCCGCTCGATCCTGTCTGGTACCGGCGTCGGCGCAGAACTGGGGCGCACGCTCGCGCAGGGACTTGATGATCAAGACCGGCGCATGGCCGCGAGGAAGCTGATCGAGCAGGCCGGTCTGACCGGTACCGGCGATTACACCTATCCAAACCCGCGCGAACTGACAGACGACTACGCGATCACATCCACGTTCCAGATCAGCAAGCCCACCGATCTCGGCCGGCCCGCGCACGTCAGGATGTTGCCTCTGACCGATCCAAGACAATCCCTCCTGCGGTTGGTTGCGCGGCAGACGAATGGACGGCCTTTTGTCTGCCGACCGATGGAATATCGCGAGGTCGCTTCACTCACGGTTCCCGAAAACACGTTCTTTTACGAGAAACCGGCACCGATCGCCTATTCGGCGACGTTCGAAGGCAGAACAGGCAACGCTGAAGTCCACGGCCGGATCGAGGTGAATGCCACCATCGCTGTCGATGGCCGAACCATCCGCTCCAATGCGCTTCTTCGCCTTACACTCGACGCACCGGTCTGCCCGGCAGAGTTCGGTCCGGCTATCGAGAAGGGGTTCGATAAGCTCGACGAGTTCAGGTACGGGCCGATCGGTCTGACCCCGAAGGGAGCAGCCTCGGTCGTCGAGGTCAGTGCAGACTTCACCGACGGCGCGAACGCATATCTTGCTCATGATTTCCAGCGCGCGATGGAGCGGTTGAAGCCGCTGGCCGAAATCGGCAATGCGCGCGCACAGTCCTATCTGGGCGCGATGTACCGCGATGGAAATGGAACGAAGCGCGATCGCGTGGAGGCGATCAAGTGGTTTCGTCTCTCCGCCGAACAGGGCGATGCCTACAGTCAGGAGCAACTTGCCTATCTCTACGAGACGAGCACAGGGACGGCTCGCGACGAAAAGCAGGCGGCCGACTGGTACGGCAAGGCAGCGGATCAGGGCAATGTCTACAGCCAGACCCGGCTTGCCGCCATGTACAGGGACGGTCGAGGCGTTCCCCAGGACTTTGCCCTCGCTTTCGATCTGTTTTCGAAGGCGGCTGAGCAGGGCTCGACGTACGCGCAGACGGGTCTCGGCCTCTTGCACATCAAAGGCGAGGGCGTGCCGCAGGACCTTGCCAAAGGCATTTCCCTGCTGCGCAAGGCGGCGGATCAGAACGACGGCTGGGCCCAATACAATTTGGGGTGGGCCTATGAGAGTGGCACGGGTGTGCCGAAGGATACCCAGCAGGCGATCGATTGGTACAGCAAGGCGTCGGCCCGTGGAAACGAGCAAGCAGGCGCTCATCTGTATGAGCTGACGCGTGGGCGTTCCTTCTGGGGGACACTCTTCAGTCATCTCGGGCTGGCCAGATGGTAGTGCCAGCAAGGCTGCGACGGCGTCGAATGATGGATCCAAATCCTTGACGCCAGGCCGATTTGGCCTTATAGCCGCGCGCCATGATCAACGCCGCGACCATCCTGTTCGCCCGTCGCCGCCGCCGCAGTCTTGCGGTTTGGGCGGTCGATCGCGTTTGAGATTATCGTCTTTGCCGCTGGACCCGATCCGCGGCATTCTCTCTCCTGTCAGCGCGATCTGATCCGGCGGCCCCCAAGGAGGCCCAGCAGGAGACCACGATGTACACGCCACCCTTTTTCAAGCAGGACCGCGCCGCGAGCCTGAGATTCGCGGAAGAGCGCGGCTTCGGCACGATGTGCGCCTTTGACGGCCAACAGCCGCTCGCTTCGCCGCTGCCGTTTTACCTGACCTATGCCGCCGACGGCACGCCGCAGGCCGCCTTTCATGTCGCCCGTCACAATCCGCTGGTAAAACTTGCGGACGGAGCTGCGTCCTGGCTGCTCGCGGTCAACGGCCCCGATGCTTATGTATCGCCCGACTGGTACGTCTCACCGGATCAGGTGCCGACCTGGCTCTACCAGTCGGTGCATCTGAGCGGGCCGGTGCGGCTCCTGTCGGACGCCGAACTGGCGGTGCAGTTCGAGACGCTCAGCGACAAGTTCGAGAGCTGGCTGTTGCCGAAGACGCCGTGGACATCGGCGAAGATGACGGCGGGCCGGTTTGAAGCGCTGAAGAAGGCGATCGTGGGTCTGGTGATGACGGTTGAAGAGGTCGAGGGCAGCTTCAAGCTCAACCAGCACAAGTCGGACGCCGACTACGCGGCAATCGCGGATGCACTTGGCGAAGGCGATACTGACGCCAGGAAAATCTCACATTTGATGCGGCAGGCCAGGCCGCAAATTTTTGCAGACGACACGAACAAGCTCGAAAGGAGCGTGCCATGAGCCTTTCTGAAACCAGTCTCGCTGACACCACGAAAGCCCCGACCACCGGCGCGGCAAAGAAGCCGGCCACCGTCTTCGTTGACGGCGGTTCCGGCACCACCGGGCTCGGCATCAACGAGCGGCTGAAGCTCCAGGGCGATGTCGTCGTGAAGACGATTGCCGACGACAAGCGCAAGGATCCCGCGGCCAAGAAGGCGCTGATGGAGGAGGTGGACCTCGTCATCCTCTGCCTGCCCGACGATGCCGCGAAGGAAACGGTCGCGCTGGTCGACAGCATGGGCGCCTCGGCGCCGAAGGTGCTGGACGCCTCGACCGCCTACCGGGTCGCGCCGGACTGGGCCTATGGCTTTCCGGAACTGACGCCGGACCAGGCCGCCAAGATCAAGACCGCGAAGAAGGTCTCAAATCCGGGCTGCTATCCGACCGGTGCGATCGCGCTGCTGCGGCCGATCGTCGATGCCGGCCTGTTGCCGCAGGATTATCCCGTCACCGTCAACGCGGTGAGCGGCTATTCCGGCGGCGGCAAGTCGATGATCGCGAGCTTTGAAGACCGCAGCGCGCCGTCCTTCGAGCTCTACGGCCTCGGCTTCGAGCACAAGCATCTGCCGGAGATGCAGCTCTACTCGAACCTGACGCGGCGGCCGATCTTCATTCCCTCGGTCGGCAATTACCGGCAGGGCATGCTGGTCTCGGTGCCGCTCCAGCTCGACACGGTGGCGGGCAAGCCTGATGGTGCGGCTCTGCAGGCCGCACTGGCAAAACGGTACGCCGGCTCAAAGTATGTCTCGGTGATGCCGCTTCAAAACGAAGCGTCGAAGGGCAGCCGGCTCGAGCCGGAAGCGCTCAACGAGACCAACATGCTCGAGCTCTACGTCTTTGCCAGCGACAAGTATCACCAGGCCGTGCTGGTCGCCCGGCTCGACAATCTCGGCAAGGGTGCTTCGGGTGCCGCCGTGCAGAACATGCGGCTGATGCTGGGCCTGGCAGACGAGTAGGGCACGCTCGTGCCCCGGACGCAGCGCAGCGTGAAACGATGCGCTGCAGAGCCGGGCCCATGCCCCACAGCTCACAGCGGCTTTCTGGGTCCCGGCTCTGCGCAGCAACGCCGTAAGCGCGTTTACGCGCGTCTTCGACGCGCTGTGGCGTTGCAGCGCGTCCGGGACACGAGAGAAACTTGTTGAAGGTTTCCCAAAGCGAGTGACGCCATGGACAAGGAGACGCTGCAGTTCTACCGCGGCAACGCCGAAGCCTATGCCCGGCGCGAGATCACCTCGCGCCAGGCTCGGCTGACAGCCTTGCTGGCCCGGCTAGCGCCGGGCGCTTCCATCCTCGAACTCGGATGCGGTGCCGGCGGCGACACGCTGAAATGCTGGCGCGCGGCTTTGCTGTTCGCGCGACAGATGGATCGCCGGAAATGGCCGATGTCGCGTCGCGCCGCCTTGGACGTCGCGTCGAGACGCTGTTGTTTGAGGACCTCGACGAGATCGAGGCCTACGACGCCGTCTGGGCCAATGCCTGCCTCCTTCACGTGCCCAGGCCTGAACTGGCGAATGTTCTTGCGCGGATCTTGCGTGCCTTGAAGCCGGCCGGTCATTTCTACGCCAACTACAAGGCCGGCGAGGTTGCCGGTCGCGACACGCTGAACCGCTATTACAACTATCCTTCCCCGGACTGGCTCCGGGCAACCTACGCTGAAGCGGGCAGCTGGAATGGGTTGTCGATCGAAACCGGCGACGTCATCGGGTTCGACGACAAGACGGCATCGATGTTGTTTGTCGTCGCCCAGAAGAACGGCTGACGGCACCCTGGCAGCATTCCGAGGTCGACCGCGCCGAGCCGATCCCCCGAATTATGCTGTGAGCTTGGAGCGCCCTGTGCGCTCAGAACACCTTGAAGATCGCCAGCGCCAGCACGGCCTGCGCGAGGAAGCCGACGGTGAAGGCGAGGGTTCGGAACACGGGAAGCCCCAGCGTGTAGACGAGCAGATGGGCGACGCGGGCCCAGAAATAGACGGCGCAGGCAAGCACCGTCCATTTCGTGGAATAGTCGATCGCGTTCAGGATCAGGACCAGCGGCGCGAAGATCACGAGGTTCTCGACCGCGTTGTCATGCGCGAACATCAGCCTGTTCGCCCACTCGGCGTGCGGCTTGTCGCCGCGCGAGGGATTGGCCATGGCGCCGCTGAGACCGCGAACCTGGCAGCGGTTGATGATGTAGGGGACCCAGAGGATGCCGGTCAGGATCACCGTCAGTGTCAGCCAGAACAATTCGCGCGTCATGGTCCGGTCCTCTCTGTCGTCGCTGTGCCGGAAGCGAGCTTATACAAGCGCGAAAGATTCCGCTACGCGCGAACCCTGACATAGCTGCCCGGCGCGTCCTCGATCGGAGGGAGTGCGTCGCTGCCGATTGCCCGCGCCGGGACTTCCTCCGGATCGAGCCCGCCCAGCCATTCGCGCCAGTCCGGCCACCACGAGCCCTTGTGCTCCACCGCGCCCTTCATCCACTCGGCGATGCTGACGTCCTTGACGTTGTCGTTGGTCCAGTACTGGTACTTGTTCGAGGCGGGCGGATTGACCACGCCGGCGATGTGGCCAGAGCCCGATAGCACATACTTCACAGGCCCGCCGAAGAACTGCGAGCCGTACAGCACCGATTCCGCCGGCGCGATGTGGTCCTCTCGGGTGGCGAGATTGTAGACGGGCACCTTGACCTTGGAGAGATCCAGCAGCGTGTTGTCGAGCACCATCGTGCCCGTCGACAACCGGTTCTCCAGATAGCAGTTGCGCAAGTAATAGGAGTGGTTCGACGCCGTCATGCGCGTCGCATCCGAATTCCAGTGCAGCAGGTCGAACGCGCTTGGCTGCTGGCCCTTCAAATAGTTGCTGACGACGTAGGACCAGATCAGGTCGTTGGAGCGCAGCATGTTGAACGCCATCGCCATCTTCGAGCCTTCGAGCACGCCGGCCGCCTTCATGTCCTGCTCGAGAGCGGCGATCTGCTCTTCGTCGACGAACACGAGGAGATCACCGGCATGGGTGAAATCGACCTGTGCCGCGAAGAACGTAGCGGACGACACGCGCTGGCGGCGCTTCTCGGCGAGCCAGGCCAGCGTGGTCGCGAGCATCGTGCCGCCGACGCAATAGCCGGCGGTGTGCACCTTCATCTCGCCGGTGACCTTCTCGATCACGTCCATCGCCTTGAGCGGGCCTTCCTTCATGTAGTCTTCCCAGCTCTTGTTGCCGAGCCGCTTGTCGGGATTGACCCATGAGATCACGAACACGGTGATGCCCTGGTCGACGCACCACTTGATGTAGGATTTCTCCGGCTTGAGATCGAGGATGTAGAACTTGTTGATCCAGGGCGGCACGATCAGGAGCGGAGTGCGCAGCACCTTCTCCGTGGTCGGCGAGTACTGGATGAGCTGCATCATCTCGTTCTGGTAGATCACCTTGCCCGGTGTCGTCGCCATGTTGACGCCGACGACGAGATTGTCCGGGTTGGACTGGCGGATCTTCAGCATGCCTTTGCCGGCTGCGATGTCCTCGGCCAGCATCTTCAGGCCGCGCGCGAGATTCTCGCCGCTGCTCGCCACCGTCTCGCGCAGCACTTCCGGATTGGTCAGGACGAAGTTCGAGGGCGACAGCGCGTTGGTGACCTGCTGGACGTAGAACTCCGCCTTGCGGCGGGTGTGCGGATCGAGGCCGTCGGCGTCGCGCACCAGCTCCTGCGCCCATTTGGTGGTGAGCAGATAGAGCTGCATCACGAAATCGAAGAACTGGTTCGACTTCCATTCCGGATCGGCAAAGCGCTTGTCGCGCGGCGAGGGCGTGATCGCGGGCGCGGCGTCCTGGCCGCTCATGCGGCGCACCGCCGAGCCCCAGAGGTCGAGATAATCCTTGGCGAGCCTGGTCTGCAGGTCTGACGAGCGCGAGCTATCCGACAGCCAGTATTCGGCGACCGACGTGAACGTCTTCACGACCTCGGTGAGCTCGGCCGGCGGGCGGTCCTGCACCTCGCCGCTCTCGCGCGGCTTGAGGTAGGCGGCAAGCGCCTTGCCGCCGCTTTCCATCGCCTGCGCGACATTCATCGCGAAGGCTTCCGCATCGAACTTCGTCTCGGATTTGGGCTTGTCGGTCGTGGCGGTACTCATGAGCAGAACAGTAACGATTC
Organism: Bradyrhizobium sp. AS23.2; assembly: GCF_001908185.1. GTDB lineage: Bacteria > Pseudomonadota > Alphaproteobacteria > Rhizobiales > Xanthobacteraceae > Bradyrhizobium. Next base: position 21,139 of record NZ_LGHM01000133.1, read on the forward strand.
ATTCCGTATTCGTCACCGCGAAGCTCACATGTTTGACGTTAAACACTCTCGAAGATGTGTTGCACTGCGATAAGTTTTCTTGGTTCCGTCATAATCAAGCCGCACCGCGCGGGTTGGTGGGTTGGTGGGTTGGTGGGTTCGTGGGCCTTGGATGTTTTCTCGCTCGCACCATTTAGGGCATCAGTGGTTTGAGCTTGGGCGTGCTGTCGGGTTAACCTCCCGCAGCCGTGCGTTGGGACGAGTAGGGGAATTCCCAAGTGTTGGCGTTGAGGGACCTGCAAAAGTCGCTCCTGATCTGCGGCGCGGCGTTCGCGCTGGCTGGCTGTTCGAGTCAGCTGGCCGACTACACGCCCGCCGACGCGCAGGCCCATCCCAAGGAGCCCGGTGCCTACCTTCCGGTGCACGATCTGCCCCCGGATAGGGATCAGGCGGTCATTCCACCGGATCAGCGTGCCAAGATTGAAGCGGAGCTTGCAGCTGCGCGCGACCGCCAGTCCGTCGCCGCAAAGGACGCCAAGTAACGGCAAGTAACGGCGCTCGCGAGCGGTGCAACGTAATCGCTGGCGCCCCCGCCATGCCGTGCTAAAAGACCTCAGTTCAGCCGAGAGTCAGGGCGAACGACTTCAGCTCCCGTCGTCGAATATTGCTCCAAGTCTTTGATTTTGAGCGATTTTCGCGAAGGGAGACGAGTGTCTTCCCGAGCGGCCGTCGTGGCCTGTCGATTCTGTCCTGACCGGTTGCCCGGAGCCCAGAGAGCCATGGAAGAATTTTACCGCATCCGCCGCCTTCCGCCTTACGTGTTCGAACAGGTCAACCGGGCCAAGGCGGCCGCGCGGAATGCCGGCGCCGACATTATCGATCTCGGCATGGGCAATCCGGACCTGCCGGCACCGCCGCATGTGCTGGAGAAGCTGAAGGAGACGCTCGGCAAGCCGCGCACCGACCGCTATTCGGCCTCCCGCGGCATTCCCGGGCTGCGCAGGGCCCAGGCCGGCTACTATGACCGCCGCTTCGGCGTGAAGCTCAATCCCGACACTCAAGTCGTGGCGACGCTCGGCTCGAAGGAGGGCTTTGCCAACGTGGCGCAGGCGATCACCGCGCCGGGCGATGTCATCCTCTGTCCGAACCCGAGCTATCCGATTCACGCCTTCGGCTTTTTGATGGCGGGCGGCGTGATCCGCTCGGTGCCGTCCGAGCCGACGCCGCAGTTCTTCGAGGCGGTGGAGCGGGCGATCGTGCATTCGATCCCGAAGCCGCTGGCGCTCGTCGTCTGCTATCCTTCGAACCCGACCGCCTATGTCGCGAGCCTCGACTTCTACAAGGACCTCGTGGCGTTCGCGAAAAAGCACGAGATCCTGATTCTGTCCGATCTTGCTTACGCCGAGGTCTATTTCGACGAGAACAACCCGCCGCCCTCGGTGCTCCAGGTGCCTGGCGCGATGGATGTCACCGTCGAATTCACCTCGATGTCGAAGACCTATTCGATGGCCGGCTGGCGCATGGGCTTTGCGGTTGGCAATGAGCGCGTGATCGCAGCGCTCGCCCGGGTCAAATCCTACCTCGACTACGGCGCCTTCACGCCGGTGCAAGTCGCCGCGACCGCGGCGCTGAACGGCCCCGATGACTGCATCAAGGAGATGCGCGACACCTACCGCAAGCGCCGCGATGCGCTTGTGGAGTCGTTCGGCCGCGCCGGCTGGGAGATCCCGCCGCCGGAAGCCTCGATGTTCGCCTGGGTGCCGTTGCCGGAGGCCTTCCGTAGCGTCGGCAGCATGGAGTTCGCCACCCTGATGGTGGAGAAATCCGGCGTTGCGGTCTCGCCCGGCGTCGGCTTCGGCGAGCATGGTGAAGGATATGTCCGGATCGCCATGGTGGAAAACGAGCAACGGATCAGGCAGGCCGCGCGCGGCGTGCGCCGCTTCCTTGAAAGCGGCATCGAAACGTTGCACAACGTCGTTCCGCTCGCCAACCGGCGCTAATTCTCTCCGACAGGTTTTCTGAAGCATCATGGTCGCACCCCTGAAAGTGGGCATAGCGGGGCTCGGCACCGTGGGCGCCGAAGTTGTCCGTTTGATCGAAACCCAGGCGCGCGTGCTCGCGGGCCGCAGCGGCCGCGGCATCCGCGTCGTCGCCGTCACCGCGCGCTCGAAGGCGAAGAAGCGCGGCGTTGACCTGCGCGGCGTCGAATGGGCGAAGGATCCGATGGCGCTCGCCACGCATCCCGAGGTCGATTGCTTCGTCGAGCTGATGGGGGGGCGCCGGCGATCCCGCGCTGTCGGCGGTCGAGGCCGCGCTGAATGCCGGCAAGTCCGTCGTCACCGCCAACAAGGCGCTGCTCGCCAAGCACGGCATCAAGTTGGCAAAGGCCGCCGAAAAGCACGGCGGAGCGCTGAATTTCGAGGCAGCGGTCGGCGCCGCGATCCCCGTCATCAAAACGTTACGCGAGGGTCTCGCCGGAACCGGTATCGACCGCGTCTATGGCATCCTCAACGGCACCTGCAACTACATCCTGACCCGGATGGAACAGGAGGGCCTGTCCTTCGCCGAATGCCTCAAGGACGCGCAGCGGCTCGGCTATGCGGAGGCCAACCCGTCCTTCGACGTCGACGGCCATGATACCGCGCAGAAGCTCGCAATTCTCGCCAGCCTCGCTTTCGGCACGAAAGTTGCTCAAAGCGCGGTGTATGTCGAAGGTATCTCGTCCATCGCGACGGAGGACTTACGCGCCGCCGCCGATCTCGGTTATCGCGTCAAGCTGCTTGGCGTTGCGGTTCGCACTGCCAAGGGCATCGAGCAGCGCGTGCATCCGACCATGGTTCCAAGATCCTCCTCGATCGCGCAGGTGATGGGTGTCACCAATGCGGTCACGATCGATGGCGATGGTATTCCGCCGATCACGCTGGTCGGGCCCGGCGCCGGCGGGGCGGCGACCGCATCCGCCGTCGTCGCCGACATTGCCGACGTTGCGCGCGGCATCCGCGCCAATCCGTTCGGACGGCCGATTTCGCAGCTCCACGACACCAAGAAGGCGCCGATGGAGCGGCATGAAGGCGGTTACTACATCCGCCTATTGGCGCGCGATTTTCCGGGCACGGCGGCCGCGATCGCGACCCGGCTCGCGGAGCAGAAAATTTCGATCGAGTCGATCGTGCAGCGTCATCCTAATGGCGGCGCTGCGCCGGCGACCGGCAAGGCGGTCCCTGTGCCCGTCATCCTGATCACCTATGCCACGCATGAGGACGCCGTGCGCCGCGCGCTCGCCGCTGTGCAGCGCGACAAGGTGATCAGCGGACGGCCGCAGGTGATCAGGATCGAGAAGAACTAGGGCATGCCCCCGGAAAAGCGTGGAGCGGTTTTCCGGAAAGGTCATGCTCAAACAATGAGGCGGTTCGTTCGAACGAACCGGGGGCGTACGAATTGATGCGGGCAGAGAGTTCTGTCCCGAACTGTTTTGAAGGAGTGAGCCAATGTCGACCCATATTTCAGTCCCGCCGCACGCGTTGCTCGAGCGCATCCTCACGCTGGAGATCGTGCGAGTGACGGAGAGGGCGGCGGTGTCGTCGGCGCGGCTGCGCGGACACGGCAACGAGAAAGCGGCCGACCAGGCCGCCGTCGACGCCATGCGGCGCGAGCTCAACAAGCTGCCGATCCAGGGCACCATCGTGATCGGCGAGGGCGAGCGCGACGAGGCGCCGATGCTCTATATCGGCGAGCAGGTCGGCCTGAAGGCGGGTCCGGAAGTCGATATCGCGGTCGACCCGCTCGAGGGCACCACGCTGTGCGCCAAGAACATGCCGGGCTCGATCGCCACGATGGCGATGGCCGACGGCGGCACGCTGTTGCACGCCCCGGACGTTTACATGCAGAAGCTCGCGATCGGCCCGGGTTACGACAAGGGCGTCGTCGATCTCGACGCGTCGCCAGCCGACAACGTCCGCCGCCTCGCCAAGGCCAAGGGTGTCAAGCCGGACGGCATCACCGTTCTTGTGCTCGACCGTCCGCGTCATGCCGACATCATCTCGAGCGTGCGTTCGACCGGTGCCGCAGTGCGCCTGATCACCGACGGCGACGTCGCGGGCGTAATCCACTGCGCCGATCCCGATAATACCGGCGTCGACATGTATCTCGGCACCGGCGGCGCGCCGGAAGGCGTGCTCGCGGCCGTGGCGCTGCGCTGCATCGGCGGCCAGATGCAGTGCCGCCTGATCCTCGATTCCGACGAGAAGCGCGAGCGTGCCGCCAAGATGGGCGTCAACGATCCCAAGACGATCTACGGCATCGAGGACATGGCGCGCGGCGACTGCCTGTTCGCCGCCACCGGCGTCACCACGGGTTCGCTGCTCTCGGGCGTGAAGTTTCGCAAGGACGGCGTGATCGAGACCGAGACGGTGGTGATGCGCTCTGTCACCGGCACCGTGCGCTACATCAAGGCCGAGCACCGCGAGCTGGCGAAGTTCCACCTGGATTGACGACGTAATAAACAACTGCCGTCATTCCGGGGCGCGACAAAGTCGCGAGCCCGGAATCCATAACCATGAGCCGGGGTTATGGATTCCGGGCCTGGCCCTACGGGCCATCCCGGAATGACGAGCATAGAGGGAAGCGCACATGTCCGATCTCACCACCGTCAAAGCCCTGGTGTTCGACGTGTTCGGCACAGTCGTCGACTGGCGCACCAGCCTGATCACCGACTTCATGTGGTGGAGCAGGGGCCGCGGTATCAGTGCCGACTGGACCGCCCTGGTCGACGGCTGGCGCGGCATGTACGTCGCCTCGATGGACGACGTGCGCAAGCATCCCGAGCACGGCTATGTGATGCTCGACGATCTGCACCGCCGCTCGCTGGAAAAGCTGGTCGAGAAGTTTGCGATCAAGGGTCTGACCGAAGCCGACCTCGACTACCTCACCAAGGGCTGGCACCGTCTGAATCCCTGGCCCGACAGCGTTGCCGGCCTGACGCGGCTGAAATCCAAATTCGTGATTTCGCCGCTGTCGAACGGTAACGTCGCGCTGCTCACCAACATGGCGAAGTTTGCCGGTCTCCCCTGGGACCTCGTGATGTCGGCCGAGCTGTTCGAGCACTACAAGCCCGATCCCGAGACCTATCTCGGCGCCGCGCGCCTGCTCGGCCTCAAGCCGGAGCAGGTGATGATGGTCGCTGCCCACAATGGCGACCTCGCAGCCGCGCAGAAGAACGGGCTGAAGACCGCGTTCGTGGCAAGGCCGACCGAATATGGACCGCATCAGAAGGTCGATTTCGAGGCCACCGGCAACTGGGACATCGTCGCGAAGGATTTTGGCGGGATCGCCGACAAGCTCGGCTGCTCGTAGTCAGATCATCGCGGCGTTTGCGCGCCGCCGCCCCCGCGCTGGTCCCTGGCCGCCTGCCAGACGGCAGTGAGCAACGCAGGAACAATGCGGTGCGCGGGGCATCGATTCCAGGTGCTGGCAAAGAAGGCGAAGCCCGGATCGGCGGGGCGTTGCCGGCGGGCACGCTCCAGCATCATCACCACCAGCGTCCGTGAACGGAGCCGGATCGTGCCGATACAGCCTTGATCCTGCACCTCGCGGACCACGCGCGCCGGCGCGCGCAAGGTTTGCGCCGACGCTACCTCTGGCGCGATCGTCGCCAGACTTCCGCCGTCGCCCGCCATCGTGCGCATCAAGTCGATAGACCGTACGATATTGTCCATTGCGAGCGCGGTTGCGTGCGCGCAAGCCATGCTGCGGCGCGACAACTTCTCGATCCGATCGAGCGCGGCCTCCAGCGCGCCGCTTCGCCTGATCCAGGCGGCTCGCAGCGGTCCGGCCGACAACCAGGCCTGCAACGTGCGCGCAGCTCTGTAAGAGTCTTCGGTTGCGGCATAGTCGGGAAAGAAGAGGCGGCCCACGGCCTGCTGGACGATGATGCCCATGTTGCGATCCGTGGGGGCGCCGGCGACGTAACCGCCGAGCTCGGCGATCTCAGGCGCAATCCGCTGCAACAACGGCTCGACGTCCGAAAGCGCGGCCTCGAGCGCCGCCTGATGCGTCGCGCGTGACAGGTCGCGGCGGTCGCGGAACGCCGGCCAGATGTCTCCATCGGGGCTGCGGAAAACCGCGAGCTTTCCAGCGATCGAGCTGTTCAAGAGGCCGCCGCGGCCGGACAGCGGACGCGTAACCATGCTTGCATCGTTGATGCTGAGCACCTCGTTCGGCTGCCAGACGATGATGAGACGTACGAGGCCCGGAATGTTTATGGTGACGGCCACGGCTCAGCCTCGAAGAACGTTCCAGGGGGCAAAGCTGTTGTCGACGCCTTCGAGCGCCGGACCCAGTTGCGGCACGTGCCGCAACAGCACCGATTTCATGCCGTTGTTGCGGATCCAGTCCAGGCCGAAGTCAGTGTAGACCTCCACCCGGTAGTCGTCGGTGAAGAAGCGGTCGCTCTTGAGACGCCGCGATGCCATCAGGATGAAGATGCGGAAGGCGGTATCGCTGAAGCCGAAGCCCTTCGGCAGGTCCTCCGCCAACAGCCCGACCAGCAGATCAACACGGTCGACGTTGTTCTTGTAGATCGTGCGCATCTTGTCCGCCGCACCAGGAATGCTGGTGATTTCCTCGAATGTCTCGACGCGTTTCTTGCCGACCAGCTCGCGGAAGCGATTGTAGCGCGGCACGCCGCGCTCGCGGTCGCGCATGATATCGATTGCGGCCATGTCGAGCAGCGGCTGGCCGTCCTTTCTGAACTGACGAAGGAAGTTGGGAAAATTGTGGAGGCGAATCGCGCCGGGATGAGCGGTGCCGAAGGAGTACAGCAGGTTGACGAAGCCGTGCGTCTGCATGAACGTGCGGGACGCGGCTCCCTGCATATTGACCAACTCACAGCGCTCGATTTTTGCCGTGTCGAGCTGTCGCACATCCATCTCGTCCGGGACGAGCGGGTGCAGGCGGTAGACTGCGGTGAACTCCTCGGTGAGGGCGTAGGGAGCGCTATGCTGGTCCGTGGGCGAGCCAAGGATGCCATAGGCCGCCTCGCTGTCTTTGCCGAGCACCGCGCGAGCCACCCGCGACGGTATCCCTGGCCAATCGGGTATCCCCGACCAATTGGCGTGCATGCCAAAGTCCAGCGCCGGATGGGCAAGAATGCCCGGGGTCCATTCGACGGTATGGATCTTGGCGATCAGGGCCGCATTGATCAGGCGCGCGCGCTGGAACAGCTCTTCGTCATCCCAGGCCGGATAGCGCGCCTTCAGGGCGTCGCAGATGACGTTGTGCTCGCGTACGAAGAGATTGTGCAGCAGGCTCAGCCCGATCCACCAATTGTCGTTGAAGCCGGTGAGATCGGCGCCCCGGTGCTCTGGATCGGCTGGAATCATCCCGTCGCCGCCGACTCTGATCTTCCCGTCCACCATGGAGCGGAGCTGCATCTGCCTTGCGCGACTGCTGCCGTAGATCTGGCCGGCGTCCCACCAATGTGAGTTGAAGTTGCGAAATGTCGGGGTCGCACCGAGCCACGGATCACGCGCTGTCTGGTCGCGAACTGTACGACGGATTTGCATGCAGCCGTTGACTTGCTCGGGCCAATCATGGCCCTGCGGCAGCGGGATATTGAACTCGTTTCCCGGCTCGGGAATCCCATGGCTGAACCAGTTGTGCGTTTCGAACTGGATCCACGCAGCGGCCAACAGATTGAGGCTGGTCGCGGGAATAAAGGTCTCGCGCGCCAACAATGTCTCCGAGATCAGGCGTGGGCTCGGCTCGAGCAGATCGTCTTCGCTGTCCGGCACGCATTCCGGCAGGGGAAAGTTGCGCCCGAACCGGGAGCCCGCCATGCCCATGTGCGGATGATCAAGGCTGTTGAACGAGCCATCGGCGGAACGCCACCGTTCATTGCCGGCGCTCCAGCCCGCCGATGTCCCGATGCCGTAACCGGTATGGTAGAGGTTGTATTCTCGGAGCCGGTTGCGGAAGACCGAAAGATTGACTGCCCCAAGCAGGGTCGGCAGGCGATCCCACCTTACAAAGAAGTTAATGACCCGATAGACAACATTGAGGATTTCGTCGAGCACGCGACGATGGAAGACAAAGCCATCGTTCTCACGCGACATGTGCACTCCGAGAAGTAATTCGTCTGAAAAACAATTCGGGCGGCAACCAGTAAATGTAGTCTGATAGCACTAAACTGTCTGTTTGCCAACGCGTCTTGCGGGCGCGCCAGGTCTCGATGACCGATCCGTTGCTGCAACCATGGGTTGGCGCTAATTTGAGCAGCGTCATCGTCGGGCCGACCGGAGAAAGGGCCTCGAAACGCCTTGTCACGGGAGCCTCGGCCACCGGCTGAAGCATCGGAAGTCGCGTCGGGACCTCCGTGCGATCTCGCAAACTGCAGCTTCTGCGGCGTCAGGGCCGGTCAATTTGCCCTGTCGGTTAAGCGGATGCTCGGATAGGATGTAGTGAAGCCCGGAGGTACAATAGCCTTGGGGTGCAATCGGAGATACAGCGGAATTCGCGAGAGCGGGGTCAAGCTGTGCGGTAGCGAGCTTCAACCTCATGAGAACCACGCCGACAGCGACGTCGGCAAGACTGGAAAGCCATCTTAGTTGCGTGTTTCGCCGTCAAAAGGGGGTGACGCAGATGGATAACATGGTTCGGAATTACGATGGCGGGATCACGAGCTCTCCCGCGCGACTTGTGTCTCCGAGTACCGTTCCCGAGATTCAGTCGATCCTGACGGATGCCGTCCAATACCCTGGTCCTGTCAGGGCGAAGGGCAGCTTTCACTCCCTGACACCCTGCGTATCCTCGGACGGGACCATCATCGACATGTCCCGCATGAACCGGATCCTCAAGATCGATCCGCACGACATGACGTTCACCGCGGAGGCGGGGCTTCAATTCATAGCCGCATCGCGGGTGCTAAAGGCGCTGAACCTCCAGTTTATGACCAACATCGAGATCGGAAACATGACTCTCGGTGCCGCGGCCTGCTGCCATACCAAGGATGGCCTGGATGGTGGCGAGTTCGGGCAGGTCGGTTCGTACATCACAGCGATGAAATGGGTGACGCCCAGCGGCCAGCTCGCCGAGGCGTCGGAGGCTAATAACCCCGCTCTCATGTATCTCATGCGTTCGAGTTATGGCCTGTGCGGGATCGTTTACGAGGTGACCTTCCGCATCAAGCCGCTGGAGGTGATTCATTTCAAATATCTGCCGCGCCCGATCGGAGATCTGACCGAGAAGGAGGTGGATGAGATTATCGATGCATCACGTGGCTTGATCTGCTGGACGGTCGGTCGAAAGGCTCACTTCCAGACGCGGCACCCTGCTGACCGGGTCGGACCGTTTGGATCGCTATTCGCCGCAAGTCGGCGCAAGCTTTGGAATTTTGGCGAAGCCCGCGTCGGCAGGTTCATTGACAGCAGCATCCCGACCAAGCCCCTCAGGGAGGCATCACTCGATACCTGGTTCGTCGGCAACAGGCTGCTGATGTCGTATTTGCACCTGGTTGGCGGAGCGACATTGTACAATCCAGACAAGACGATCGATTACAGCGAGACGCGGCCCTCAGCGAGATATGCCTTCACATTCTGGGCATTTCCGCGTGCTGCGTGGCTGAAGGTGCTGCGTGACTACGTCGACTTCAGCGAAAAGTATTTTAGGGATCATGACTTCCGCTGCAACATGGCGCTTGGCTCATACTTCATTCGGAAGGACGAGCATTCCATGCTGTCCTACTCGCATGACGGAGACGTATTTTCCGTCGACCCCATTCACGCCTATACGGATAGACCAGCGTGGGATGGGTTTTTGAAGGAGTTCAACGAATTTGCGAGCAAGAGGGGCGGCATTCCCTTGCTGAACCAGAGCCCTTTCATCACCAAGAGCCATGTTGAAGCGGCGTACGGGACGAGATGGATCAATTTCTCCGCGCAAGTTAGACAAGCAGATCCGCAGGGGCGGATGCTGAATCCTTTCTTTGCCGATCTGCTGAGCCCGTAAGGACTGGTCCGAACGTCGAACGAGGAGTGGCATGCCGGCATAACTGCGTCCGGCACGATTGAGACAGAGGGACTGACGCAATTACTCGCGTAACGCGACGTGGACTTCTTTCAAGGGAATGGCCAATCTCCGCCACGCTCGGGAAAAAGGCAGCGGAGCCAAGTAGAACCGCCAAGTAGAATTGCTAAGTCGAATTGCCAAGTCGAATTGCTAAGTCGAATTGCGAAGTCGAACCGCGGAATTTGGGTGATGGACGCGCCTCACGACAGAGCAACTGAACGCCGGCAGGTCACGGTTCTGTTCTGTGACGTCGTCGATTCAACCGGTCTCTCCGAACGCTGTGACATAGAGGAGCTGAGAGAGATACTGCTGGAATTCCAGGCGGTCAGCTCGCAATGCATCTGCAATTCCGGAGGCAGCGTCGTCAACTACATCGGCGACGGCATTCGTGCGGAGTTTGGCTATCCGCTCACCTCGGAGAACGAGGCCGTGAGCGCAGTCCGCGCCGGCCTGGTGTTGTTGCGGGCAATTCACGAGCTCAGTGAGCGCGCCGCGCTGGCTATCAAGGAGCCGCTTCGCGTTCGGATCGGTGTGCATACGGGCGTGGCGGTGATCGGCAAGGCTGGGCCGGGCCATGTGCACGATGCGACGGAGATCGTCGGCGACACGCCCAACATCGCATTCCGATTGCTGGAAATGGGCGAACCCAACTCGCTCGTGATCAGCGGCGAGACGAAGCGCCTGCTACGCGGCAGATTCGCCTTGCGCCCGCTCGGTATGTGTTCGCTCAAGGGACTGTCGCGGAAGGTCGAGGTCTTTCTCGTCTTGGGAGAGGTATCGGAGGATGACGCTGGGCATCGTGCACGCCACCGCAATGCCTTGCCTCTGGTCGACAGGGTCACCGAGATGGGCCAGTTGCTGCAAGCATGGGACCTCGCGCAGACTGGGCGGGGACATACGGTGGAGATCACCGGGGAGCCCGGGATTGGAAAATCGCGCCTTGCGCTGGAACTGATCGAAAAGGCGGGGTTGCCGGACGACCTGATCCTGGCCATCCACGCTTCCGCCTCGCACCAGAACACGCCGCTATATCCGATCATCAGAACCATCGAGCAGCGCGCAGGTATTCGCAAGGATGAAGACGCCCAGGCCAATTTGGCGCGTCTGCGTGAATTCGTCGCCGCGACCTCCGGCACCGACGAAGAGCAGTTTGTGCTGATCGGTCAAATGCTCGGTCTGCCGGTGCCGGCGGCATCGAGCCCGCCAATCCCCGATGCGCAGGAACGGCGTCGGAAGACACGCGACGCAGCCGTGCAGCTGTTGACGTCGCAGGCCCGTGGCGATGCCGGTCTCATTCTGGTCGAGGATTTTCACTGGGCCGATCCGTCGACCGTCGAGATTGTCGAGCGAATTGCCGGCCAGATCGATAATGCACGGATTCTTCTGCTGGTGACGAGCCGCGCGACGGTCCTCGGCAACGTGTCGCCGATGATCCAGCGTATCGTGCTGCAACGTCTGGACGACGAGCACTGCCGTGATCTCGCCGGTTCCGTCGTCCGCGACCAGCAATTGCCTGGTCGATTGATCCAGCAGATTGTTGCGCGATCGGACGGGGTGCCGTTGTTCGTGGAGGAGCTGGCGGCGGCCGCCCTCGAGACCGGGCAAGTCGATCCGGGTGCCGGTACAGTCGGCACCAGTGGACCCGCAGAAGTACCATCGGCACTCTACGATCCCCTGATGCTGCGACTCGAACGGCTCGGAAATGCCAGGGCGATCGCTCAGCTCGCGTCGGTGATTGGCCGAAGTTTTTCGCATCGGCTTCTCGCAGCTGTTGCGACGGAGCCTCACGACGTCCTTGACGACGCCCTGGAGCGACTGCGCGCGTCCGGCCTGATAGGGCTGGAGCGCGGCGACGACGAAAAGGTCTACTCCTTCAAGCATGCCCTGGTGAGGGACGTCGCCTACTATTCGCTTCTCAAGCGGCAGAGGCGGGAGCTTCACGACCGTGTTGCTGAGCAGATCGAGCTCCATCTGCCCGAGATCGTGCAGACGGAGCCCGGCTACGTCGCACAGCATCTGTCGGAGGCCGGGCGGACGTCGCGAGCGGCGCGGATGTGGCTCAAGGCTGCAAAACAGGCGGCCGAGCGTTCGGCAAATCTGGAGACGATCGCCGAGCTCAACATGGCGCGCGAGGAGATCAAGAAGCTTCCTGTCGGGCTTGAACGGGACAATTTGGAGCTGAATGCCCAGATTGCGCTGATCGGGCCGACAATCGCGCTCGGGGGATTCGGCGCCGACGCGGTCGCGGACGTCAGCAGCCGCGCCATCGAGCTCTGCCGGGCCCTGGACAACGATCCGCGCATCTTCCCGGCGCTGTACGCGCGGTGGTCGCACCTGCGCGTTGCAAGCGACGTACGGGAAGCCGGCGCGCTGGCGCGGGACTTCTTGACGCTGGCCGAAGAGAAAGGAACGAGGGCCGATCGGATGGTCGGCCATCGGCTACTTGGCACCTCGCTGCTCGACGGGGAGACCGAGCAGGCGTGCATCCACCTCGACCAGGCGGTCAAGCTATACGATGCAGACGCTGACCGGGAAACGGCCGTGACATACGGCACCGACGTGCAGATCACGAGCCTGTCCAACCTGTGCATCTGCTGCTGGTTGGTGGGCCGGGTAAGCGAAGCGATCGCTCACGCACGCGAGGCGCTGGGGCATGCGCAGCGATTGTCACATGCGCATACCCTCGGCTACGCGTGTGCTCACGTCTGCATGCTGTACACGCTGGAGCGGGATGTGGAGACGGTTCGGGGGCTCGCACAGCGCACACTCGAGGGGGCCATCAAGAGGGAGCTGCCGCTGTGGATTTCGGTAGCGCGGACCTTTCTCGGTTGGTCCGACGTCGAATCCGGCCGCCTGTCGGAGGGCATCGACATGCTGGAGCAGCAGCGCGAGTTCTTGCAAACGGCGCACCTTGTCTACTGGTTGCCGACCTACCTGTGCTGGCTTGCGGAGGCCTATGTCCGTTCCGACAAGCTGACGGACGCGCGGCGCTGTCTCGATGAGGTGCGCAGCGTCTTCGGACGGGGTGGCAACTATTGGTACGAGGCCGAATGCTATCGTATCGAAGGGCGGCTTGCCGCACATGCGGAGATCAATGACGCCGCGCTTGCAGAGAAGAACTTTGAGCAAGCCATCGCGCTTGCCGGCCGGCGTGGCCAGCGCGGATTTGGCTTGCGCGCGGCGGTGGGGCTTGCCGACCTTGTCGGCGCCAAAGGCCAGACGGAGCGGGCACTCACGCTCTTGCAGCGCGAATTGCAGTTCTTCGCCAATCAGCCTGACGGTCGGGATCGCTCGGATGCCAGGAAGCTGCTCCAATCGCTACAGGGAAGCGCGGCCAGCTGAGACTTGGCATCACTGTCAGTCCAGGGATTCCACACCCCTAAAGAGCGGAAGGCTGCTTGCTGAGATCGCGTTCGCAGCCTTGCCAAAGCGAGCGCCGGGTAAATGGTCCGGGCGACACGCATCGCTCGGACCGGATCTGGCAGACTACAACGTCATCTGCATTGGTTCGGCATAGTAGCGGAATCCGTCGCCGACCTTGGCGACATGACCGTAGCCCGGCCAGGCGAAGTGGTACGACATCACCGGCGTCTTGTTCGCCGCGAGCATTGTGAGCAACTTGACGCGCGATTCAGCCGCCTGCGTCGGGTCGGTGTCGTAGGAGAATTCCATGCGTGGCCGTTCGAGCAGCAGCACGGAATGGTGCGAGAGGTCGCCGAGGAATGCAAAGGACTTGCCGGCCGACGAGACCATGAAGATGGTGTGACCGACTGTATGACCGGGGGGCGGCGATCGCCTGAACTCCGGGCAGGAATTCCTGGCCGTCCTTGAAGAACACGATCCGGTCGCGGACCGGCAGAAGGTTCTTGCGGGCGTGAACGACGAAGTCCTTTGCCGGGCTGCCAAGCTTGCCTTCATCGGTCCAGAAGTCGAAATCGGTCTGGGAGATGTAGATTTGCGCGTTCGGAAACAGCGGCTTGTCGTTGGCGTCCACGATGCCGCCGATGTGGTCGATATGAGCATGCGAGCAGACCACGGCATCGATGTCCTCCGGCTTGATGCCGGCTTCAGCCATGCTCTTCTGTTGCCGGCCGGTGGTGGGCCCGAACGCCTTGGAGGTGCCCATGCCGGTATCGAACAGGATGAGTTTGTCGCCGGCGTTCACGATCGGCGAGTTCTGCTCGAGCACGACATTGTCCGGGGAGAGGAAATTGTCGGCGAGCATCTTCTTCACTTCCTCCTTGGGAACGCCGGTGAAGGTGCCGGAGGGATCACCAAGGGGCAGGGGCCCGTCGGACACGACGGTCACTTCGGCATCGCCGAGAACGAAGCGATGCCAGTAGGGAGTCTGGGTGCCGAGCTTGGGAGCGCGTGCCATCGCGCTGCTGCCGAGCATTGCGCTGGCGCCAAGGCCGGCGCCGAGTGCGAGCAGGGATCGACGTGAGACATTGAGTGTCATTCGTTTCCTCCACTATTTCCCTTGAGTTGCGCGGCTTTGTCGCGCGTTACGTTCGGCCCGAGGCCGGCGGCGGGATGCTGCTCCGGTTCAGACTAGCTAGCAAGTGGAATTAGACTGGAAATGAACGCTTAAATTGAATTCGTCGTTCTGCGCTGCGGAATGATCTCTATCGGACAGCTGACAGACAGAGCTGCGCCGCCGCCTCGGTATTCTAGGCCGCTGTGCGGAACTGTTCGGCGTGAAACTGCGCGACGCTGTCCTTCGGAAAGTCGAGCAGGAAGCCGGAGAGCCGGGCCAGGGTCGTCTCCGCCGCGCCGTCCTGTACGATCGACGTAAAAATCTCGTCCCAGCGCTTGCACATTGCAATGTCCGCCTCGTTTGTAAGCGTGAGTTCGCCGCGCAGCTCGCTGACTTCGATCGCTTCGGCAAATCCCTTGGGCGTGATGCTGTCGACGCTGCGGAACAGGAACGCATGGCCGGCGCGTGCGCGCACGGCGGCGCTCACGAGCACGCGCGTGCCATAGTTCTTGTTGAGGCCCTCCAGCCGCGATGCCAGATTGATGGTGGCGCCGAGCGCCGTGTAGTTCATCCGGTCGCTCGAGCCGATATTGCCGACCACGGCGTCACCGACATGCAGGCCGAAGCGCGTGTCGTAATCCGGCCATGCCTCGCGCTGGAATTCCCTGTTGAGCGCATCGTTCGCCGCAAGGCATGCGAGAACGGCGCGGCAGGCATTGACGGTATGGTCGGGATCATCCGCCGGCGCGTTCCAGAACGCCATCACCGCATCGCCGATATATTTGTCGATCGTGCCGTGATGCCGCATGATCTCGTCCGACAGCGCCGCGAAGTAGCGCGAGGTGTAGATCATCACCTGCGACGGATCGGCCCGCTCGGTCTTGGCGGTGAAGTCAGCGACATCTGTGAACAGCACCGTCACCTCGCGTCGCGAACCGCCGAGGCTGAGGGACGAACCGGTTTCGATCAGCTGCCGCACGATCTGGCGCGGAATGAAGCTTGCGAAGCTGCGCACCACGCTGCGCATGGTGAACACCGAGCGACCGAGCTCGTCGATCTCGGCAAAGATCGAATGGATGCGCGGCTGCTCCGCGATCTGGAACCGCTGGATCTCGTCTGTCTGCCTGGCGAGATTGCGCAGCGGCTTCGCCATGAGAGATCCCAGCCAGAATGCGAACGGGAGTGTGCCGCCGACGAAAGCGAGGGCGAGCGCAAACAGCACGCGACGCTCGCGGATGATATGGGCGTAGAACTCATCGAGCGGCGCGATGATCGCCAACCGGACATTGGCCGAGCCGGTCGTCGCCAGCTGATGCATGGCCGCGACATAGGTTCGCCCCGAGTCGTCCGCAAAGAATTGCTGGGTCGGTCCGCCCTCTTGCCAGGAGCGAACGATCGGCTCGAAGCCGGGCCATTTCAGTGCGCTGATTGGCGGAAGATTGTCGTGGCGCCCTGGCATCCCGTCTACCAGACGGCTCATCTCCGGATGGGCGACGATTTGCCCGGAATCGTTGAACAGGAAAGCGATGCCGGACTCTCCGAGCTTCTGCTGCGTCAGCATGTCCTCGAACCGGCTCAACAGCACGTCGCCTGCGACGACACCCTGCCGCCCTTCCTTCAGCGGTGTTCGCAGGGTGTAGCCAGGCTCTTTGGTCGCATAGAAGATGTAGGGGCCGGTGAGCAGCGTCTTGTCATTCTTGAATGCCTCGACATACCAGGGCCTGGTCCTCGGATCGTAATTGTCGGGACCAGCCGCTTCGGCGACCACGATGAGAGTCTCCGAGAGAAAACGGGTGACCGGCTTGGCGCCGGTCGTTCGCGATATCACGACGAGCCGGAAGGCCGCGTCCTGATTGACATTCAGACCCACCCTGAAGCCAGGCTTGGCGCGGTCGATCACGTCCATCTCGATGAACGAGCCGTCCTCGTAGCCGACATAGAGATTGAAGAGCTGCGGGTTGTTGCGCAGCATCGCGGCCATCAAGCTGTAGAGTCTCGAATTGTCTGCGATGTCGGCCTCCTGGATCGGGGGCAGGGCGGACAGAATGTTGAGGTTGTCGCGGATGTTCTTGAAGTGCTCGTCGACATGGTCGGCGCCGAGCTGGGCGACCTTCTCGCTGAAGCCGCTGGCCGCCGCGCGCGTGATGGCCGTCACGCGCTCGAAGCTAAGATAGACCAGCGCGAGGCCGACAACCAGCACGACGGCCACGAACACCGCGATGATCGATGTCTGGAAGCCGATGCGAAATACGCGCTTGCTGGTCCTGTCTCCGGTCATTGGGGCTGCGTGACGCCTCCTTCAGTACTTTCGAACGATGGGTTTTGTCGCGGCCGGCGTGGGCGCCGCCGATGAGACCGAGAAGGTCGTCCAGGTCGACCAGCTGTTCGGCCGATTCTCGACCTCGAGGTCCTTGTATCCCCGGAGGTTCAGATAACCCTGGTAGCCGTCGGACATCGGGATCATGAAGCTGATCTGCGGGCCAATGCCGACCGCCTGTCCCCGGAAGCCGCCGAGCTTGGCGCCGGGACCGCTGTCGTCGGTGATCTGCTGGAAGAAATAACCGGCGATGCCGACATGGACGTTCTTGCTGACGACCTGCAAGGCGGCCCAGTCGACATGGAAATCGATGCCGTTCTGGTACTGCAGGGCTGCGTTCATGAAATTGTAGGTGAGTCCGCCGACGATCGAGAATTCGTGGCCGCTCTTCGGGTCGAGATAGGTGTAGCCGGCGCCGGCGTCGATCGCGGGGAAGCCGAAGCTCAAATTCGCGAGCCGGCTGGAATCATAGGTGCCGCTCGGGATGTTGCCGGTGATGTAGACCATCTCGTTGTGGACGCCCTGATTCCATTTCAGCGTGCCCTGGTAGAACACATCGGTCAGCGTCGTGCGGTTGTCCGTGGCGCCGCCCGAGATGGTATTGCCGCGGGGGCCAGTCAGCGTCGCATCGATGCCGACACCGATGTTGCCGGGGGCGGTGATCAGCGTGAAGGCGGCCTGGCCGCCGAGCACAGGCATCGCCGAAGTGTAGGTGATGCCCTGAACGAGCACATCGGCATGTGCATTGAGGCCGGCGGTCACCGAGCCGGGTATGCCGCCACTGGTGACGAAGTTCTGCCCTCGGCCGGCATTCTCCTGCAGGTGGATGTAGATCGTCGAATAGGCCCACCCCGGCGTCACTGGCACGGCGGCGAGGCTGCCGAAGATGCCCGGAAGCCAGAAGCTGACACCGCCGGAGTCGGCGAGGGCTGGCTGCGCGACGAGGCCAGTCAACGCCAATGCGGTTGCGATCCCGGCCTTCCGAAAATGTCGCGTCATGTCACCTCCTTAGTCCAATCATGTTTTCCACCCGGACGGGGTCACGCCTGTCATTCAAAGCCCGTCGTCGTGGTCTCGCTATTTCGTGATGCCCCCGATCGTGGTAGCGAAGCGCTCGACGTCCGGCAACTTCCAGCTGTGGTCGAACAGCGGCTTTTCCGGTCCGTAGAGTCGGAACAGCAGCTCGAATTTGCGCGTGGGGTCGGTGGGCACCCAATTGGCTTCCTTGCCCTCTGGCGCCTTCGGGCCAAAATAGACATCGACCGAGCCGTCGGCGTTCTTCTGGATGCCCGGGCTGATCGAGGCGCGGCTCGCGCTCGGCATGTTGCGCACCAGCGCGTGGGTCTCGCGGTCGTAGACGGTGACGGACCAGTAATTGCGGACCGGCGCGTTGGCCGGCACGGATAAGCGATAGGTGACGCTGCCCTCGAACGGCCGGCCGTCCTTGTCCTTGTTGGCCATCAGGTAGTACTGCGCTGTGCCCAGCCGCTTGATGCCGGTGAAGCCGAGCGTGTAGGTGACGCCGCGCGCATCGACTGGATAATTGTCGGGATCGGCATATCCACCCTGTGCCGCCTTCACCATTTCGGCCATCGCCGCCGGGAACCAGTGAATGCCCGGGTTGAGGACTGGAAAGCCGGCATCATAGGGCTGCGACAACAGCGCGTGCGCCTCCTGCGCGGCATCGTCCAGGATCGCGACGGTCGTCTGATCCGGATTGAATGCCTTGCCCTTCTCGATGCCGATCGATCGAAGCTGGTCGATCATCGCGCGATCGCGATCGAGCCAGGGTTCGTTCTGCACGACGCGGTCGAGGCTTCGATAGAAATTGACGTCATACGGAATTGTGGAGTCGAACAGGACGTCATAGGCGTCCGTAAAACTGGTCGGCGGCGGGTTCTGCGCCTGCCCAAGCGGATAGAGCTTGATCTGCTTGCCATAAGCCACCGACTTCGCGACATCGGCATCGGTATGGCTGGCAAGATTGGACCGCAGCAACGCAAAGCCGCTGAACGTGTCCGACTGGAGCGGAATGTAGCCTGCGGGCACCTCGCCCCTGTAGCCGGGCGGCAGGATCAGGTACTTGCCGCCCTGGCCGTTGTCGGCGCCTTCGGGGCCGGCGTCCTCCAGCGGCATCTGCCAGGCCGTGACGATGTTGCCGGCGATCGAGCCGCCTTGCGCCGGTGGGATCTCCAGCACCATCGGCCCGTCCTTCACATTCCAGAACGACATGAAGTAGATCGAATCCGGATTGGGCGTCAGCGTCTGGTTCTTCCAATTTGCCGGCTTCGACCAGTAGACGATCTCGTTGACCTTGGCCTTGGTGCTCCCAAGCATTGCCTGAAGCATCAAATCGGTGTTGACCGCGGGCATCGCCCAGATCATCGCCTCGACAGCACGGCGCTGGATATTGCGCGCGGCGAGGTCATCCGGCGATGGGCCTTGCGCCTGCGCGCTTGCAGTCATCAGCAAGGCAACAATGGTCGCAATTGCTCTTCTCATGATAGCCTCCAACATTCGCAGTCAGCTTGCTGGCTGCAGCTCGGGAAACTTCCACTTTCCGTTCAAAATCTCGGCACGCGGCCGGTACAGGCGGACGGTGTAGTTCCAGCCCTTGGTAATCGGCAGACAATTCGGAATCTTGCCGTCGCAGCCGCCAAACTGGATGGCGATCGAACCGTCGTTGCTCTTTTTCGCTGTAATATTGTTGATCGAGTAGGCGTTTGCCGCATTCTTCTCGAAATACCCTTCAGCGTTGTACACGCTGATGGACCAGAATGCTTCGACCGGGACGTTGTTGACCGTGACCTTGTAGACGGTCGAGCCGTCATTCTTGGTCGGGGTGACGTTGAGATAAGTTGCGTCCTTGTCAGCGTTACCGCCCCAGGCTGCAGCAGTTCCGATCAGGTGCCGAATCGGATCGACCTCACCCTTTGTACCGAACGCTCGTTTGAAATCCGGAATGGTCGACGCGAGAACCAACAGTGCATCACGTACCTTTTTTTGGCTGGCCGGGTCCCAATTCGGCACGTTGAACTTGCCGACGTCTTTTTGGCTGACTTTGATTGCGTCCTGCAGAGCGTGAACCTTCTTTAAATCCTCCGCGTCGGTCGGATCGACCAGCGTGCGGATACCGACGATCAGATAGCGCGTCCCGATGTTCTCGCGCGTGAACGTGTGCGGCTTGGTGCCGTAAGACGTCGTGGCGTAGTGATCCTCGCTGATTGCTTGCATCGACATGAAGCGCTTGCCGGCGTCGGGGAGGGTGATTGTCACAGGTCCTGCATCGAGATCGAACACGGCCGACGAATAGAGCGTATCGCGGTTGAGGCGGATCACGGACTGTCTATCGATGGAGGCAGGCTCGCGCCGATGGGACAGCTTTCCAAGGCCGCCCTCTTTTTCGAGATTGGACGCATAGAGATCGGACTCGGCGCGCACAAAATTGTCGACGGTTACGGGCACCGGCGATTGGGCGAAGGCCGAAGATATCGCGAGCAGGGAGATCGAAATCATCAAGGCGATTTGCTTCATGGCTTTGGGCACTTCCTTCAGAACGGGTTGACGTAGTTCAGAATCGCGAGCTGGCGCAGGATCACGCGACGCACGAGATGGGTCGGCTTGACGTGATCGGTGTCGATCGCGGCCGTGCCGACACTGCCGGCCGGCAGGCGCCTGGTGAACTCGGCATCGTCGAGCTTCACGCGGACGATGAACGGCGCGGCCTCGATCGCTTTCGGCAGCACGGCTGTGCCCGATGTCTGTGTTTGTCCGGTCGCAATCGCCTGGAGCACGCTCTCGACCTTGCCGGAGAAAATCTGTCCGGGCGCAAACTTGAAGGTCGCCTCGACCTCCTGGCCGGGGGCAACAAAGCGCGCATCGATCTGGTTGATCTCGACGCCGATGATGGTGTTGGAGGTGTCGATGAAAGCCATCACCGGCGACACCGGCAGGTTGGCGACGCGCGCGCCCTTGCGCAGCGCGAGGTTTGTGACGTAGCCGTCAGCAGGCGCGCGCACGACTGTCTTGTCGAGATTCCATTGGGCTGACTCGAGCTGGCCCGAGAGCTGGTCGACCTCGGACTGGCGCTGCTCGACATCAAAGCCGCGTCCAGCGTCCCGTTCATAGAGCTGCGTCAGCTCGCCGAGGCGCGTCTTGGCGAGCTTGAACTGCGCGTCGATCGCCTTGACCTGGGCGGCGTAGGGTGTGGGGTCGATCTTGAACAGGACATCGCCGGACCTGAGCGGTACATTGGCAACGACGGGGACATCAGTCACTTCGCCGGCGACGTTGGGCACGATGGAGACCGCGTTGCGCACCACCAGCGCGTTGCCCTGCGGCGCGCCCCATCCCATCGGGATCAGCAGCCCGAATAGCAGCAGCACCGGGACGATCGCGGGCGACGCCTTCCAGAACAGGTTGAAGCTCACGATCTTGAAGTGCACGAGGAGGAACAGCAGAGCCAGATAGGTGTTGAAGATCGCGGCGCCCATCACGCATCTCCTGCTTTCCGTGCGGGCACGTCGAGATAGGCCCAGATGAAGGCGATTGGCCACAGCGCGAAGCCGAAGAAGAGCGTGATCCAGCCGGCGACGGTCACAGCTTGCGCATGGGGATGGTTGCGCGATTTCGCGATGTGTCCGGGCAGCCAGCCGGCGATGCAGACCACACCGATCGCACTGGCGAGCAGGATCACCAGCACGATCGACGCAAAGATGTCGTAACCGCTCATGACGATCGCCTCGCCTTCATGTCAGCACCGCCATCATTGGCAATAGTCCCAGAAGCCCTGCGTCCGGGATGGATCGGTGTAGTACCAGCACATGCCGGGTGAGGGCGGGCTACCCGCCCAGGCCGCAGCCGTCGCCGCGGTCACGAAGCCGATCGCCGCACCGGCCGCGATCGCACCGCCTGCGGGCCAGCGGTACCAGCCGGGCCGGGCCCATCCGCCGCGTCCGGCGACGGCCGTCGTGGATCGAACCGCAACATTGCCGCGCGGTCCCCTCACGACCGTGCCACCGCGATAGGCGGCACCGCGAGGACCAACCACGGCCCCACCACGATGAACGACCGCGCCGCCGCGGGGACCGACCACGGCACCGCCGCGGCGCCCGGCGGCGCGGACCTCGATGAGGTCGGGGGGTGTCGCGGCGTCATGCTGGATCGCGGCGGGTTGAAGCGGGGCCGCCGATACCGGCACTGGCGATGACGATATGCCGGTCGCCAGCATCAGAATGCAGCTTGCCAGTCGTGCCACGTGCGTATGATCAGACATTGGCGTACCTCTCCTGTTGCTCTTCTGCGTATTGCCCTTCAGGTCCTTCACCGGTTCGGTCTGCGGCACCCCAGTCATTGCGGCGCTCCCGTGCTGCCGTGTTCGAACGCGAACACCGTCTTCCAGTCCTTGGCCATGTCGACGACGGTCCAGCCGCGTTGCACCGCCTCGTCCCAGGCTTTGTCGAGCTTTCCGATTCTGGAGTGGCGGTCGTAGGCGTATTCGCGGGCTGCATCGGTGTGATGGACAATGCCGAGGAAGCGCGCGCCGGGGCCAGCGGCGGTCCATTGCAGCATCTGGAGGTCGCCGTCGGAGTTGCCGAAGGCGAGGATCGGCCGGCGGCCGATGAAGCGGTTGATGCCGGACGGTTTACCGGGGCCGTCGTCGATGAACGCGACCTTCGGCAGCTTCATGAGCACCGGCCGGCCGTCGGCGCCGATCTTGAATTGCGTCACGTCGGACGAGCCGACCACCTGCTCCGGGGGGATGCCGTAGGCCTTCTCGGTCCATACCCGCATGAATTCGACACCGCCGCCGGAGACGATGAAGGTCTTGAAGCCGTTTGCGCGCAAATAGGCGAGCAGCTCCAGCATCGGCTGATAGATGAGCTCGTTGTAAGGACGGTTGAACCGCGGGTGTTTGGCCTGCGCGAGCCAGTCGCCAACCGATTTTGCGTAAGCTTCCGTGGTCATGCCGCTGTACGACACCGCGAGCAGCGCGAGCAACCCTTTTTCGCCCTGCGCCGCGAGCGCGGCTTTGTCGTTCGCAAGAAATGCCTTGAACGGCTGTTGCCGCTTCCATTCGGGATGATGCGGCGCCTTCGCCTTGACCTCGTCGAGCCCGAACGCCGCCTGGAAGTAGATCGGCTGCTCGCACCAGAGCGTCCCGTCATTGTCGAACACGGCGATGCGCTCGGCAGGCGCAACGAAGTCCGGTCCGCCGTCGCGCGTGACGCGCGCGACGAAATCGGCAATTGCCGATTTCGCCGCGCCGTCGTTCCAGGATGGCAAGGGATCGGCCGGCTGCGCCACCGCAGCGGAGATCGCGGCCAAACATGCAAGCAGCAGAGCACCGAGCCGTGCCATCATGGCATCGTTCCTTCTGTTCCTCGCTACGCTCTCACTATTGCGGCTTCATGCGTTCGAGCTCGTTGAGCCGCTTCAATGCCGCCTGCTGCCGGAGCAATCCGTAGTTGATGCCGCCGGCATTCAACGAACTGCCTTCCTGATAGGGGAATTGATCGAAATCGGAGAAGAACTCCTTGATCTTTCCCTGCACCGGCACGATCAGCCACATGTTTTGAGCGAGGAACTGGACGGCTCCGCCGCCTTCCTCCAGGCCGCGCTCATAGGGATCCATGCGCAGGTTTGCGATCAGCGACCATGCCGGGACTTCACGGGTCGCCGTCGCGATATTGCCCTTGGAAGCGGTCGCGAAACTCAGCTTCCAGTCGTTCCATCTGATGGCGTTGAGATTGCCGCCCTGGTCAAAGTAGTAGATCGCATCTCGCGGCGGCGTGGTTGCTTCTCCCTTGAAGAACGGCATGAAGTTATAACCATCGAGATGGACCTTGAAGTTCTTGCCGCCGGCGCCAGAAAACCCCGTCTTCATCTTCTCCTTGATGTCGGGGACTCCCGCCGCGGCGCACAGCGTCGGGAACCAGTCGATCAGCGAGATGATCTCGTTGTACTGCGTGCCCGGCTTCACGACGCCCGGCCACCGCACCATCATCGGGATGCGCATGCCGCCTTCCCAGGTGGTGCCTTTCTCGCCGTGGAACGGGGTCATTGCTCCGTCCGGCCACAGCGCAATCTCGGCGCCGTTGTCCGTGGTGTAGAGAACAATCGTGTTGTCGGCGATGCCGAGATCGTCGAGCTGCTTCAGCAACTCGCCGACCATCCCGTCGTGCTCCACCATGCCGTCGGCATGGATTCCTTTACCGGTCTTGCCGAGTGACTCCTTCTTCAGATGCGTGAAGACATGCATCCGCGTCGAGTTGAACCAGACGAAGAAGGGGCGGTTTGCCCTGGCTTGCCGGTCGATGAAATCTTTAGCACCGCCGAGGAACTCTTCATCGACAGTCGGCATTCGGGCGGTGTTGAGCGGGCCAGTGTCTTCGATCTTGCCGTCGGCGGATGATTTGATGACGCCCCGCGGTCCGAACTGCTTCCGGAAGTTTGGATCCTTCGGATAGAAATAGCCTTCGGGCTCTTCCTCCGCGTTGAGATGATAGAGATTGCCGAAGAATTCGTCGAAGCCGTGTTTCGTCGGCAAATGCTCGTCGCGGTCGCCAAGATGGTTCTTGCCGAACTGGCCGGTGGCGTAGCCCTGGGTCTTGAGGACCTCAGCGATCGTCGGCATCCAGTCCTGGATACCGTGGGGATCGCCGGGCATGCCGATGGTGAGAAGGCCGGTCCGGAACGGCTCCTGACCGAGGATGAAGGAAGCGCGGCCGGCGGTGCAACTCTGCTGACCGTAGGAATCGGTGAAGATCGCGCCTTCGCGCGCGATCCGGTCAATATTGGGCGTGCGATAGCCCATCATGCCCATGGTGTAGGCGCTGATCTGGGGAATGCCGATGTCATCGCCGAAGATGACGAGGATGTTGGGCTTGCGCCCTCCAGGCGCTGCCGCGGCGGGCGACGGTGAGGGTGCGGCCTTCTGCGCCTGGGCGAGGGCCTGTGGGGTCAACGCCGCCGTCGCGACGATCGACGACGTGCCGAGCAGCACTGCCCGGCGGTGGAGGCTTGGCGTGGGATCGCAGAGGGAGTCGGCGCTGATGGTGTCCTGCTTGGTCGTTTCACGGCTCATTTGACGCTCCTCGGTGCTCAAGGGGTGTTTGGGCTGGCGATAACGTGACCTCTTCTGGTGCTCACTTGGTCTCCACGTGCTTCACTCATCTGGCGGGCCTTCTGCGTTGATGCGCAGGCATGTTCGAAGTCCCGACCGGATTGATGTATTGGGGTAGGCCACTGCCGTGAGCGCGCCTTTCGCGCGGCCGCAGATTGCGGCGGGCTGCAACCAGATGGCGCAGCATCTCGGGCGGCGACCAGGGAGCGGCGTTGCGCCGATCTCCAAACAGCGTGCTCTCGAGTGCTCCGATCTGTCCGTCAAGCACCGGATCGTCTGCGACCGCTCTGAACGCTGCGGCGGTGTTCTCCGGCGCTGCATTGAGGCGCGGCAACCAATCGAGCAAAGCGAAATACGCCTGTCCTGCATCGCGGCGGCCGATCGCGCGACGCAGCCGGTTGAAGGCAAAGGTTTCCGACAGGCAATAGGCGTCGCGCCGTCGGCGATGTTCGGCAGTCACTCGCTGGATCACGCGGGGCGCGATCAGACCGAGGCCTGCGGCGACGGCGGCTGCGAACAGGACAATCAGCCAGTGGTCCGCCAGGAGGTCGCGGATGCCGGCCCATGTCCAGCCCCGACCTGATCGTCCCATGGACATCTGGTTCGCGCCCCCCGGAGGAGCGGCAACGGCGAAAGGCACGGCATCGAGGTGGATCCGCTCGACCTTGCCGCTGGCGTTGTTCCACCAGTCGATCTCGATCGCGGGGAGCGAATAAGTACCGGGCCGTTCCAGCATATAGGTTGCGGAGTCGGTCCGGGTCGCGGTCATGACATCGGTGCGGCCCTCTATCTTGTCCTCGAGCACCGGCTGCGTCGGATAGAGCTGCAAGCCGTCGATTGCAGCAAATTTCTGCGGGGGCAGCAGCATCGCCGGCGTACCCTCTGCCGTGATCGTCACCGTTCGCGTGACCGCATCGCCGGCTTTGAGCTGGTCGGACGAACGCTTGATCTCCTGTTCAGCCATCAGGCTCTTGGCCGAAACAAATGGACGAAGCCCGGCTGCCGCGTCCGGAATGAATGCCTCGAACGACACGCGCGGGAGCGCGACAGTCACCTCGCGCGTGGCGGGAGGGGCGGCGGCGTATTTGATGTTGACGGTCTGGTCGGCGATCGCATAGGCGCCCGGCTCCTGCGGCGAGATCGCATATTCGAACTGCACGCCGGCATAAGACACGCCGTCGCGCTGCTCACTGGTGTTGATGCTCTGCAACTGCCTGGTCACCGCGTTGCGGACCTGGAAGCCGGGCAGTTCGGGGGGCGATGTCATGTAATTGGGCGCGACCACGACGATGCGCAGCGTCACCGGCTGCCCAACCACGACACGCGGCGGATCGGCCGTTGCCTGCACGATCGGCTCCGGTGCGACCGGCTGTTGCGCGAAGGCGTGCGGCGGCAGGAGCACTGCGGCGGTCCAGAGGATTCCGGATGCAATCCGCAGTCTCATGGTGCGGCCTTTCCCTGCGTCGGCGCTGCAGCCTGGATCGCAAATTTCAGCTTGAGGAAGTCCGCCGGCGAGGTCTGGACCTGGCGCATCCAGGCCGCGGCCGCATCTGCCGTCGTGACGTCCTGCGGCGTGACCGTAATCCGCTTGCCACCCTTCTGTTTGGGATCGACCCGCATCTCGTCCGCCTTCTCCTCAGGCGGCGCACTGTTATCCTGCTCCTGCTTGCGGCGCTTCTCCTCTTGCGCGTCGAGCGCTGCCTGAACGATCGAGCGGTTGATCTTGGCGGCGACGTTGCCGGGCTGCGCCTTCAGCACATTGTCATAGGCCTTGATCGCCTTCTCATAGGCGTGGTTCTGCGCCTGTGCGTTGCCGAGCGCGAATTGCCCCTCCAGCGTGTCAACGTGCGAGAACGCCTCGGCGGCGGCGAGGAAGTCATACGCGCGGTAGGCCGAGATGCCGCGCCACATCGGGTCGGCGAACGTCGTTTTTGCAGCGGCATAGTCGCCGCGATCGAAGGCAAGCCGACCCTGCTGATCGGGCGTCAGCCAGAGACTGGCAAAACGAGAGGCCTCTTGGGCTTTCGCAGGCACCGTCTGCATCGCGATCATCAGGGCAAGGGCCCAGGCCACGGTGGTGCCGCGTCGGAACCAGAGCAGGCTCAACAGCGCGAGCAACGGCAGTAGCCAATAACCCTCGTCGCGCCATAGCGTGCCGAACGCATCTCCCTGCGCGGCCTGGAAGCGCGTTTCGATCCGGCGCTCGAGCCGCGCGATATCGGAGCCGTCGATGCTGACGCGGATGACATCCGTGCCGGCGGGCAGGGCGGGTGCGTCCGCGCTCACTGCAAGAACCACGAGATTGTTGCGCCCGGCCGCCTGCCGCACCGTGGCCGCATCCGCAGCGCCGACATCGTCGGCGACCAGCAGTATGGTGCCGGCTACGGGCTCGGTCGCGAGGGCGTCGGCAGCTAGCGCGATTGCGCCGGCAAGGTTCTTGCCGTCTGCCGGCATCAGCCCGGGGGCAAGCGCCGCCAGGAACGGCTCGATCACGGAGCGGTCGTCCGTCGGTGGCATCACCAGATGCGCGGTGCCGGCATAAGCAACGAGCCCGGTCCTGGCGCCGGCGCGGGTCGCAAGCAGATCCCGGATCTTCTGCTTGGCACGTTCGAGGCGCGAGGGCGCGACATCGGTCCCGCTCATCGATGAGCCGACCGCGAGCGCGATCATCAGCGGCGCCTTGTCCTCGACAAAAGGCGGCAGCTCGCGCCGCCAGGTTGGTCCGGACAGCGCGATAATGCCGAGCATCATGGCGGCGGCCACGAGATAGATCGGATTGATATGGCGTCCGCGCCGCGGCCGCACGATCAGATGCGTCAGAAGATGGGGCGCGATCACGCCGCCCCATTGCGCGCTCACGCTTTGCCGCCGCAGCAGGACGACGAACACGGCGGCGGGCGGGATCAGCGCGAGCAACCAGAGCGGCCGCAAGAGGTGGAAGGACGTCGCGGCCGCCTCATGCATGGCTCACGCTCCTCATCCGGCGCCACTCGCTCCCGAGCAGCAGCGCGATCCACAGGAGCAGGCCGAGCATGACGGCGGCGCCAAGCGGCCATTGAAACAGCGGCCGCTTCGGCCGCCATGACAAGGTCTGAAGCTTGGCCGGCGCCAGCCGGTCGATGTCGGCATAGATTGCCTGCAGCTGGGCGCCATCCTCGGCCCTGAAGAAGTGACCGCCGGTGGTGCCGGCGACGCGTTGCAGGACGCCGAGATCGACGCGGTTCTCGCCGGAGGCTGCGGGATCGCCGACGCCGATCGTGTAGACGGCGACATCGTTCTGACGGGCGATGTCGGCGGCGTGTTCGGGCGGCACGCGGCTTGCCGTATCGTTGCCGTCGGTCAGGAGCACCAGCAGCTTCTGCTTCGCTGTGCTGGCCGCAAATGTCTTGATGGCAAGGCCGATCGTATCGCCGATCGCCGTCTGCTGGCCGGCCATGCCGACCGTAGCCTGATCTAGCAGTTGCTGCGCCGTCTGGAGGTCTTGTGTGAACGGCACCTGCACATAGGGTCTGGTGCCGAACAGGATCAGCGCGATACGATCACCCTTACGGCGTGCAATGAAGTCCTTGACCACGCGCTTGACGCCGTCGAGACGCGTGAGCGTCGTGCCGTCCGGCGCCTTGAAATCACGCTGATCCATCGATCCCGAGATGTCGATCGCCAGGATCAGGTCACGCGCGGACACCTCCCGCGTCACGGCATCGCCGACCCATTGCGGACGGGCCAGGGCCGCAACCAGCAATATCCAGATCACCACCGCCGCGATCATCTGCACGGCCCGGCGTTCCAGGATGACCGCGCCCCGCTGCGGTGTCTGTCCGGTCGCCGCGGCCAGCCTGTCGAAGAACGGCACCTGGACCGAGGCCTGTCGCGCCCGGTACGGCGGCAGCAGCCACCACACCAGGATCGGCAGCGGCAACAGCAGGAGCAGCCATGGCCAGGCGAATTCAAGCATGGTGTCCCCTGATCCAGCGGCGGACGAGACGGACCAGCGATTGCAGCTCGGCCCCGTCGGGCGGCATCCGCTGATACGGACCGCTGACGAGCAGGCAGCCCACGCCATGGGAGAATTCCTCGCCGCCATAGCTGCGATCGAGGAAGGAAAGCCAAGCCGGCCCGATGAGGGGCGCGACCTGCTCGCGCGGGAAGGCAGCGAGCGCGGTGCGCCTCACCAGCACAGTCAATTTCGACAGCAATTCCGGCGAGGCAGAATTGCGGGCGTGCTCGATCCGGGAGAGTTCTGCGAGCGCTTGCCGGCGGTAGCGGTTGACGCGGCGCAGATGCGCATAGCGCCACAGCGCCGCGCCGACGGCGACGACCAGCAGGACAATCGCAAGCCGCGCCTCCCAGGTTTGCGGCAGGAGGCTCACCTCGTGCGGCAGCGGGACGTCGATCAGGCCGGCGACAGGATCGGCCTTTGCGAATGTGACCTCAGCCAAGGGCTGCCCCCGTCTGGCTGTGCGCGGCCGTGCGGCCGTGGCGGGTCGGCAGGCCGCCGAGCAGGCGGCGGAGCTGAGCAGGGGTGTCCTCCGCCGCGCTCAGCGGCAGCACTGGAATTCCGAGCTCATGCGTCCAGGCAAAGATGCCCTTGAGGCGATCCTGCGTGACCTGCGATACGCTCTTGCGGACACTGTCGCGTCCGACGTCGAGCCGGATCTGCAATTCGCCATCGGTCACGGTCATGCTGGCCGAGGGCGGCAGGTCGCTCTGCAGGGGATCGTGGACCAGCACGGCGATCACGTCATTATGCCGGGCGAGGGCGGTGACGGTCTCGCGGGTCGCTGCGTCCGCGCCGTCGAAATCGCTGATGACGATCACGGCGGCATCGTGCGCAGCGCGGCGTCTGGCATGGTCGAGCGCAGTGTTGAGCATGGCCGGTGCGGAGACCAGGCCGCGTCCGACGCCGAGTGCTTGGTTCTGCGCGACGATGGCGGCGAGGATCTGCAGCACGGTCGCCCGGCTGCGCCGCGGCGCCACCTCGACGAGGTCGCGGTCGCCGAACAC